>JAWOCD010000013.1:0-33406 GCA_046483985.1 Promethearchaeia archaeon
TGAGATCGATTGGAAGAAAGTAGCACAATCTGCTGTAAAGCAATATTTAGAGAAGTTAGAGTTAGCAGATCGTCTTACAGCAAAAAGCAAAATTACGCTTGAGGATGCTGATAAATGGGGCGATGAGATTAAACAAGAAATGTGGAAACGGCATAAATATTACATTGAGCATCTTGAAGAATGAAACTTATTATCGATACAAATATTATCTTTTCAGGTTTAATACGAGCATCTTTTACTCGTGATATTCTTCTTAGCATAGATTTTACATTTTATTTACCTGATTATTATCATACCGAATTAAAAAAATATATTCCATTAATTCGAGAAAAAATGGGTGTTCCGCTTGAGGAAGTTAAGAAGACTGTGGATTTAGTGCATGAGCAAATTACATTCGTTCCTGAGGAAGAATATAGTAAAAAAATGCCAGAAGCAGTAAAAATTATGGGGCAGATTGACGAGAAAGATGTGCCATTTATAGCTTTAGCACTCTCAATAAAGAATGACGGTATTTGGACAAATGATAAGCATTTTTTAAAACAAGATAAATTAAAAGTATATTCAACAGCGGATATCATAGAAATCTTAAATAAGTAAAATGAAGAATCTTAATAGCACCCCCCTCAGAAAATAATTCAATATAGGGGATGGGATATGAGTTTTTCTCCACTATCCATTTCTCCCCATCTTCGCTGCTTTCGGAAGGCGGTTCGATTACTTTCCACCCGAACTGTTCTAATTTATTCCGACCTATTTCGCCCTCTTGGCGGGGCGGGTTCTCCTCCATCCGAATCGTCTCATCGTCAATGATCGTGAGCATATCGATATCTATTTTCATCCTTACGCATCACTTTGCACTATACATATAATTCATATGCCCAATATGGATGAGGGCTATAAAAAAATACGGGGTATAGATTCTTATTGAAGAAAAAAGATCGGAAAGATGCGAAGGGTCGGCATCCCTATTCCGTTTCGATCCCGAAGTCGTCATAGATCTCCTTCTGAGCGTTCATTAAGATCTCGATGTCATTGTAGCCCCCGTATTCCTTGCAGATATTTATGAATTTGATCTGGTCAATGCCCATATGAAAAAATCTAAGATAATTGCAATTTAAGTTGATCTTCATCAATTTTTTTTATAATTCCTACTTTTTCAAGAATGTCTTTCATCCCCAAAAGAAATGGCCCCCTATCAAATGAATGGAATGCAAACCATCCCGATAATTCTGTTGATTCTTTATTGAAATCATCTATTAGTTTGAAAGGAACTTTTGCGACCTTAACTTTGACTCAGTTTTCTTTCTGCGGTGCTGCTCCACGAATATAGCCCGTAAATTCTGAATTAATCTGTAAATGTTTTAAGATCATATCGGGCGCATATGAAATAAACGCCCCCGTGTCGATAACAAACTTATATATCGCTTCAAAGGGAGCATCATTAGTTTTAAAAAGTAAACGAGCTATATATCTGGTAGAATTACCAAATATTTCTTCGAAGCGATTTTTTGAAAGATCTCCCCAAAATTCTCTAGAAGGAGTATATTCACTTTTTTTAAAAGTTAAATCCATAGACCGTTGCCCCTTCTTCAATATATTCTATTTCACACCTTTCTCCTGTAGGGATCAGGCTTTTCAGCGTGTTATACAATTGTCTGAGTGATTTATCTATAGCTATAATTTGGTCATCATAGATTGCTATATTATGTCCTCGCAATTGTTCTATGAATTTGGCTTTCTGGTCCAAATGTATTGGTAATTGTAGGTTTAATAGCTCTTCCTTCTTATCATCGGGTAAGGATGTTTTTGAAGATCCATTTTCTAAAATTTTACCCATTTTTCTCATTCACCATTCTTTAATTCTTATATTACAAATACTTATATATTCTTATATTTTTTTCCATCCTTTATATTCTAATATTTTCATTCTATAGATTTCCAAATATGGTATGACTGCATCTTGTAGCAATTTTGAATTAATAAATTCTTCTTTTTCCTTATCGCGAATATATTCCTCAATTAGTCCTATAGATTCTATTATATGGTTCAGAAAGACACGTACATTTTTCTTCATAAGATCCCTACCTGTTGCTTAAGGATGCGTTCTTTTAGCAAGGGATGAATGGAATTAAAGGTTAAAATATCCACACCGCATTGTAATTTTTTCTCGATCTCTGATTTTAACCGGGCTAAATCCAATAGGCTCTTTCTACCGGAGAATTCTACGATTAAATCAAGGTCACTTTGAGCGGTTGCCTCCCCTCGAGCAAAAGAACCAAACACGCTCGCACGTTTTACATTGTGACTCTTGAGTATCCGCTCAATAACCGGTTTAATTTCCTCAATCGTTCTGCTCATTAGGAAGAATTCACCTACTCTTGCAGTATTTATTGGCTTTATATCTAAAAAATACATACTCATCTTCATATTTATTTTTTGGTCTTAGAAGTAAAAAATAAAAGTTTCGCTTGTACCAAAAGATCCAGAATTTCAATAAAATCGCAGAAATCATTCTGGAGCAAAACCAGCGGGTAATTCAAGGATTTAGGTTTTTTCACGGGACTTTACTATACCTCGAGATTATTTTTTTCTAATGTCAAGTTTTTGTAGTCTGTAACGAGAACATAATCTCAGAAAGCGAATTGAAATATTATATTTGAATGGGAATTTTTTAGAAGAATTAGACGGGATTGAGGTCTTGGAGGATCTGGAAGTCCTATATTTAAGTTTAAATCATTTAAATGAGATTAATAATCTAAGTGAACTTAGGAATTTAAAAGAACTTCACTTAGACGACAATGGGATACAAAGAATTAGAGGATTAAATAATCTAACTAATTTAGAGATTCTATCTTTAGCTTATAACTCTATAAAAACAATAGATAATTTAGATAGTCTTAGGAATTTAGAAAGTTTAGATTTGAGCTATAATGACATAGATAGAATTGGTGGTTTAAACAATCTGGATAATTTAACACAATTAGATCTTAGCGTTAATAATATTTCAAAAATTAAAGGTTTGCGCAATTTAAAAAAGTTAACTTTTCTTGATTTAGAATCAAATTTAATAACAAAGATTGATAATTTAGAGGAACTTAAAAAATTAGAATATCTAATATTGTCTTATAATAATATTAAAAAGATTGAAAACTTAGACACATTAAATAGATTAAAAGAGTTAATTTTAAGTCATAATAAAATTGAAAGGATTGAAAACTTAGAGAATTTAGGTAATTTAGAAAGACTTTCTCTTAATAGTAATGATATAAGAAATATAAGCGGATTATCAAATCTCAACAATATAAAAAAAATGGATTTAGCAGACAATCCTTTTGAAAGTGAAGAAGAGAACTACTTAATACATTCCGAAGCTCCACCAAAAGCAATTATTCATTACTGCCGAAGATGTAAGAGATCATGAAGATCAGCTACGTTCTTAAAGTTATCACTTAGAAGTGAATCTTGGTGTTATAACTAATGGCCAAGCTCTATACATATATAATATTCAAACTGTTAGATATATCGAAATTTATTACAAGCGAAGGAAGAATTTGTAGAAAGTGTCAGATGAGCCAATTTTCACAGCTCAGAAAGAAATCTCAAAAATAACTAACATTTTTCTTGATACATATTAGTTATTCTTCTCACATCTGGTCGTGACACTTAAACGCCTTGAAAAAAGGAATTAGGTCAAATAAAATCGAATCAAAAAAGAAAAAAAAAGTAAATTAATATGAATCTAATTCTGGTGAATTAGATTAAATCTATTGCGATTTCCATATCGCCTGCTGTAACTTTTTTGCGGCCCGAATGCTTTGCGATATCAAGCGCGCAATTGGTTAGATCTTTAGCGTATCCTTCCAAATAGTCCATTAATTTATCGACAGCATCACGACTTACAATATCTGCACCAGCCTTCTTCATTAGTGATCGAAGGGGTGACCAGGCAAAAGCTCCCATTTTATTTATTCCTCCACTTATTTGTTTTTTTATTATTTTTAATCCAATGTATAAATTTGTAAACAGTTTGAACTTGGAATAGTAAGAAAATTCAAACTATTTATATTAAAATTAGTATTACTTCTATTTAAATGTGATGGTTGATCATGGTTGTTTGATGAATTTGATCAACCATTTTCCCATCGACAAAAAAAATGAGATAGTTAAAAAAAAGATTTTTTATTTATGAGATTCAAATAATTTTATTGATAAGGGAAATTGATAGATAGAAGGGGTTTTTGATCTGATTATTGATACTTCCTAGTAAAGGCATAAAAAATGGAGATGGACAAACCAGCAAGCACGGAGGAAAAAAAGGATCGAATCTCAGACTTTCGATTGAGAGAACTTTGTCAAAAAAATATGATAACTGTAAAAGGACAATAGTTCAATAGTTTTTTTAAAAAAAGAACAATGAGCAATCCAACCCACGTTTCCGCGAAAATGGGTGATTCTGATCTATCGAAAAAGATTGTAGGCATTGAACTCCTCAGAAGTACGCGCAGCAACCGTAATCCATGGAAGGGATTTATAAGTTCTTAAGCTTTTCAAGAAAAAGAATCCAATTAAGATATTTAAGGATGGAAATCGCTCAGATGAAGTCATACATTCCAATATAAGGAAAAAAGATAAAATGAAAGCCATAATAAAGGAAACGAAACGAGCAAAAAGGAATCCAAACAAGAAATAATAAAATGAATAGGAAATATAGATTAGTTGGAGATGCAGTTGGAAAATAGTTATAATGCTCACCGGCCCTATTACAAAATTGTTCCCATTCCATTCGAAAAGGTTCACATCAGCGACCCGTTCTGGTCCGAAAGACAAAAAGTCAACCGGGAAATTTCCATTTTTGCCCAGCATCGGCACTTAGAAGAGCAAGGACATCTCGACAACTTTCGGATCACGGCAGGTCAAAAAAGAGGGATGACAAAGGGACTGTTTTATTTGGATTCCGATCTCTACAAATGGCTGGAAGGGGCATCCTACATTCTCAGTCGGAACTTCGATAAACGGTTACACGAAATGGTGGAAGAGATGGTAACCCTAATTAAGCAATCCCAGACATCCGATGGTTATGTGAATACCTTTTTTACCACTAAATTTCTGGAGGAACGATTCACCACCACCTATGTAACCCATGAACTATACTGTGCGGGTCATTTATTTCAAGCTGCCATCGCTCATTATAAGGCTACCGGTAATACAACTCTCTTAAAAGTGGCTGAGCGATTCGCGGACCTGTTAGTGCACCTATACCTTACCCGTCACAGGAAGGGGGTGCCAGGGCACGAAGAGATTGAAATGGCATTGATCGATCTATACAGACATACCGGAAAGAACAAATATCTCAAACTAGCGAAAGAATTTCTCACGCGGCGCGGCACTATTCCCCATTTTAAAACGTATGCTATGAACCAATATCTCCATACGTCCTCGCTCTTACGGAAAGCAGAGCAACTGCAAAAAGAAAAATTAAAAAAAAATACGCTAAAGGGAAACGAGGCGGAGGCAAAAATAGAGGAGGAATCTCCTGAATATCTCACCGGGATGACTGTAAAGGATGCTATTGTATTAATACGGGAAAACCTTAATGGAAAGGTATATCAGCTCCATAAGCCCGTCCGAGAGATTCGAAAGCCCGTGGGACACGCAGTTCGCGCTCTGTATTTATATTGCGGAATGGCAGATTTATATGCAGAAACGGGGGAAGAAGAGCTATTAAAAGCATTAGAACTAATCTGGCTGAAAATGACTAAAGCCCAAATGTATATTACGGGGGGAACGGGCACGGTAAAAAGTACCGAAGGATTTGGGAAGGATTTTGCACTTGATCCCGCAGACTCCTATTCAGAGACATGCGCCGCAATCGGCAATCTTATGTGGAACTGGCGCATGCTGCAAATCACGGGCAAAACAAAATATGCCGAATTGATTGAACGGCTGTTATATAATGCGGTGTTGGTAGGTCAGTCGATCGACGGGTTAAAATATACCTATACAAACCCGCTTAAGTCTTGTGGAGACGATACGCGTCATGAGTGGTTCATCTGCGCATGTTGTCCTCCCAATATTGCCAGGACCATATCTTCCTTGGGAAATTACATTTATAGCAAAACAAAAAATGGGGTATATATCCATCAATACATCGGCAGCTCCGTGCAACTGACTCTGGAGAATACTAAAGTGCGGATAACAATGGAATCTCATTTTCCATGGCACGGCGATGTGCAAATCCACATAGATCCTTCCAATTTCGGTCAGTTTTCTCTCTTTTTACGTATTCCTAATTGGGCAGAAGACACTAACTTAGCTGTTAACGGAAAAGCTGTCACTAATACGTTGAAGAAGAGTACGTATTTCAAAATTCGGAGGATTTGGGAGAGGGGGGATAAAATTCAACTGAGATTTTTCATGGAACCGAAAATAATAAAAAGTGAGCCACGGGTAAAATCAACCTGTGGAAAAGTTGCGATTCGATATGGTCCATTAATATACTGCATGGAGCAGATTGATAATCCCACAATTGATATTTTCAAGGGAACAATTGCGGAAAAACCCCATTTTCAAGTCATCTACAAAGAGAAACTGCTGGGAGGGATTAATATCATTAAGGGAGAATTAGCAAATAATTCCGAATTTACGGCTATCCCATACTATGCGTGGGGCAATCGGGGGCCAAATAAAATGCAGGTATGGCAACCTTTAGAGAAAAAAAGATAAAGATAAGAAAAGAGCGGGAATTATTCGTGTACTCGTTCATAATATTCATTATAAGAGCAGAGATGATCAAGTGAGTTTGCTGCGAGTTCAATAGATTCAAATATTGGCACTCTTAACTCAAACAATTTCCGTTTAAATAAGACTTTTTGGGCATAATCGCTGGTATCATCTATAATCTTATAAGCGATGCAGATCAGTGGTTTTTTCATTTCTTGATACGCTTTTTTAATTTCTTCTATAAATTCGTGATTAAAATCATAGTGCTTAATAAATACCACAGCGGAAATATTTGGATCCGAATCTAACGTCACTAAAGTCCGATGGAGGACCTCGGGTCGTGCACCCGATCCTCCTAAGTCCAATGGGTTACGGATAATGGTATTAACGTCCGGTAAAAATTCTTTAAATTTCTCTGCTGTTTCGCCCGTTAGTTTGGGAACGTGTAAATTATGTTGTTCAAAGACGTCGGTAATTTCGATTGAGGCGCCGCCCCCAACTGCAGTAACTGCAAAGTTCCGGTTAATGGGTAAATGATTCAAATGTTCAAAGGCCATTGCCAGATTAATCAATTCATGGGAATTATTCACCCAACATACCCCGGTTTGTTTAGCCATCGCCTTCCAAATCTGAAGAGAGCCCGCCAACCCACCAGTATGTGATACAATCGCCTCTTTTGAGGCTTCCCCGGTGCCAACCTTCCATAAAATAACAGGTTTTCCAGCGCGAGTGAGTTTTTTCACAGCCCTAAAGAATTTCCTCCCTTGCGCTTGGCTTTTTATATTTTCAAGGTACAGAGCAACAATTTCTGTGTCCTCATCTGTTAAGAAATAATCCAAGAAGTCTACAAAATTCAGATCAATTTGATTACCGATGGATATAACTTTGCTCGGGGGAACGCCGTACACGGATTGGGCCATCGCAGACGTATAAACCGATAATCCTCCAGATTGGAAAATCATCCCTAAGGGGCCAGAAGTATCTTTCAAAAGAGTCAGAGCAAACGATAATTTTATTTCAGGGACAAATACCCCCAGACAGTTTGGTCCTAATAATCGGATATCATACTCATCTGCAATTTTCAGCAACTCTTCCTCCAGATGTCTATTTCCTACTTCTGAAAACCCAGAAGTAAAAATCGTTACGAAAGGGACTCCCTTTTTCCCACATTGTTCCAGAATTTTGGGGGTGATTCGAGCGGGAACTGCAACAATTACATAATCCAGCGGCACATCATCCGGGATATCTAAGAGCGAGCCATACACTTCATAACCTTTTAATGTTTTTCCTTTAAGGCGAGGATTAATTAAATAGAGAGGCCGCTCAAATCCCATATTAACTAACCCTCTTAGGAAATATCCGCCACCAAACCGTTTATCATTGGCACCGACTATTCCAACAGCACGCGGTGAAAATAATCTGCTAAAATCAGTCATAATTGTGAAGATTCCTTTTTAATAATAAATAAGATGAGGTACAAAATAATTAATCTGCATTAAAATTAAATAAATCTTAGATTGTTTTGGTTTTATCCAGCAAGATTTTGGTGATCACTTTAAACGCCTTTTCCACATTTTCTCCTGTTTTTGAAGATAACTCCATAAAGGAAGCTAAGTTATATTTCTGAGCCGCTAATACCCCTTCTTCATAACTTACCACGCGATATTCTTCAAGATCCTTTTTGGAACCGATTAGTACTATAGGAATGTCTCCTGCATTTTCCCGAATAATTTGTGTCCAATCGGGTAAGTGATCTAAACTTAAGGAGTTGGTGATATCGTAGAGAAAGAATGCCCCATTGGCACCCTTTACATATTGACTTAAAAGAAAGCGAAACCGTTCTTCTCCCCCAAAATCCCAGATCTGCAATTTTACCTTATTATCATCAACCACAGTATTTTTGCTATAAAAATCAACGCCAATTGTTAATTTCAAATCATCTAAAAATGAACCGCTAATATATCTCAGTACTAAAGAAGTTTTTCCCACTGAAGCATCACCTAACATCATAATTTTAAATGTAAAATCATAATCTGTCATTCTATTGACATCCACCATTCAGTAAAGAGGGTTTTTTTGATTCAGATTAATATTTCCATTAAGTTCTTTAATTTTTAAAATTTTATTTAGTAAGGACAATATTCTAACTATATCCTAATTATTATTTAATCTTATTTCATTTTAATGTTCTTATATTAATTTATAATTCATTTTTAAAAAATTTAAAAAGATGGAGTGTCTCGGCCTAATAAAGCCCCATGCCATATTTTCAAACCAAAATTAGTAGAATATTAAAAAATGAATGAGCCACTATACCAGGTAATAAAGAGTTATCGGAAAACTTGAACACGAGAGATAAAAGAACGCCAAAGCTAAAGTAATACCCGAAAAAAGTAATAATGGTTGAGAGCGGGACTATAAACGGCGGAACATGATAAATTGCAAATATTAAGGACGATAAGATTATTCCAACGCCAGAAGGTAACTTATCTTCCAATTTTGACAGCATAAAGCCCCTGAAGAAGGCTTCTTCGCAAATACCCACCACAAAAACTTGCATAATAATCAAAATTATAATCTGCATTAGAGTTGGGGTTACGGGAGAGGTATTTATTACATTTTCTTCGGCTCTAACAATATATTCAGTCCCAAAAAGTTGCTCAACAATAAAATTCCTAAAAAAATTTGTAATATATCCACTGATCAAATAAAAAAGCAATCCTCCCAGTAACCCAAGCCCGATCCTCCGCAATCTTATCATAAGGGGGTTTCGTGCAAGCCTCAAACCCATATTTCTGAGCTCTTCTCGAAAAGTATGGTTTTCTATTCTTGCAGAAATCAACGGAGGGATAATGACAAAAAGAACTTCTAATAATGTTAATCCAATTAATATCCAGGAATTGACGCCTAAATTCATTTTTCTTCTTTTTATTAATCTTGAAATATTTTTCTTGTATCTTCAATAAGATTTAAAAATCAATAAATTAAACCCCTCTTAATTGTTAATTTAGAAAGCATAATAATGATTAAATAATGACGATAAGAGAAGATTTTGAATTTTCCTCAAGGGTAAATCCCTCTCCGCTGGAAGAACAAGAAAGTGGTTCCACCAAAGAACAGTTATTATTGAAAAATTTGAAAAATCTTACAAAAGAGTATATTAACATAGAAAAAATCAAAAAAAGATTTGTAACACTAATTACTGAACAGATTCCGGAGTTTAATTTCTCTCAATTTATTGAAAATCCCCATTATGACATTAAGGAAGCATGTTTAATACATAAGGTCAAGAAATCGAATATTCGGGGGTTAAATATTGTCAGTGTGGACGGAAGCTCGGTAATAAAAAATTTTCTGAACGTGGATTTTTCTTTTCTTAAGACGATTGCCGTAATCTATCAGTTTCGTCAAAATCATTCCGCAAACATTAAGTACTATCCTGATTTAAACGGTTTTAATAATTATCAAGTTAAGGCGAATTATATCAATAGATTCGAAAGTTCCGTGGAATCGGAATTATCAATGAATATGAAATTTATGGAATTAAATCTTTTGAACAAATTAATAGAAGAGGATAGGACACCTATTGATTTGATCATTATAGATGGATCCATTGTTATTATGCCCATAAATTACATCTTTTCTAAAGATAAGGAGGTACTCAATAAGTATAACAATCTTTTACTCGAATATAAACGATTATATAAAAATTGTAAGAAAAAGGGGATTCTTTTAGTTGGTTCCATCAAAGATACCAGGTCTTCTGCCTTGACTCATCTGTTAAGAGACTCAATTCAGTTACTAAAGCCCCAGAATAATAACCCCGAATTGATGGAAATTATAAAAATGAATTACCGAACCGTTATGGAATACTTTAATGATGTGGATTTATTTAATCGCATTCTATCTAAAGGAGAAAGAAGTTGTATCTTCCAATGTAAAAGAGAACAAGAGATGATCCGTGACACGGGAATTAAGAAGGACATCTCATATCATTTTCCTCTAGATTTTTATGCTTATTACTTTAAGACCGCGAAATATGACACTCCATGCCGAATAGAATTCTTTACAGATGAAGAAGAAACAATTAATAAAGCCGCAGAGAAAGCACAACTGATCTCCTCTATCTTATTACCTGTATCGAATTTAAATGAATCCTTTGGTCTCCCCATTCCACAAATAGAAGCTCACAAGCGAGCTGTCTTTAAAAAACATGAAATTAATCTATTATTTAGAAGTTTAAACAGAAATCTTTCTCAACATGGCATTAATCTAGTAGAAAAACGAAGAAACCGAAGACCATTTTAAAATTCACTGTAAAAAGGCCCGATTTAAGTAGATATCTTCAAAAAATACATGTTTTTTTTCTATTACTTGATTCATATATCCCAAATCAGAGAGCGTCCGATTTAGTTGCCTTAAATCTGCCTTACTTGAGGATATAAAATAAAGATAACTCTTTTTATCCCTTGTAATATATTTCTTAGCCGAATCAAGAAACTTTAAGATTACTTCTATTCCTTTAGGGCCTCCATTCCAAATTCTGTCTTCTGATAGGTTTTTATTGCTTTTTCCCCCCACATTATAGAAGGAAGGGAGATAAGGAGGGTTAAAAATAACGATATCGAAGGAGTTCTTCAATTCACTTGAAAATGACTGAAAAAGATCGGATTTAATGAATTGGATTTGTGGACTCACGTGATTTTTGCATGCGTTACTGTGGGCGATCTTTAGGGCTTCATCTGATATGTCAGATGCATAAATTTCTGGAGAAAAATCATCACATCTTTTTTCAAGTAATGCCAAATAAATAGCGATTATGCCGCTACCGGTCCCAAGATCTAAGATCATATCAACTTGCTCAAAAGGGATAGAATCAAATCGGTTACTTTTGATATATTTACTGAAATAATCGAGTATTAAGTAACTATCGTCAGAAGGGTAATATACATCATCATCAGCAACATTTATTATAGGCTCGATGTTTTTAATCAGCATTTCACCGGTATACGTATATTTGTTTTGCTAATTTAATGAAAGTGTCAATAGAATACATAAAGAGCTTCTTGTCGGGGAAATCGTTTTCTTTCAAGAGATTTAAGATAAATTTCTTGTTTAGGGTTTTACTAAGATCTCGAGTTTTAGAATAGTAGACAAGAGCATTTGAAATCTTTTTATTTTTATAGGGCATAATTCCCGCAAGAAAATCCAAGTAAAATTCCCGGGATTCTAGATCTTGCAAAAAAGGGGAAATATGCTCTCTCGGGACTAATTTAATAAGACTAAGAGGGATTTTCGGAGCGGGATAAAACGAGGTCCTCGGCACCTTAATCCTTTTCACAGGTTTTAAAAATGAATTTACAGATACCGTGATCCGTGAGAAGTTTTTATAATTAGTCTCGTAAAATATCCGATCTGCAAGTCGCTTTTCAATCGTAAGAATTCCTGGAACAGGAGATTTTCGAAAGAAGACTTTTTCGAAAAGCGGACCCGTAATAGAATAGGGAATATTTGAAACCACTTTTGAATAATTTGGGAGCTCAGTCTCCAAAATATCTGCATGAATGAGGTGGAAGTTTTCTGAATCTTTAAACTTTTCTTTTAAATAGTTCGTCAATGTCCCATCAATTTCAATACCGTAGACATTCCCAGCAAATCGCAGCAATTCAGCAGTCAAGATCCCCAGCCCTGACCCTATCTCAAGAATATTATCAGACTCAGAAATAGCTGCGAATTCCATAATTTTTTCGAGAATCTGCTCATCTACTAGAAAATTTTGCCCTAATTGTTTATTAGGGCGGATATTTAAATCTCTTAATAAACCTTGAATTTTAGATCTCATGGAACATAGAAAAGATTATTCATATTTCTTAGTCTTTGAAAATAGATAGTACTTTGCGTCTCTTTGTAATTCCTTGATTATCCTCTGCACTATAGGTTTTTTGGGATTAGAGATACTAGTGCGATCTATGATATCTTGGAAGGTTGTAAAGTTCTGTTTCTTTCTTGCTTCAATTATTTCCCACATATGCTTATTACCTATGCCAGGTAATAATTTAAGTGCATGCATACGCGGCGTAATGGAAGTGGATTTATTATAAAAATTAATAAATTTACCTTCTAGTTCTTCTACTTTTTCTTCAAGAATTGGTTCAATTAATGCCTTTGAAGTGGAGGTTAGATCATCATAATCAATTTTCTTTAAAACCTTTCCCAATTTTTGCTCTTTCCTAAATTTCTCAAATGTTTGCTTTTCTTGAACTTGAATATCACTCTTTTTATCAGGGATTTCAACCTCATAGAGCACAAAATCTTCAAATGTGAGGACTTGTGCGATTGATTTTTTTGCCCAACTCGGTTTGCTTTCATCAAGATGTCCATGTAATAGTACATCCAATATTGCAACTTCCCGTTCTTTTTTAATAAATTGGTTTTTTTTATGGGGTTTTCGACCTCTCCGGCGATCATGACTTTTACGATGAGATCGTCTATATCTATCTCTTCTAGACATTTTAACCAACTCTTTTAATAAATATTTTAGATTTCTCTTTTCCAAATATCTTTAAATTTGGATGTATAACTAATTAATTTGCTACTAAATAAGAGTAAAGGATAATATATTATTTTATTTAATTCAATTTAACCTTAAAAAATCTTTGGTAATATAATTAGCTAAAATCTATTTTTTCAATTCACTGATTTCATAGAGAATTTCTTGTAGCTTTTCATCATCAAATCCTTTTCCTTTTGGAGACTTTTCAAGAATTACTCGTAATTCTTCAATCGTTTGGGGATCAATATTAATTATATTTATTGCGAAATCTTCCCCTAAGTTATATTCCTCCATTAAATGTTTTTTCACTTTTAACGCGACTTTTTCGGACATTTTCGCAAATTTATTAACGTAATTAAAGGTGATTTCTTGAAAATGAGACATTTCCTCCTCTTCATCGATTAATTTTTTGCTCTCTTTCACTTTTTCCATAATCTTTTTGACCTCAGGAAGCGACACAATCTTTTCCCGTATTTTTCGACCAGACATCTTTTGATTTTCTCCCTCTTTTAGGTGGTCCGTTTTTTAATATGTTCTTTTCCAACTATTAACAATTTTTTGCTTTTTCCCAGTTTTACTTCCACTTCGTAACAGCGCCCTCTAGTGCCCACGATGGTGCCAGTCTTTCCATGATATCGTCGATGAGGCATTCCATGTCTATGCTTAGAAGGGTCCGTAATGATATCTACTTTATCGTTAACATTATATTCAACAAGATATTTATCAATTGACCCTAAGCCCCCTTCTCGAGCTTTCTTCTTATGCACACGTCGGGTCTTATTTCGATATCCTTTATGTAAAGTCATCTTTCTATCTCCAGAAAATTAAATCTGATATTTGTTTATATCTTTCATAATTTATTTATTTTTTGGTTAAAATGAATATCTTATGAGATACTAAGAAATTGTTCAGTTGCCGCGATAAAAGTATTCAAATTGTATACTTAATATTTAATTTTCAATACATCCAAAGTTTCACAAGTAAGATCATCGTCCATAATCTGAGCTATGCTGGGACGAGTTCTACCCTCGTCACTATGGATTAGCTCTTTAATATAAGTCCCCCCTTGCGATTCTATGATGAACTCAAAGCTGGAAGGAGTCAGATATTCTCCTTGAATCGAATAAATCTTCTTCTCTCGTATTTTATCCGCCCGACGATGAGCTACACGATTGGGGGTTCTCTGCTGGATTTCTTTATCTTCAATACATTCTTTAATCTGCGATAATGAAGTATGGAATTCCTTTTCAGTTAAGTCTTTTGTGCCCCTTACATGAGCCTTATATACTTTTCTGGTATTTTTTGCCTCTTGTTTGAGTTTAATGACCTCTTCTTTTGAACTTTTTCGAAGATTGGTAATTTTTACTTTTCCTTGGTGGGTTGTATTAACATACTCCTGAATTTTTGAAAGATTAATACTTCTGATTTTTGGTTTGAGGAGTTCGATTACGAATGGTCTTCCAGTCCCCAACATCCTTACATCGATGTCCTCTCGTCCCGCTCCATGAAACTTGGAATCCTCTGCTTTCGCCTCTTTGACAAACTTAGGGCTAATCAGTCCCTCTACACTAGTTTGATATTGTTTTCCAGTAAAATTACATTCTTCGCATCCTTTTCCATGGCAATTGCCGCAATACCAATGTGTTTGAGGAATCCCTCTCACCAGTTTTTGATATCTCCCAAAGATATATTCTGATTTTACAATCGTTTCGACATCGAAAGAGTCGTAGTCCAAAGAAAAGATGAGGGTGAGATGGGGATTTTGAAATTCCACAGGTTTATCAATCTGATAAGCAATCCGTTTTCCCACTTCGCGGTTAAAATGGCTTTTGAAGGCTTCCGTATGTGTGAGATTAAATTCCGCTTTGAATTGGTCCTCTTTATTGATAATTTGACCTGCTGGACTAGTTCCGCAGAGAAAATGGTTAAATTCCCAGTCTTTCATAATATCTATCGCTTTATTTGCATATCTTTCAATGTGAGAGAAGATATTTTGACAAAGATAACACTGTTCGGGAGCTTTTTCGGAAAAAGAAATTCCTTTCTTTTCCAAAACTTTTTGGGCTGATTCAAACTTGGCCATTTCCGCCAGTAATATTAAATTTTCTCGTGCTCCGTCCCTTTCCTCTCCAGTCCCCCATAAAAGCGCTTTGTGAAAATCCATTGTCAGCCCAAGGAGAAGCGATTTTCCTCGCTCGAGGTTCGTGGTATCCGTTGCTAACAATGAAAACATTCGTCCCAAACAGTATGGGCAGAGATAGTTATTTTGATATATTTCCAGCACTTTTTCAAAAACGGACATTCTATTTTACATAGTTTCAAATCAAATTTGTTTTTAACGGAATAGTTTTATTATAAGTAAATGGGAGTCAAAATTTCAAATTAATGTAAAAGATTCTAATAGACGCAATTATAAAAAACTTCAATAAAATAAACTATTACTTTTTCGCAAATCAAAAAAAACTTTTTAATAGGGATTTATTAATCTTTATAATAATATATTATAATTTTGAACGAAATAGAAATAGAAGTAAAAAGAAAGGAGAACTGCCATGAGCGAGAAGCAAGGGATTGTTAAGTGGTTTGACTATAAGAAAGGATATGGTTTCATCAGTCTTGACGACCAAGAAGAGGACGTGTTTGTACATTACAGCAATATCGATATGGACGGGTTTAAGAAATTAGATCAAGGAGATATCGTGGAATTTGAAGTCCAAGAATCCGATGACGGAAAAGGACCAGAAGCAACAGATGTCAAGATTGTGGAAAAAGATAGCAGATACAGGTACTAAACAAGTAGAAAATCCAATCCTTATTGCCTAACATTTTTTCTTATTATTTTTAATTTTTCTCAATTTTCCTCATTCTAGAAATAAAAGAAAAAAATTAAATAGTTAGATGATAATTTTAGGTTTATCTATCTATCTATCCTTTTCCCAGCCAAAATCCAAAGTGATAAAATTTCTTAGATATAGCAGCGCAATAATGAGAATTAACGATCCTATGGGACCCCATAGCAAATATCCCCACGAATAACCTTTATTCGGAAATGATGGGAGTTCAAGAATGGACCCCACTAACAGTAATCCAAATGCTTGAAATATATTCAGGAGAATACTTGGAAATCCCGTATATAGTCCCGCTTTGAGCTCTTTTTCCCCAGTGGATTTTTGATCATTCTCGGCTAAATCAGCAAAGATGATATACGGAAATAAATACCACCCACCTAAGGCAGCGGCAACAATTCCCACTAAAATAAGGGCAGGAGGTAGAAAATTCTCAAACGGCAAAATGGGTAAGATTGCTGTGAAAGGAAGGACAATAATTGCCCATAGAAGAATGTAATTAAGCGCAGTTTTTTTTCCGGACTTGGCAATCACTCTTTTCCAGATAAATAACGCGGTAATCACCCCTAACGCTAATATGGCCGCGCTTAAGAGTGTGTGAGTTGTTTCTGTCAGCTTAAGTACCTCATTTACATAATCAAGCATAACTCCCGTAATCATAGACCATGTGAGAGATGCAATACCCACCAGTAGACATACATGGATAAAATTGGTATCTTCGAAAATTTTCTTAAAATCCTCTATAAAACTCCATTCCCCGGGTTCTGTCCTTTCTTTTGGTAAGAAAAGTGCGGAGAGATAAAATAACACGATGGTAACAATAGCGAATAAAATTAAAATAATTATAAAATTAAAATCTAAAATCTGGGTTTTAAGAAAGTCTTGTAAGACTTGCGGAAGGATTACCATCGTTAACAGAAGTGCAATCCCAGTTCCTAAATAATTAAATACATTTTGATATGCTGACGCTTTAGGACGCTGATTAACTTTAAATTGTTCTGCCATCCATGATTGATAGGGTGTGGTTAAAAATCCATAAAAGAATTGGAATGAGACATCCCAGATAAGAAGCCAGATAAAGAGATCTATTTGCACTGGATTTGCACCAAGAAAAATAGGGGGTAAAAGAAGCAATAAAAAGGAAATAGATAAAGCGGGAGCTCCGATAAGCATGAAAGGTTTTCGTCTTCCCAATCGTGTATCCATTTTATCAGAAAGCCATCCCATGGTCGATTGGGAGATTGCAATTGCGAATTTGCCCATCATTAAAGAAACTCCGATCAAGAAAGGGGTCAAGCCATAGCCTTTTTTATAGAGAAAAAGAATACAGAAGTCAACAACGGTAAGGACAATTGATGTAGAAGCTCTTGGCATTGAAAACAGCAAATAATTCTTTAACGGTGGTTCTTCTTTTACGGACGATAAATCAGAATTATTTGTATTATCATTTCTTATATTCATATTATTCATAAGAGAAATAACTATAAAAGTTTTAAAGATCAGCAATAAATAATGAAAGAATACCGATTTTATTCTTCTTCCTCTTCATACCCTAATTCTTCAAGGGCTTCATCTAAATCTTCTGTTTCTTCGTCCAACACAAAGTCCGTTTCATACTCAGATGCTTCCATACTACCAAAATCAGGGGTGTTTACCTCATCAAAATCCGGAACTTCTTCTAATGGGGGTAGTTCCTCTGTTTCCTCAACTTCAGCAGGAGGTTCTTCATCCAGAGTTGGTTGCGCTTCCTCAACTTGAGATATTTGCGTCGCTTGTTCTCCTTGTATTTCCTCTTCTTGAGTTGGTTGCGCTTCCTCAACTTGAGATATTTGCGTCGCTTGTTCTCCTTGCATTCCCTCCTCAACCATTATTGGAGTATAATCTTCTAAGGGAACTGGCGGTATCTCATCGTCATATACCTTGACACCAGTATCCAGTTTAGCTTCAGTTGAAGTTGGAGTAGTAGCTCCTTCGGCTACGCTTGCTAGACTCTCAAGCGATTCCTCGCTGGGACCTTCTGGTATCTCTTTTCCACCAACTCGGGCGGCTTCTTCAGAAGGAATGGAAACCACATTTGATTCGGGAATAGATACTATATTATCCTCTGGTGAGCCCTCTAACTCCCCAACGTCTTCAGCAGATTCTGGAGACCACTCATCAAAGAAATCGAGAATACCGTCTAACGCTTCTTTATCTTGCTCCACGGAGGGTTTTAAGGGAGATTTCTTCTTCTCGGGTTTTTCCTCCTCTTTCGCTTCCAACTTTTCCTTTTCGGACTCTTCCAATGATAATGACATGACGCTTTCCTCGTCCCCTGAAATTAGCTTATTCAATTTTCGCGACAGGTCACGCAAATAAGCTAAATAATATCCGACCCGATACATCGCTTTTAACGCACTAAAGATAATATATTCGTTATTAATTGCTATTAAAATACTATAGCCCGATTCATTATGAAGCAAAATTTCTTTTAGTGATCCATGGTCTGTGGCTTCACTTAATTTTATCCCTAAATCAGTAAGCGCAGTACTTGATGCATTAACAGCGTCAGCATCCAAGTCTGTAGAGTCTGCAGAGGCAACTCGGAGCCCTACTCGAGAGAGTACAGCAAGATTTTCTAAATCTGTTTGTTCCTCCTCTTTTTTAAGAATTTGCATAATTTGTTGCCGCTTTGAAGTTTCCATCGATGACATAGTAAAAATACCTTTTAAGGTAGTAATTAGAATGAATGTTACTATTTATTATTATAAAATTAAAAGATTTATTTCTTTCTAATTTAGGTTTTTATTTCCTAAGTAAAAAAACTTAATCTTGTTTGGGTCGGAGGATGATTCTTGATCTTTTCTGAAGAATAGCCCGTAATTTTTTTAATATATTTTTCTACTTTTTGACGTACTTCTCGAGGAGTTAATCCATCGGTCTCTATCACAAATACCTTATCTTTCATATTCTCAGGCGTTAGAAGAATCATTTTATAATATGATAAAATTTCAAGCAAATAATCTTGTTGTTCTTCATTCCATTCTCTTCTTTTCGGATCCAAGGAACCTCGCTTCAAGATACGTTTCATTATGGTTTTCGGTTTTGCAGTGAGATAAATGATATAATCTTCTTTCCACTCTATCGAATTGTAGGTATCGAGAATAAGATTATAATCTTTTTCTTTTAAATAGAGGCTTTTTGAATACACCAAGACACAAAGTGGCGTTCGGTCAAGAATTAGGATGCGACCATTATATCTTTTATCATAATTAGTGATACTCTTATTTCTCCGGATAAGTTGTTGGAGGAAATGAATTTCACTCCGAAATGCGACTTGTTTATCAGAAGATCCAAAAGGAAAGGGGGGTCTTTCAACATACCGTTCAGGATAAAATTTGAATTTGGGATTATCTTCAAATTTTTTCTTTAATAATGAAAAAATTGTGGATTTTCCTACTCCATGCGCGCCAGAAAGCGAAATGATTACATTCTCTTTGCTTCCTTTATTTCGATAAACTTTTCTTACCAAACTTAATTGCTCCCATTCTTTTAAATAAAGTCGTATTAATGTCGAATATAAAAAATCATAAAGATACTTATTCTACAACAGATAGATGATTTTTCTAATTATTAAATTTTTATGTTGATTCTCTAATTTATCCATATAATAAAATAGAAATTAGGATAAACTGAAAAATCTAAAGGAGCACCATACTTAATACTATTATGATATTATAAAGAACGCTCGCAATAATTGTATTATAAAGATTTCCATTGTATTCATAAAGCATCCCTAAAAGAAGAAAGGAAATGAAATTGACTACGAAAAATACTAAACCTAACGGTATTGAAAATAAGGCATAAAGAGCAGCATAGATTAAAGCTGTCAGGACAATAACAACCCAAGTCCTCCCAAATTTTTCATTTAGTGTATTATGAAGAACACCCCGGAATACAAATTCAGTGGAAATGGCACCCAAGCCTAATAAAATAACCAAAAGAAGAATCATAACGGCATCCGCATTTTGGATCACTCGATATGTTTCATTGAGGTACGATTCCAGACCGAAAATATCAAATCCAGAAGCAAAAAATAGATCTAAAACAAATTCATTGAGGTAATTCACCAAGACTAGGGCAAGTCCCCCAATTATTCCAATAATAAGGGCATTGGTTAACTTTTTTGAGCTTGAATGCAAACCTATTTTAGATAAGTGGTGTTTATGGAACAGAATATACAAGATCGGATATAGTCCAAAAAACACTTCTGGAAGTTGAATGAGTAAAATCGAGGTCATATCAAGCGCGAAAGTCGTTTGAAGAGGATCTTCCGGAGTAAGTGTAAACGATAAGAGGATGAATAATAATAGATTCACAGTGATGTAAATCAATATGGAATTGCCAAATGCATTGTACCCTTCTTTTAGATTCCATTTGTCTTTCTTGACTCTAAGATTTTCCTCGAGTTCTAATTTTTTCTTATCGGTAAAAATTAATCCGGGCTGTTTTGGTTGCGATTTAACACTTTCTGGAACCGGTTCGAGTCGAGTATTACAAATAGGACACTGTTCCAAGACGTTTGAATTAATTATAGAACCGCAGCCAGGACAAATTCTCTGATATTTTCCGTCCTTTACCCTAATTTTTGATTCCTTTCTTTTTTTAATCCTTTTCGAGGATGGGGATTCTGAGCCCTTAAATACCAGCCTCCCACATTTGGGACAATAAGGGTTATGTGGTTGAGTTTTCGCTCCACAATGTGGGCAAGATTCAACATTATGTTCTTTTTCATCATTCATAATAGAAAAAATCCTAAGATTCTGAATAATAAGAATTAAAATTTATTATAATAATTTATCATTATAAAATTAAAACCCCACCCTCAGCATGAAAGAGGAAGTTTTCTAAAAATGAAAAGTAAAGAACGGGTAAAACGAGCGTTCCATTTTAATAAGCCAGATAGAGTTCCTATGTCGTGTATTTCGTTAAAGACTGATTTCTTTCCTGTAATGCAGTTTGAGCCCAAATCGTGGCAACCAAAGAAATATCCCCCCCATGTGCAAGGAGGCGCATATACCTTATCCTCGCGCTTAGTAAGGTGGTTCGTCTATAATTGGAAAAAGGAATATAGGAAAAAAGCAGGATATTCAAAAAAGTGGTGGAAATATCCTCATACCAGCATAGATGAATGGGGGGTATTATGGAGATCTAGCGGAATTGAAAGTAAAGATAAAACGATGGGACATCCCTTTCAAGGTCCTCTTCAAGAGAGTTGGGATGGATTAGATGAACTCGAAATTCCGGATGTCTCAGAACCCAAACGATATCGGCTCATGAGGTCAAAAATCATGAGATTTTTGGGAAGGAATAGATATACTTTAGGTTCTTATGGTCCTGACGGGTTATTTACGAAAGCTTCCCAAATCAGGGGTTTTAATAATTTGCTCGTTGATTTTGCGCGAAATCCAAAAAAAGTACAAAAACTGATAGCAAAACTATTGCCCTACTATAAAACCCAAGCAGAGAAATATAAGGAATATTATCCTAGTTTAGATTCGATGGTAATGGCAGACGATTTTGGAACGCAAAATAGTCCTTTTTTATCTCCACAGATTTTTAGAAAATTCTTTTTCGAACCTTTAAAGGAATTAAGTGATCTAATACACGATTTGGGAATGGATTTTATCTTACACAGCTGCGGCGATGTAGGGGATTTGATTCCACAGTTTGTAGAAATTGGCATAGATGTAATGGAGTTTGATAGTCCACATATGACCGGCGTCGAAAACTTTAAACAATATGCTGAAGAAAGGAAAATGGCGTTTTGGTTGTGTTCGAATATTCAAACCACCTATGTCAAAGGAACCCCTAAAGAGGTAGAAAAAGAGATCAAATACTATATTAAAGAAGTCGGAAATAATGAAGGGGGGTTAGCTATCTACGAATATCCGCAAAATTATTCCTTGGGGACACCAAAAGAGAATATTAAGGCTCAACGAAACGCAGTCCTTAAATGGGGAAATTACGCCGAAAATAATAAAATTGAATGGTTAGATTAAAAGCGTTCCTATTTAATCTAATTTATATTGTTCCCCTTCTTCTCTGCCTTAAGCTCATTCCCGCAATAATGGCAATAAACTGCTTTTAACGAGTTCTCCGAACCACACTTTTCACAAATAATTACATTACTCTCTGGCTTCTTCTTGGGCTTTGTAAATTTAATTTTTTCGTATTCTGAATAAATATTATTAAGTTTTTCCCTTTTAAGGGATATTTTATATTTCTTGATGTGATTACCAATAAAATTAATTAATTCCTTCCAAATCCTCCATTCTGATGAATGTTTTTCTATGAGTGATTCATTTTTGTCTGAGCCGAAAAGAGGAAAACCCTCATTATGGATTAATATATCTTCCTTTCCTTCTTCAAGGTTTAATCTAATTTTTTCCAATTTTTTCTTCAATTTCCGTTTTTCCAGGAACCCATGGTTGGATTCTTCCAATAAATACTCTATAAATTCTTGCTTTAGTTGGAGAAGCTGGTTTTCATTCTTTATGAAACACTGACTATCTTCAGAAATTGATTCCTTAATATAATCTTTTCTTGCTTGGAACTCTTGATTAATTCTATCTTTAATATCCTCAATTTTTTCTGAAATTGTATTATACTTCTCCCCCTTAACTTGAGATTTAGGTTGTTCCTTGACTTTTTTGGTTACAGTTAGTTTTCGTTGAGATTGTTTAGGTTTGGATTTACTGGTTTTGGTCGTCGGATAGATTAATTTACGATAAATAAATGAATTTTGGAAATGATGACTATGATAACGCTTATTGGCACGATTAATTTTAAAACTTCGATTTCTCCTCCTATGGCGCATTTTATTTACACATCTCCTTCTTTTTTGTTAGATTTCTTATGAATATATATTCATTATATGTTTTAAATTTTATTATTAAAAAATGTTATATAAATAGATTTACTTGTCTATTTCGTTGAAGTTCACATTCTCAAAATAATATTAAGGGAAATATAATTTTCTTATATCAAGAATAATATTTGTATTTGAATTTAAAATGACGACTTTTTGGGCCCCTTTAATCCACATATATCAGCCTCCCACGCAAGATATAAAAATATTGAAGAAAATTAATGAGGAATGTTATAAACCATTATTTAAGGTAATTGAAAGTCATAAAAACGCTAAATTTTCCCTCAATATTAATGGAGTACTTATCGAAATGCTCTATGAGTATGGAATGGGAGATACGATGGATTTACTGAAAGATTTGGTTGCAGAAAATAAGGTGGAAATCTTAGGCACAGCAAAATTCCATCCCATTCTCCCCCTCATTCCCAAAAAAGAGGCATATCATCAAATTCGGATGAATGAAGATGTCAATCGGAAAGAGTTTGGGAATATTTGGGAGAGAAACGGATTTTTCCCCCCTGAACTGGCGATTTCCTCAAAAGTTGCCAAATATATTAGAAAACATAATTATAAGTGGGTTATTATGAGCGGGATTGCATGTCCGGTCGACTGGCCTTATGATAAAATTTACAAATCGCCAAACGGACTGCAGCTTTTTTTCCGGGATGACATTTTAAGTAATAAAATCTCTTTCAAAAAAATCACAGCGAAAGAGTTTGTACAAGAATTAAGAGAACATTATAAAGATAAAAAGTATGAGTATAAAAATGACACCTATACAATCACGGCGATGGATGGAGAGACTTTCGGACATCATATTCCAAATTATGAAAAAAAATTCTTAGGAAAGGCTTTAGATTTAATTGCTGAAAATGGAGATTTTAACAATCAAGAGGAGAACGGGAAAGAGGGAGATGGGAAGAAAAGAACAGATGATATTAAAATTGTGTTTATATCTGAATTAGATCACTATTTTCCAATCTCTGATAAGCGAATTATTCCCAGAGAATCCAGTTGGAGTACTAATCTTGAAGATATACGTAAAGGTATTCCTTATCCTTTATGGAAACATCCCGATAATGATGTGCATAAATATTATTGGAAGGTTATCAAAAGTCTTAATAAATTGATGGAACTGGCTGATAATTTAGATTTAACCAAGGAATGGGAAGTTGAGAACTACTATAACACCGCTCGATGGTATTACGATCGAGGTCTACATTCATGTCCTACATGGTGGGCAAATCCGCTAAATGATACGTGGAGCCCGAATTTAATCTACAAAGGTATTGATTTATTAATGCGGGCTGCCTTGAATGCCGAGTTAGCTCTGGAATATGCTGGTATTGAAGACGGAGAAGGCTATTTTGATTCTATCTCATTTTATGAAAGTCTTTTGCTAATGGAACTATACGAGACAACACGTAAGAATTTGAAAAAGAAATGATTTTAAAAAAACTAATGCTTTATTGAGCCTTATTTAAGTCTTATGCTTCTCAATGGATGGAAGTTATGATCTATTTGCAGATTTACCACTAAAGTGCGAAAAACTATTTCTCTATAATAGTTTCCTTGATAGCCGTCCCAAAATGTGTCGCTCCGGGACCGATGTGCACCAGAATTTTGTCCCCTTCTTCAATATCTACCACAGATTTTGCCTCTCCATTTGATGATACCAACCGTATCGTTTCGGCATTCTGACATATACAATTTATCGGTATTTTCTTTCCATCTTGAGTGGCTTCTAACTCAAACCGAAGCATCGGTCTGGTTTCTATCTTAACCCTGCCTACAGATACGATCCGCGCATTGGAATCAGTATCTACAACAATTACCTTATCTCCACCTTTTAACTCACTAAGGTAATTGGTCTTATAACTTCCAGGTTCTTCGCCTGGAACAAGAATATAGGCTGATACATCGCCAGCATTTACCCGAAAAGGGCGGGAAGCAACAAATTGCGTTTCGAAAACTTCCGCATGAACCAAAGCAAATCCCATTGCAGTACTTCCCACTAACATCCCTTCGCCAGGACGTAATAAAGAAGTTGTATCTACGCAAACTCGGTCACTTTCCGGAATACTTGTAACGTTTACCACTTTTGCAGTTGTAAGAGGGACGGAAAATTGAGAAACTGTCAGATTTTTAAGATCTACCAGATCATTCGCACTTTTCGGTTCAATCAGAACTCCATCAACCCCCATCTCAAGCGTTTTTAGCATTAGTTCCGCTTCCTCTATATCTTGCACTTGGGCAATCAGTTCGGTATCATTTTTATGCATCTTCGCAATTAGATTTTCAAAAGGGATTATTTTCCAATCCTCGGCTGAGACTATCATCATATCAATCGGATACTTAGTTGCATTTTCAACGATTTCAACTTCATCCTCCTTCGATTTTAACCTCTTAAAATAGGCGATATTTTTCTTCAATTCTGAGTTTTCTAATTGTCGTTCTAACGCGCTCATATCTTCAATTATCGTATAATCTGAATCAAGGGCTTTTCCTTTTGCATACAGCGTAATTCTTTCTATATCTTTAAATTCATCGATAGTGTCTTTTGATACTAAAAAATGGAGAATATCTTTATTAAATGCTTCTTGTACTAATTCCTTAAATTCGGACATCTTAGATGCAAAATCTAGAATAATTTTTTTCATTTCTTACCAACTCATCAACTACTGGACTCTAGAAATTTTAATATGATATAATTGTTACGTTCTCTTAAGCATTTAGTTATTATAATCAAACTAAATTTTTATATTCGAATATTTATATTTATTATATCAGAACCATAAAAAAAATTTAACATTCAAGAATACTTATACAAAAGTTGATATATATGGGCTTCTTTGATAAACTATTCAGCAAGGACAAGAAAACGCAAAAAAATGCTCAAGATGCGCTTGTTGGAAAGATTAAAGATTATAAGCGTCAAATATCGCTTAGAATTAAAGGTATGAATAAGAAAGCTACGGCGGCCCGCCATAATGCCAAAATTGCGATTAAAAGAGGAGAGGAAAAAACCGCAGAAACATATTTAGTTCAATTCAAGCAATATCAGAATTATGCAAACAACCTCAATAAAACAAGATTGAAACTGGATTCCTACCAAATGGCAATAGAAACGGGGGGAAATAACTTAGAGTTCAAAAGCCTTATGAAGGATGTTACAAATACATTAGAAAAAATTTCTCAAACTGCTGGTTCTACGGAGATCGGAGAATTAACAGCCTATGCAGATGAATATGCAGCTGATATCCATGAAGCCCAAGATATGATGGCAGGAGAACCGACTATTGATACGGGAATTGACGTTTCCGAAGAGATGAATAAATTACAAACCGAAGTTCTTTTGGATGAGAGTGGTTCCCTACCCGAAGTTCCAAGTGAAACAGAAGAGGGAAAAGAAGAATATATTACTGATTTAGATGCATTAGAATCAGAAAAAGGGAAAGAAGTTAAATCAAAGGAGCAGGTAAAGAAAGAAGTCGATAAGCTTAAGAAAGAACTTAATATTGAATAATTAAGTTCCTTTCCTCTATTTAATACCTGCATATCTCTTCTTAAGTAGTTAAGTTTGCCTTAAGTATTTTAACCTTTCAGAGAATTTACGGCTAAAACCATATTATTTAACTTTTTGATAACAATTGTGTATGCACGTTCTTCGCCAAACACTTCTTTTAGAGAACCGAATCCACAGTCAGGTTTAATCAACAAGTTTTCTTTTCCATACTGATCGATTCCCCTCTGAATAAACTTTCGAAGAAAGTCAATATCCTCTACGTAATCTTTAACTTCAGCGTTATCCTTCGGACTAATATTAGTTTTAAGTACTCCCATAGCTAAGTATTTATTTACATCTTCAATGTGTTCTTTACGAAAGATCTCGAAATTCTTTTCATTATTTCGAAATTCATGGTCCATAATATCGATATCGGTTTGTAAGAGAATATCCCGTAATTTGGGGCTGACACGACCACATACATGAATTGATGATAGGTCATCAATTCCAGAAATAGCTTCATTCAATTTTTCGATAATGTAATCTTCTGAATGAAGATATGATTTTTTTCCTATGATGAGACCTAAAATTGGTTCATCCATAGAAATAATATTAACCCCAATATCGCTGTAGGCTTTTCCGATTTTTTTCATAATGGTCGCTAAATTATCGACAACCCATTCAAGTCCAATTGCCTTAGGTTGTTTAAAGATCATCGGTTTAACCCGTTTAGACAGCCGCTCATTTAACAGAATCTCGCTTGCTAATGTAAACGGACCCGTAAGACAAGCTCTTGTCCCTTTCACCATACTTTTGAGATAGGGGCGTTCATTAAAAAAATCTACCATAAATCTTCCATATTCCAGCGCAAATGGTTCATGGGGGATATCAAATTCTCCAGATAATATATAATCTCCATTATTGGATTTATTCAAGGAAGATATCCGTTCAGATAAGGGATCTAAGAATTGGTCAATCATCGGAACGAGCTGCGGATAACATGGATAATCTATTCCCATATTAACCTGTTCTTCAAAAGCCTTAATCATGTTTTCCTTGGTATTATCAAGGGGAAAACTACCCACCACCGTGGTGAATAATCCTTCTTTTTCCATATTAAATAATAAGTTTAAAAAAATAATAAACCTTGTAGCTTAAATTGAAATTCTAGAGGTTTATGAAAAGTATTCTCTAACCTTATCCTTATCCTTACAAGAATCAGTGTTAATTGATTCTCTTAGATTTTCAAGCTCTTGGTCAATAAGATAAACTTGTCTTTTTATATTATTGTATTGTCGATTGTATTTGTTTCTTGACATGTTACCTTTTTTGAATTTTCGATTTAAGCTTTCTAGATTCTTCATTTTATTATGTCTTTTTTTGCGCAATAGGAGAGTTTTTTTTCGTAAGTTTTCTTGTGGATTAAAATTATATTCCCTTGGTCTTGGCTGGGAGTGATTTGAAAACTGAGAATGAAACTCTGGAGCCAAATGATTTTTATTAAATCCATTTACACCAGAATTTCCTATAGGAAAGCCATCACTCCTCTCAGAAAATTGGGATGAATCGAATTCTTGGTCATTATGGACTTTTCTCAATTTCTTCATTAATACAGAACGCTCATCAAAATAATCGTCTCGGTCAGTAAAGTCATTATTCTTAAATTCATGTTCTTCACCCGTTTTCTCGAAGGGTTCATAATTCTGAAACCGTGAAGGATCGTGGGGATCAGAATAGTATTTATTTGCTTTACTGTATCTCGGCGAATTGTGCAGATGATAGGGTGGTCTGATATCTTCCGTTTGTCTGGGTGGATTAAAATGGGAATTCATTTGACCCGATTGAGCTTTCCTATTAGCATGAGATCCATTAGCATTAGAGGGGTAATCTTTCCTCCTTCCATGAATTTGAGAGGGTTGATTCACAGAATAATGATTCGATGTTTGTTCTGATTGATAAGAAGGTTCACGATTATATTGTTGGCCTTGATAAGGTACGGAGGGGCTAAAGGAAGGAGTCCGTTTAAATTGCTGAGTCTGATGATTAAAGGATTGATTTTCTGATCCAGAAGAGTTGATATTTGCCTGTATCTGGGGATGAGGCGTATTTTTCTGATTAAATTTACATTTTAAGCTAAAGAATTTATTTATACCTTCTTCTATATAACTTATGAGATTATTTACATCCAAGGACATCTCGTGTAGATTATCAGCAGCAATCTCATCAAATTGGACCCTATCCTCAAAATCCTTAGCAAGGAGGATATATTCAACCACCGTGGGTATGCTATCAGATGAGATGGAAAATTCATACTTACCGTAAGAAAATTCAACGATTAGTTTTTTGAATAATAAATTTCCTCCTTCTTTAAGTTTAATTAAGTCATTTACCGGCGCCTTAAAAATCAATTCGTATTTCTTATTTATCAAGCCATATTTTCGAACAAATGAAAGGTCCATATTAGTGATAAATAAGATCCCACTATTTCTCTTAAATCTATCTTCATCATTTGTTAATTTTGTTTTGATCGCAAAGATAGGTTTTTCGTTAGCCGCTAAATTCAAGAATCTTTTGTAAGAGCTGAACAGATCATCGACCTTCTGAATGAAAGGTAACTTTTCTTCAATTGCTTCTAATTTCTCGCTAAATCCATCTAACTTTTTAGAAATAAAGGTTTGAATTGTATCATAACTCTTTTGTAAGTTCGCGAGAATACCTTCTATGATTCTGATATTTGAATTCGGTTGATTATAGATATCAAAGAAATATTCAATATTCGTTGAGATATAACGAAAATGGGTTTTTATTTTCTCAAGAATATTTTCCTTCAGGTAAATTATAAATTGATAAATCTTAAGTAAATTCGGTTCAATATTTGGATAATGATAACATCTTATTGGAGGTTCCCTGACTTTTTGAACCCTTTGACGGACTGAATCCGTTTCATTAATAATCTCTTGAAAGGGGTCGGCAAGTGCCCGGGTTTTTTTAATTAAATCCAGAAATTGCTTCTCCAAGGTTTCTTTCTTCTCAAATACGTTAATGATTTCTCGGGAACCGCACTTTGGACAGGATTTTATCTTTTCGTTGAGCTTAAAAATTTGAGAACTACCACAATCTTTACATATTTTACCATCTGGATCATTTTGTTCTATCTTTCTTGAATCACATTTTTGGCACACAAAAATTATCTTCTCTTCATCTTGCAAACAATCAGAACAACAAGTCATACCACATTCTTCACAATAATATGCAAAATCAACTTTTCTGTTACAGAATCGGCACTTCTGAGGCTTATTTATCTGTTCTGACATTTTTTTTAAACACAACCGCATTTGAGAGATAATTTTTATTCAAATAAAGAAAAAGAAAACTATTATTTATTTAAGAATGTTATTTATGTATTACTTCGATATTAGGATTTTAGTTTGATAAACGTACGATTTTATCAAATGTTTTATAAGACTTTTGGTAAAAAAAAGCCAAATAATAAGAAATGGAACTAAAAAATCCTTAAAATCACATCGAAAAAAGATCAAGATTTTCTTTCTGATTCTCCCCTTGATATGAGAGGAGAATTCTAGGGGCGATTACAAGGGAAAGAACCACGAAGAGGATGATAAATAAACCTTGGACAATTTAGTAGTGTGCTGATAATTCTGCAATACTCATTAATCAAATTTCATTATGATTTCAATTTGAATAAGAATTAGCTTAAAAATATTTATATCCTTTTTATATGCAAGTTTTCTTCTGTTTTGAGTTCTCAAACATATACAGCTTTGCATTTTCCCTTCTTAATAGCACGTTTAATATCGATTAATGAAAAGATTTTTTCTCCAAATTGCGTTGCAATTGTGTTTAATTGATCTTTCGAATGTGAATCACTCCCCCCAGTTGTGGGTATATCCATTATCTGAGAAGCTTCTTTTGCTAGTTGATTTGCCTTCTTTCCGATAGCTCCATTCAGTTCAATTGCGTCAAAATCGTAATTATATACACTTTCTCCAAAAGCACAATGACGCTGTGAAAAGGGATGGGCACAAACAGCAACAGCGTCTTGTTCATGAATAAATTGAAGGATTCGGCGGCCATTTAAATCCTTAGAGGGAAGACGTTTTAATCCATATGCTATAATATCACCCTGGTTACACCTCAGTTCTACACCAAAATGAACTTGAAATCCATAAAAACTCATCTGCTTGATGGGTTTTAAAACCCAATGATCGGTTATACAAATTCCGTCAAGACGGGGCGATAAATTATTATATAATTGTTGCTCTGAAAGAATAGAGCAAGAGGAGCGGCCAGAAATATGGATATGCATATCAATAAGCGACATTTGAGTAATATGTAAGATAAATTGTTTTTATATTATGATGAACTTCTTTCCTTGATTTGGTTTTTTATCTAAACTCGCTATGTGATAAGATGTGCGCGAAAATTAAAATTTGATGATTATAATCTATTTAAATTTATATCTTTTGGAGAGTATTTCCTCCTTGTTTCTTAGCCTTTTTTAAAGATTTATAAGCCAAATATATAGTGGGATGTTTTAAAAATTCTTGTTTCTTATGAACTTTCAGAGGCTTTATTTGTGAAATATCTCCTCGAGCTATCCCCACGCTCAAACTCGTGGGCGCATTTAATTTTTGAGCTAGTTCCAGAATGTCCTTTCTTAATCGATTAAGTAGTGTTATTACGGTCTCAGTATCTTGAGAAAATAAAAGAATGAATTCCTCGGTTCCTTCTGTTTCATTTAAACCCCATAGAGGTGTAGCTTGAAAATGAGTAATATATCTTTTTATTTTATTCGTCATAAGACGGGTTATTTGGTTTGGGGAATAACGTGACCAGCCCATCACATGCATGCAATCTTGAAAATTATCTAAGTCGGCGAATACAACTGTCCCTTTATTTGAAAAACGTGCATTCATAAAAATTAAGAATTTTAAATAATGTTGAACTTAAACAACAGAATTATTATATTTTAAAAATTAAAATAAGGATATTCTCTTATTTGATGATTTTTACTCGTGTCCCTAATGCTTGACCCGGAACCCCGCCCTCCTTAAAATGAGCACGAACAGCTCCGCTGTTCCCATGTGCTCTGCTGATTTTACCTTTTAACTCTTTTCCAGTTTCACTAACCCATACTACCGTCCTTCCTATTAACTTATTTGCTTCGTTTCTGGTTTCAATTTCTGGAAAAACAAGAATACATTGTTTTGGATGGATCGTATGCCTTCCTTGGCGGTAATTGCTGATTATTCCTTTCATTCCAATGATGTCTAATTTATTTGATGCCATATAGATGACCTTAATATGTGGCGTTCTAAATTACTAATTTAAATAAAATAGCATTTAAAAAAATAAAAAATTTTGCTTTTTTACTATAAAAACTTAATATTTATGCAGAGCTAACCTTAATTAGCAAACGTAAAATGGAAAAAGATGACTAACAAAAAAGAAAAGAACAAGCAAGGACCTTTGGAACTTAACTTGTTTAAAGGCAAAAAGTTAAAAGAGGCGGCAGAACTTTTATCTGATTTAATACAAATTAAATCTGTAAATCCCCCGGGAAATGAAACGGTCGCTGCTGAGTTTTGCAAGGATCTATTAGAAAGGGAAGGTTTTAAAGATATCGAATTAATAGAATCGGAACCCAGTCGCGGTAATATTATATGTCGATGGCATGGAAGCGATCCAGACGCCAAAAGTCTTTTATTACTAGCTCATCTTGATGTTGTCCCCGCAGATCCTTCAAATTGGGAGCGAGATCCCTTTAGTGGAGATATCGATGAAAAATATGTTTGGGGAAGGGGTGCTGTAGATTGTAAAGGCATGGTAGCAGCAGAGGCAATGGCTGCCATATTCTTAAAGAGAGAGGGATTCCAACCAAAAGGAGATGTTATTCTTGCATTCACTGCAGATGAGGAAGCCGGTGGAGAAAAAGGCGTAGGATATTTGGCACGTAACCACTGGGATAAGATCAACGCAGATTATGCCATTAACGAGGGAGGAGGTTTTTTACTCCCCCTTGGAAGTGATCCTAAAGATTATATAGCCCAAACGGGTGAAAAGGGAGTTTTTTGGACCAAGATCCGAGTGAAAGGAAAAGGAGGACATGGCTCTATGCCTACCAAGAAAAAAGATAATGCGATTTACAAGTTAACACAAATTGTAGAAAAGATCATTGACTATAAATACCCTATAGAAATTACACAACCAGTTGAAGAAATGGCGGAAAAGATCTCCATGCCCGGAATCGCTAAAAAGTTACTTAAATCAAAACGATTGATTAGACCTATAGTTAAGATCGCAGATTTTATCACGGGAGAAGGTTTATCTCGATTAATTCTTCCCTTAGTCATGGATATCGTTAATCCAACAGGCCTCAAAGGGAGTCAAAAAGTCAATATCATTCCACAAACAGCAGAGATTACATTAGATTGCCGATTGTTACCAAATCATGATCGAAAAACGATTAAACACTATATTCAAGACGCGATTGGTAAAAAAATGATGGAGGAAATAGAAATTCTTCCCATTGAACCTACGCAACCAGCGACCGTAAATTCCACAGAGCATCCATTCTGGGACCACGTTGAAAAAATTATGAACAAAATGCATAAAGGGAGTACCCTCGTTCCTATGTTAAGTGCAGGGTCTACAGATTCCAAATTCATCCGAGAACGTGGGAATTATATATTAGGTTTTAATCCAATGATTGTGGATCCCAACATGTCCTACTCTAAGATGGCTGAAATGCCACACGGGAAAAATGAACGAATGTGGAAACCAAACCTCTCCTATTCGCTTGAATTCTTTTATAGATTAATAAAGTCAATATAGACTTTGTGTTAATAATT
>JAWOCD010000034.1:0-55835 GCA_046483985.1 Promethearchaeia archaeon
TAATCTTTTTTTTATATTCTATTTTTTATATTCTATTTTTTATATTCTATTTTTTATATTCTATTTTTTATATTCTATTTTTTATATTCTATTTTTTATATTCTATTTTTTATATTCTATTAATAAAGGTAAAAGAATACCCTGTCTTTTAGGACGAGGATGAATTTTGCCCTAATTTTAGCCCGAGAACCGCATTAACCAAAAGATTTAAATAACGGAAACTCAATATAAAATGTATGCTTCGGACTCATAGTTTAGAATTGAAACTAAATAAATAACAACAGCGAATTCTAAAGACTATTTTGGTCAAAAATAGTGCTATCTGGAACTGAGTTAATATTACAGAAGACAATCCTTTTTCGATAAGGAATAAGATGTTCCATCCTATACAAGGTAATAACACCGACTTAAAACATCATGAACTCTCTAAAGAATTAGGTTCTGCGTATTCTCAACAAATATTTGTGAGATCTATGAATCTGAATAACTTTTCATAATACTTACAAATTTTTAAGTTTTAATTAACTCATTATTTTTATAAATATCATGCTAGAAATTACTATTGCATTTATAATACTTATAGGCGGTATTATATTAATTGCTTTCTCCAGTGATTTGGCTGTTGAACATTCAGCTTCGCTTGCGGCTAGTTTGGGAGTTTCAAGTTTGGTGATTGGAATTACATTAGTTTCCATTGGAACGGATGTATCTGAGATTTTTAATTCATTGATGTCGAGTTTTATAGGACATGGAGACATTAATGTAGGTAATTCAGTGGGGTCAGTTTTAATACAATTAACTCTTGTTTTTGGACTTTTACCTATATTAACCGGAGAGTTTAGAGTAAAAAAGAAATCATTTCTCATGATTGGCTCATGTGAGATTCTCTCTCTTATATTAATTTTTACTGTCGTAGAAAAGGGATATATTACGAGGCTTGACGCTCTTTTTATGATGGTCAGTTTTATCTTCTACACAATGGTAACTTATAATAGTACTAAAAGCGATATGCTTACCCATGTCGACTTGATGCTGGAACCCCATCCAGAAACTTTACTGCAAGAAAAGTTTCATTATTTGAGTCTTGCGATTATTGGATTTATAGGGGTTGCTGTTAGTTCATATTTTATTGTCGAGAGTATTATATTTTTATCAAGTAAACTTAATTTTAGTGAATATACAATTAGTTTCTTTGTTTTGAGTCTTGGTACTGGTCTACCAGAACTTACTGTCTGCACATCTGCCTTACGAAAAAAGCATTATAACATAGCGATCGGAAATATCATCGGTAGTTGCATCGTGGATGCCACACTCTCAGTAGCTATTGGTCCATTTTTCTTTCCTCAAGAAATTTCAGCTAGTATAGCAATTCCTACTATTCTCTATACCATATTTGCTTCTTTAATTGTAATTATTGTAGTCGCAAAAAGAGAGGTTATGGATAAAAAATCTGGGATCTTATTTATAGGCCTTTTTCTACTCTCAATTCCACTATTATTCTCTACTCTATTTTAATTCTCTCCTATTTTTTTCTCAAACTAAGCAAGTGTTGATATTGCCATTCTTTTTTTTGGGCTACGATTGTTTTTTTGTTTATATAACACATTAGTACAGAAATTGAGCATTTAAATCAATTTTTTGGAAAATAATGGAAAGAATATCACATTTAAATCATATTTTTTAGGATATTCTGAAATGAATATAAATACTAAGAGTAACTAAATCTAATTGTAATCAATAAAATAATTTTAAAAAAATTGATGATAAAATTTGCGAACAGTTAAAGAATATAAAGACGCTCTATACAATATGCGTCCCAATATCTGGATTGGCGATGAAAAGGTAGGACGGGATGATTGGCGAATAAAAGGTGGTATTAATATAATTAAAGAGACTTATGCATGCGCGCAAGACCCCAAATATGAAGACCTCTGTACAGCAACTTCGCATTTTACGGGTAAGAAAATCAATCGATTTACCCATATTCATCAGAATAAGGAAGACCTCTATAAAAAGCAGAGGATGACACGTGTATTATGTCACCGTGTGGGAGGATGTATTCAGAGGTGTATGGGTATTGATGCACTTAATGCTCTATCGGTAGTTACGTATGAATGTGATGAAGCTCTGAAGACCAATTATTATGAACGTTTTAAAAAATACATGATTAACTTTCAAAATGAAGATCTAAGTGCTTCTTGCGCTTCAACAGATGCGAAAGGCGACAGATCGAAGAGACCTCATGAGCAAGAGAATCCGAACGCATATCTGCGGATTATTGAGTCACGTGATGATGGCATAGTCGTTCGAGGAGCCAAGCAATGTATTACAAATACGCCTTATGTTGATGAGATTCTTGCGGTTCCATGTCGATATTTGGGTCCAGAAGATAATGAATACGCAGTTTCGTTTGCAATACCCGCGGACTGGGAAGGGATTAAAATTTTAGCCAGACCTGCTTGGGTTCACGGTGTTCAAGATCTGCCAGAAGATTATGATTTTCCCACTATGAAACTTGGTGATGTTGAGGCTTTTATTATCTTTGATGATGTTTTTATCCCCAAGGAACGAGTCTTTCTTAATGGTGTAGAAAATCCAGATGCCACAGCATATGGTGGATTTTTAGCTCTTCTTTTTGCCCATTTTCACAGACATTCCTATACGGGCTGTAAGCCTGCTGTCAGCGAAATTTTAGCAAGTTGTTGTGAATTGGCTGCAGAATATAATAATATCGAAGACAAAAAGCATGTAACTACTAAGATTAGTCATATGGTCGGAACTGCAGAGTTGGTCTTTGCTGCAGGAGAATCAAGTGCATTACACTCTGAGAAATCTGCATCGGGTACTCAAGTACCAGATGAGATCTTAACCAACGCAGGAAGAAGGCTTGCGGGAGAAAATATTTACGAAGAATATAAAATCTTGGCAGATATTAGTGGCGGAATCATCGCTACATTACCCTTCTTGAAAACATTTACAGATACTGAGATTGGACCGCTTGCTATGAAATATCTCAAAAGAAATCCCCGTGTTTCTTCAGAAAAAGCTCTCAAAATAATAAAAGGAATAGAAACATTGGCTGTATCGGATATCGCTGGCGTTTTACAAGTTGCCGGACTTCATGGGGGCGGATCTCCCCAGATGGAAACAATCGCAATGATGGGAAGATATCCAAGACGAGATTTAAAAAAAATTGCCAGCTATCTTTTTGGCATTAAAAGCAAGGCCAAGCGATTTGAACGCTCAGAAGATCCTGTTACACCCCGCGAATTACTGAAGCGCTATGAAAAAGCAATGAAGTGGAAGCATAAGGACTAATCCCGAATTTTAAACTTCAATCTCTTTTCTTTTTTCTTTAAAGAATTAGCAATTTTAAAAATTCTTTCGCCGAAAATTCTTTTTGGACCGTTGGTTTTTGGGATTTTCGGCGAAAGTAATGGGGGTGTTTATGAGCTTTGCGAATACACCCATAATCCTTTGGAAATTTTTGAAAATTGCTTTTATGGAATATTTTCTAAGAAAAAAAAAAATATTTATAATAGGAAAAATTTTACAAAAAGACGAAAGCTTTCTTATAAGTTTTTAGAAAGCTGTTATAGGATAAGCCGTTCGGCGTGTGAGAACCGCCTTACCGTGGCGTGACGGTCTTATATAATTAATATATCCACAGATGTTTGAAAATTTTCGGTGAGAGAAATGACGAATAAAAGCATCAAAAAAGAATTAAAGAACTGGATTATCGTTGTGTCGGGAATTCCGCGCTCGGGAACCAGTATGGCGATGCAGATCTTAGAGGCTGGCGGCGTTCCTGTATTTACGGATAAAAACCGAACTCCAGATGTCAATAATCCTAAAGGATACTACGAAGTGGAGGCAGTAAAACGATTAGATAAGGACAATTCCATAATTAAAAAGACCCAAGGGAAAGCAGTTAAAGTCATTTCTCATTTATTACCCCATCTTCCAGAAAAATTTAAGTACAAACTAATTTTTATGAAGAGGGATATTGAGGAAGTCATTCGCTCCCAACAGAAAATGCTGGGGAAAGATCCAGATGATTATCCCCAAGAATTGGAGGAAATTTTCCAAAAAGAAATCAACAATTCCAAATCCTGGGCGAATTCCAGAGATAATGTGGAATTGATCGTGTTGGATTTTTCAAACATGATTCACACACCGGAACAAGAAATAGGGAAGATAATCGACTTCTTAGGTCTGGAATTGGACAAAGATGCGATGGTCTCTGTGGTTGATCCCTCTTTATATAGGAGTAAAATTGAGTAGATGATATATTATTATATTTCCTTAATAAACTAAAAACATATTAAGGAGACGCAATTCAGGAACAAAATTCTTTATCGCCGTTAAAAATTCCTAACTTGTCTGTTAAAAAATTTTTGAGAAAAAAAACATTGTAATCAAACAATACTTCCTCGACAAAAATATTCTTTAAGCGTGAAAACCCAATTGCTGTGAGAGGGGTTATCTTTATTTTCTTCCCTTCACTCGTTTAATTATGACAGCGAAACCATCGAGAATTGAAAAACCAACAGTTCATACCTATTGGGAATCCGAAGAAGGAATGGAGTGTCCATTATGTGAGCAAAAACTGGTACACGAATTTAATGACGGCGGACGAGAAGTTCTAACCCTTGAAGGACCGCTTTGGGTTGTAACCAATTATTATAAATGCCTAAATCACGATTGTAATCTTAATAAGGCATTTCCCATTGCCCATAGTTCTTGTATAAGACGGAAAAGACATTCAGTTGAAGTCTGGACCAAGATAATACAGCACCATTTTAAGTTTCATTTGAACTACAGTCAAGTTGCCGAACTCATCTGGATAGATTGGAAAATCTCAATTTCAGCGGGAACCGTTCGCAATGTGTGCCAATATTTTGAGATGGCTGGTAAAAAGCATAAAGATTCTGAGGTGAGAGAGGAAATAAGGGAAAATGGAAAAATATTCCTTTCATTAGATGGAGCTCAACCGGTTAAAGGTGAACCCGCATTATGGGTCTTTACAGACCGTCTTACCGATAATGTCTTACATGCCCAATTATTAGAAAGCGCCCCTGCAGAGGTTTTGCGGGAAATCTACAAGGAGATTGAAGAAAAGTTTGGTGTACCGATTAAGGCTGTGATCTCGGATAAACAACAAAATATCGTTAATTCGGTGAAGGATTTTAATCCGGACATACCGCATGCCTATTGTCAATATCACTTCTTGAATCATATTTTTGAACCCATTACCTCTAAAGACGCTCATTTACGCACGCAACTTAAAAAACGAGTGAGATCATTTTCGCTTGTTCAAAATAAACCTATAAAGGAGGGAGAAGAAGCAATAACTAATGACTCGCCGGTTGCAGAAATATTTTTGCCGATTTCTGAAGAGCTGGAATGTGCGATCTCCGCTCGCAGTAATAATTTCGATAGATTTGCGGGAAAAGAAATATATCAGAATTTAGAATACGTGCTTTCCCGTTTGGAGGAGGTTGATACCAGGGGTTTATCAAAGCGGATTTTGCGCTCTTTTCGTACGCTGGTGAATAATCTGAAAGCATTATTGAAAACCACGCACTCATTATATAAAGATATTTGTTCTTTAGTGCGCGATTTCCAATGGCTTAGAGCCATTTTCACCCATCGGGAATGGTCAGGGGAACGTATTAAGAAATGGGTTAAAAAATGGCTCTCGGTCCTTTATACACGGCTCAAATTAGCGGGTTTAGAACACCATGCAACGCATTTAAAATGGCAATATTCTTCTCATAGCATGACAATTCAAGAAGCTTGGCAACAATGGATTCGTCTTGAAAACTCATATAGCGAAGGGCTCTACTGTGCCTATAATGAGTCTGATTTAGATTTTACAAATAACGCCAAAGAACGATTATTTCACCATTCAAAAGCTCACTTCAAATCCCTATTCGGTCGTCAAAATATCGCCCGGGCATACCAGTCACGAGGGGGGCTTTATGCCCATTTTATTGATTTTGATTATTCCGATGAGCATATCTCCAGCGTGCTCTTAGCAAGTGAAGTTCCGTTAATTGAAGCCAATCGGCGAAAGCATAATGCGGTATATGCCGTAGAACGCCCAAAATGGCGCATTCGAAGAGAAAAAACCGAGAATTTTAATCGGTTTAAAAACAATTTGGAGGTATTAAAACAAAAAGAGTGAATTCTCTCAAGTAAGTATAGTTTGATTATAATGAAAAAAAAGATAAAAAAATGCAATTCGATTAAAGATATTATCATACAGCACCGGAATTGCAAAAGTTCCATCTTAGAAATAGTTTTTTCGAATAAATTTCCTTAATTCGTCTCCGATAAATACAGTACTCGAAATTAGGGCTATAAATAACCAATCTTCAATTGATAGAGGAACGGTACCAAGTAGAAAATTCAGTATAGGCAAATTGATGGCGAAAATTAGAAACACGACCGAGACCACTATAGCGCCTATGAGATATTTATTTGAAAACACTCCTAATTCAAAGATGGATTTAGATCTTGATCGACAATTAAGAGAGTTAAAGACCTGGAATAAAGCAATAGTTATAAAAGCGATTGTTCTGGCTTTTATTATAGAGTCATATTTATTGAACCCATATATAAATGTAATCAATGTGCCCACCATCATCACAATTCCTACAAAAAAAATGTTTAAAAATATTTCTCTATTAAATATAGGTTCATCGGGCGGTCGAGGGGGTTGTGACATTACATCACTTTCTTTTCCTTCCATTGCTAATGTGATATCTAATACTCCATCGGTTACTAAATTTACCCATAGAATTTGTACTGGGGTAAAAATAAGAAAAAGGTCACCAAACAAAAACGGAAATAAAAATAACGTTGTCAAGATTAATAAATCTTCGCCGACATTGGTACAGATCAGATATTTTACGACTTTTCTTATATTTTGGAATACGACTCGCCCTTCTTCAACAGCATTTACAATACTAGCAAAATTATCATCTGTTAATACCATTTCTGCCGATTCTTTAGCGACATCTGTTCCGCTTATTCCCATGGCTATACCAACATCTGCTGATTTAAGAGCGGGGGCATCATTTACTCCGTCACCTGTCATACAAACTACATGGTTTTTGCGCTTTAAAGATGAGACGATTTTAAATTTATCTTCAGGAGTAACTCGGGCAAAAATGCTAATTTTCTCTATTTTTCCATCAAGTTCCTTCTCATTCATCTTTTTTAGCTCCTCTCCAGTCATAGTCAATGATCCCTCTTGATGCAGACCAATTTCAGTCCCTATTGCTTCCGCCGTAATTTTATGATCCCCTGTTGCCATAATTACATTAATTCCTGCTCTTCTACAAATTTTAATAGAGTCTTGGACCATAGATCGGGGAGGATCAATCATTCCCACTAATCCGAGGAAATTTAATTTTTTTTCTCCTTTTTCTAAACCCTCTTTAAAGTTTTCAATTTGATCTTTCTCTATTGTTTGAGTGGCAAATGCTAAAGTTCTAAATGCATCTTTTGCCATCTCAGAGTTTATTTCATTAAAAGTCTCAATCTCTTTCTCTTTCAACTCCTTCATTGATCCATTAATGCATACCTTTGAGCATAAGTTCAACACAACTTCAGGAGCTCCTTTTAGATATACCCTTATCTTATTTTTGGGGCTTTTGTGAAAGGTAGCCATAAATTTTAAGGTTGAATTAAATGGAATTTCATCAACACGTCTATAATATTCTTCCTCTTCTTCTTTAAAAATTCCTTTCTTAGCCGTTAAAACTAATAACGCTGCTTCTGTAGGATCTCCATATACCTCCCATTTATATTCATCCTCCAATTTATGAAGCCTGAGACGCGCATTATTGCATAGAGCTGCGGTATGTAAGAACAAGTCTAGACACTTTATCTTATCTTTCTCAATTTCTTTATCATCAATTAAAAATTTACCTTCTGGAGTGATCTCCGTACCTGTAACATCAATAAAGTTGTTTTCTACAAAAATCTTACGTGCCGTCATTTGATTTTCTGTTAAAGTTCCAGTCTTATCGGAGCAAATTACTGTAGTCGCACCTAACGTATCAACGGCATCCAATTTGCGGATAATTGCTTTACGCTCCGCCATTCTATTAACTCCAACTGCTAAAGTTATTGTCAGTACAACGGGCAAACCTTCAGGAATAGCAGAGACTGCAGATGCCACAGCAAAAAAGAACATTTCAAATAGTTCAATACCTAATATAAACCCTACAAGAAATGTAGTACCACTTGAAATTAAGGCTATTAATGCAAATATTTCTACTAATTTTGAAACTTTTTTCTGAAGGGGTGTCTTTTCTTGTTCTGTACTTTTCATTAAATCGGCTATTTGACCCATTTCTGTACTCATCCCCGTTTCTACGACTACACCTTTTCCCCTCCCCGCAGTAACTACTGTTCCCGCATAAGCGATGTTCGTTCTATCGGCTACATTTACATCCTCATTTAGAGTTTTTGTAGTTTTTTTAACCGAAACAGATTCTCCTGTTAACATAGATTCATCAATTTCCAGATTTGTAGCTTCAAAAATTCTTGCGTCTGCGGCAACTTTATCTCCACCTTCAAGTAGAATGATATCACCAGGAACCACCTCGGTGGATTTGACACGTTCCTCCATACAAGTTCCCTCTCTCGGACAGTCCCTAATTATGTCGGCCTCAGGGCTCACCATCTCTTTTAATGCTTTTAAACTGGTTTCTGCTCTATACTCTTGTGTAAATCCAATTATTGTGTTGAAGATCACAACTATTCCTATGACAATTGTATCTGTATATTTGCCAAATATAAATGTAATTATTGCGGTTACAAGAATGATATAGATTATCGGGTCTTTTATTTGCGCGATCAGAATGCTAAGTTTGCTTAGGGGTTCCTCTCCTTTGATTTTATTAGGTCCATATTTAGTTAATCGTCTTTCAACTTCTTCTTCTGTAAGACCTTTCGCCGAAGTATCCAATTTTTCGAAAATTTCTTCCGACTCAAGACTATGCCATTTCATTTTTATCAATAAATTATTTAAAATTGAGTTAAATTATTAGATTTAACTTTTCATAGAATTTTTTTAGATTTTGATAAATCCATTTGAGAATTTAAGAATTATGATTAATAATTATTAACCCCAACTTATAGGAATTTAGACATATTCATGATGGTATTTAAAATTTAACCTTACTTATAGTGGATAAAAATAATGAAGTTGCTTTGATATGGCATAAGGAAGATCCGTTAGAGTGCGAGAAAGCACCGTCCTTTAGGGCGGTGATGATTCGTTTTCGAAGTATCGGTAGGGCATGTATAAGTAAGAAAGGCTTTCAGGATAGAATTAGGCCAAAATTCATCTTCGTCCTAAAGGAATGGGTTTTCTTTTGCCTTTAATGATAAAATAAAGAAAAGTGAATTTTTAGTGCTTAATCTTCTTGCATTTTCTGATTTTTCTCGAGGATATTTAAAAACTTTTCCATTACCTTTTTGTTTTTTTCAATCCTCTTTATGATTTTTCTTTTTTCCTCCTCTGAATCAGAATTTTTTGTTTCTTTAAAATCCTTCGTTACGCCGTCCAAGAAGGTCTTCCTTTTGTTGAGTTCCTTTTTTAACTCTTGAACCTTTTCTTCTTTTTGTTCAGCTTTTTTCATTGCATTTAGGATAATACGGTGTTTCATTTCAAATTTAAGATTTTCTTGATTTTTTTTGCCAATATAGGATCGGTGAAATTTAGAGCGCTACAGTTTTTGCTTGAATTGCCTAAGAAAGTTTCCAGAAGATGTTGTTTTCTGTGTGATAAAAGTGATATTTTTGAAGTTAATCGAATCTTAGATGGGCATATGTGTATTATGGCCAATGACCCCTTATCTACTATGTGTGTAGGGCCTCCTAACGATGTAAAGAAGTATTGTAAAAAATGTTTGCAGAGCTGAAACCGGGCGGGGGATTCATTAATTGCTCCGCCCTTGGAATCCCGGATGAGGCGAAGCCCGAAAATGTCCGAGCTCTGATTGATTATACACGGGAACACGGCACTTATAACTGGAATTTAGAAAGATTCGGGGTCAATCATGGGCACCACGAATATTTCCCATACCGGTTTACTGTCTAAATTTACTTTTTTAACGGCTTTTTTTAACTGGCGATGATAGGTCTCTGGAATATTGCCTACAATATCTACCTCCTCTCCTTGGCTAACACGTTCTATTAACGGCAAACACCATTTTTGTGGGACCTTTGCATAGAGCGCTTCAATTAATACTAATTTCTGGTACAATTCTTCCGACTGTTCCCCGTATTTATCAATGATTTGGTCAATATCGTCCCAAAAATCGTTAAAAATCTCCGTCTTATATTGACAATTTGCTGCTTGCTCTTTTAGTTCCTCCTCGTATTCATTTTCAAATCGGGTCACGATCTCTTTGGCTAAACCGCTTAACACAGGCTCTGTGGAAGGGCCAAGTGGAATTTGATAATCAATGATTAATACGGAAAACACATATTCTCCCGAACTGAATCGAGCTTCCAAGGAACCAGATCGTATTAGGGATACCCCATCGGGAAAATCTAACTCTTGGGCAAAGTTGTTAATCGCCGTGAGGAAGCCGGACATTAGTTGGTCCTTTCCAGTCTGCCCGAACTCGATGATAGAATATTTATATAATAATATTCCGGCGTCTTTTGCAATAATATAAACCCGAACTGGGTTCATCATTTGTTCTTCCATAGATAGTCACTTTTTTAGATTTTTTCACATTAACTATTTCAGAATCCTCTTGATTATTTCTTAATTCTAAGACAATTAAGAATTTTTGCTTTTCATTTTCATTAATCTTAAATTTTGAAATCACGCCTTTAGGCGTGAGTAGTTCAATTCCCGTTTTAAAAAAAGAATAACGCCGAGAAAGAAAAGAAAATATGTTAAAAAGGTTATTCCCTTACTCGTGGAGGGGGGACATAGACGGTTCGCTGACCTTCAAGCATTGAAATTGCCCCTTCTGGACATCCTCGGGCACAAATCCCGCATCCAATGCAATAATCTGCTTTTCGGTCTGCCTTCTGTTCATCATTCAGTGAAATCGCCCCAACAGGACAATTTGATACGCATGTACCACAGCCAACACAAAGGTCTTGATTGATTTGAGATAGATAATTAGTCGCATTAACCATGGGAGTTGCACCATTTCGCCAAAGATCAAAGGTTCCGCAACAATCCTTACAACAATTGCACAAACTAGTCTCGTCTCGCTCTATTTTTCCATGGGGATGATAAGCCTTATGTACTAAATTAGCCTCTTCACATTCTTTAATGATTTTTTTTGCCTCTTCTTTTGAAATTAATCGCCCAAACCCTTGTGATGAGACGAAACGAGCCGATTTGCCGAAGGTAAAGCAACATTCATCTGGCGGATCTTGTTCACATTCGTCCCCTAATAATTGCTTATGTTGTCGACAAAAGCAATGAGCCACGGCAATATCTTCGAATTTATCTATGATTTTTTCCACATTCTGCACGGGAAGGACCTGTTCCGCGGGGGTGTCAAGTTCTTCATTCACTTCAATTGTAATTTCCTCTCCGCTGCCCGTTTCCTCAAGATTCGGCACTGTTCGGTCAATAGGAGGCATCTGTCGAAAGACTGGAACCATTTGATCATATCGTTCTTGGACTACATCACGTACTTCATCGAATAATCGTTCAAAAAGCTTTGCTATCTTCTTTTCCTTTTCCGTATATTCAATTTTATCCATAAACGTATACTCGAATACTCCCACCATCATTAGGGGTAGTATCCTGTAAATCATAAGGCCCGAAGAACTTTCGGAAATAAACACGGCACCTTTTTTTGCTAAAGATTCGATATTTTTCTGGATCTCCCTTTCGGGCATTCCACTATACTTTTTTAGTTGTTCCATTGTTAGAGATGGACGCTTTCGGAACGCTTTATTTATAAAATTTACTTCCTCTTCGGTATATAAAAGATCCATGATTTCTAATAAGGTTTCGGTAACGGGAAACGGCAGCATCCCAGCTTTAATGATAATCCTTGCTGCTTTTTTATATTTTTTTTCTGACATTTTACTTCACTTTTTCTATTTTAGATAAATGATATATGAGTCTATCTATAAAGATATAAGAATAATTTATTTTTGAAAATTGTTATTTTTAGACCGACGGAAATCTCAATTATGGATGGAAGAATTTCGTCGCCATTTTTCGTTCACGAGGCGGGAATATCTGATATCCTTTCTCTTCCGCAAGCGGAGGGAAGACCTTCTTGATAAATCGAATCTTTTTGCTTAAATTCCAATATAATCATAGTAACCATTAATACTCTTTATATTCTTTAATTAAAGCTAATATTTAAGGGTTAGGGACGAGAATGTCAGAGAAAAAAGGAAGTCTAATCAGATCAATAAATTATGACGAATGTACAGTTATTAACGTCCTCTATCTCTTTTTTATGAAAAGGGAAATAGTCAAATTATATTATATGAACTGATAGGTCATAAGACCCGACATAAATCTGTTTGCCATAATTATAATTTATGTCGGCATAAAATAATAAAAATTCAAAAATAAGTTAAGCTTTTAAAATTATAGATAGACTCATATGGTTTTAGTAGGTTTTTATTATTTTTAACTTATAGCGAATCCGGTGAAGGATTTTCCACATAATTGAAACCAAAAAAAGATTAAATCGATAAAAATAAAGAAAAAAAGAGAAATGTATTTTTAAATTATATTTTGAAATAGTGAGAGACATCAAAAACTTTATTTGACAATATTTGCTCGTTCTTTTAACAGTTCTTCGGCATCTCCTACAATCTCGTTGACAATATCAGAAACTTTTTTGATTTGGTCAATCATTCCGATACTTTGTCCTAATAATACGGCACCCTCTTCGATATTTCCATCATAGGTCATTTCATAGTGCTTTTGATCTTCGATTAATGCCTCTGGTGTAAGCTTTTCCTCTAAGGACATCTTTTCCTCCTTACTCTGAACTAACCCATGACTTTCTGCATATTTATTTTTCCATAATCGAATGGGCCCTAAGAATCCAGTGACAAGAACTGTGTCTTTTGCAGTCGCGTCTGGAACAATATTCTTATATTTTTCATGAAATTCACTTTCCTCTGACGCAATGAATCGAGACCCCATGGCAACAGCACCTGCACCCATAACTAATGCTGCAGCTAACCCTTCACCGCTTGCGAACCCACCACACATAATGGTTGGGACATCGGGATATTTTTGTCTTACTTGTTGAGCCAATACTAAAGTACTTATTTTTTCATAAGATTGATGCCCTCCACCTTCGGTTCCTGTAATAACTAATCCATCAACACCGGAATCTACACATTTATCAGCCAACCATAATGCGGGAGCAACATGAAAATGCTTGATATCGGATTTCTCTTTTAGTTCCTTGAAACGCCTACTTCTTCCCAACATCTTGGGAGATCCTGCACTAGTGACTACATATTTGCATTGTTCCATGATTTTAGGGTTCTTCATGATAAACTTCGGTACCTTTCGACATAAGCTCGGTGCATCTGGCTGCATACGAGCAGTTCTGATATTAAAACCAAAAGGTTTATCTGTATGTTCTACCACATATTTCATGTTTTTTTTCATTTCTTCAAAACTGCTCTTTTTATATAAATTTGTATGGCTTAACACACCCATTCCGCCGGCTTCTGAAACCGCAACCGTTAATTCAGTTGTATAAAACGGTCCCATTGGGGCAGCAATAATTGGATGTTCAATATCTAACATTTTTGTAACATTCGTTTCGATCATATTCTTTTTACCTAATTTTAGTTTTTGTATGTTTATTTTTCGTTTTAATTCTTATTAATTTTTTAAGAGTGAATGAAGATTCATTTCACTTGAAATTGAAAAAATTTGATTTTATATAAATGTTTACATTAGAATTCAGAGAAGGTTATATCCAAATAAAGATAACTATCAAGATTCAATTTTGCTATAATTATGCAAAAGAATACCCCGAAGAAGTCGATTCTAAACAGATTGAAACGGATTAATTCAATTAGTGGAGTCATAAAAAAATAATTTAAAGAAAAAAACAAGATTTGGAATTTCTGATTTTAAGATTCTGCTTTTGTTTTCATGACGCGATTTAATCCTTGAATGAGAGCCAAAACCGAACTCATGACAACATCCTCATGAGTAGCACTTGTTCGAACCACATAATTGGTTTCCAAGTCCATGATTTCAATGGTCACGTTTCCCAATGCTTCTGTGCCTCCAGTGACGGCATCGATATTATATTCTAAGAGTTTAATCTTACTCATCGGCTCGAAACATTTTACAATCGCTTTAACAGACGCATCCACCGGACCAACTCCTACAGAGGAAGCCACTTTTGCCACAAACTCTCCATTATCCCTGATCTTTAACCGTACTGTAGATGTAGGTGTGATAGAACCAGTTAGAACTGTCAATTCATCGAGAATGACATATCGTTCTTCTTCTGGTAATTCTCCCATCACATCCTTTACAATAGCTAAGAAATCTTCTTCCATCACTTCGTGCCCTTTATCTCCGAATCGTTTCACGCTTTCAATAATTTTTTGGAATTGTTGCTCGGTGGTTTCTATTCCGAGATCATCTAATTTCGCCTTTAATGCATGACCGCCAGTATGTTTCCCTAATTTGATTGACTGCTTAATGATTTCTTCCACATTATCGCTCCGCTTGATACCAATCAACTCAGGAGTAATTGGTTCGTATGCGCGGGCGTTCTGGATCATAGCATGGGCATGAATTCCGGATTCGTGTGCAAACGCATTTTGTCCGATAAGTGGCTGTAACCGTCCGATTTTAATCTTCCCTCCGCAGAAACTTTCGACGATTTTTGCGGTAGGAAATATCCGTCGCGTATTTATATTCATTGGTAATTGATATAATGCGTATAATGACATTGCCGTCTCCTCGAAGGAAGCATTTCCAGCTCGTTCTCCAATCCCCATAATGGTGGTTTGGGCTTCGGCAGCGCCGTTTTCAAAGCCGGCTATTGTATTTGCAACGGCTAATCCAAAATCGTTGTGGCAATGTACGGCAATTCGTACATCTTTTGGTAAAGCCTCGTAGATTCTTCCCACCGTGTACCCAAATGCTTTCGGTACGATAGTTCCCACTGTGTCTGGAATATTCACGCGTGTTGCTCCATGTTCTACAGCAGTTTGGTTTGCTTCGATGAGAAAATCTAAATCCGATCGGGTTGCATCTTCGGCTGAAAAGAGAACGGTTTCATAATGATCTTTTGCATATGAGACCATTTCGGATATTTGAACCAATACTTCTTGACGGGTCATTTTTAATTTGGATTTCATATGTAAATCCGAGGTGGCGATAAATACATGGATACTGTCCATATCGGCTTCAATGACTTTATCAATGTCTAACTTTTTCATACGGGCTAACCCCATAACTTCTAAGTCTAAACCTAATTTAGAAATATCCTTGCATGCCTTAAAATCTCCTTCAGATACCACCGGGAATCCAGCTTCAATAATATCGATTCCCAATTGGTCCAATGCTCTCGCAATGGCAAGTTTCTCTTCATCGGTGAAGCTAATCCCCGGTGTTTGCTCGCCATCACGCAACGTGGTGTCAAAAAAGTAGGCTCTTTCGGGAAGATTGATACTCTCCCTCATGTGTTCCATCATTTTTGACACGTTTATTTCGCTTTTTTCCGACATTTTCTTTTAACCTATTTTAGATTGTTTAATTTTTGAAAATCGCTTCCCTTGTTCGTCGGGGATGAGAATGCTCCACACCGAAAAACAAAAGAAGCGTGTTTATAATAATAAAAGTAGAGATAATAAGCTTAATAATAACAATCCTAATGGTAACTCTTGCTCAAGACCGAGCGAATATGAGTTTTTCTCGTTCATTTCAGTTTCCTTTAGAATTGCAATTATTGTTAATTATTAATATAAATCGATGGAAAGTTAAAAATTTTATTCATCAAATTTTGGAAAAAATTTCCATGCTCTATTGAGGGATTAATTCATAGTAAGTAAGGAAATAAAGCAGCAAAACTCATAATGAATAATTAATAATGCGTTAGTTTTTAATCTTAGAAGTTATGATATAAAATATGCAATGACATAACTACATTATGGGTGGTTAAATATGCCAAACAAAAAAAAGTTAGAAAATTTTATAGATGGTATCTGGATAGTAGAAATTGCATCTGGAATCTGTATTTTTGAAGAAATTTATGAAGAAATGACAAAACAAGGGATCTCAACAGATTTGATTTTAAATTTTCTTTCTGCATTAGTTAATTTTGCTGATGAAGTGTTTGTGGGAGAAATAAAACATATAAAGCTGTCAAACCATAAGATCTTTTTTGATTTTTTAGAGCACATCATGTTAATAACATCTCTATCTGACGAGATAGACATTGAGGAAAAGAAAGTAAATTTATTGATAAAGAGAATCGGTAAACAATTTAATTTAAAGTATGGGTACTTATATGACCAAGAATTCTGGTATATAGATGTTGAGAAGTTTGATTCATTTTCTGCAGAATTAAGAGAGATTTTAAATAAAGAACCAAAATCAATTAAAATGATACATAATTTGGATTTTACGGAAAAAATAAAGAAATTAAATGAATCAATTGATAAGGAAACTATTAGATTTATGAAAAGAAAACAAAAACTTGAAAAAGCTTATGAAAAAACTATAAAAAAATTAGAATCTAAAAAGGAAAAGCAGATTTAATAGTTGTTAATAAAGAGTTTTATTTCTTCATAAATCTATGTTCTATAATAACCAGAGAAAGTTTCGCAAAAAATAACCTAAAGGATGGAGATGAATATTGTCTAATGTACTGAACCGCATTGGTGAATATGAATCACGCGCCTTCAGGCGTGAGTCGTTCAAATTACCAAAATCTAAACAAAACATCTACATATCTCTGTTTTTCGCTTTTTTTTGCAAATATTCCTGGGATTATAGCGTATATATTTACGGTTCTTTTCTATTCTCGATATGAAGAACAATAGTCAATCTCATTATTATGCTAATAAAACTTAAACATAGTTTTTAAATACAAATTAATTATCTATTATGTATTAAATTTAACAGACTAATAAACGAGATACAAAAATGGCTTTAGTGAGTGTTCGGGGATTAAAAAAATATTTCGAGAGTGTGAAAGCAGTTGATGGTATCTCCTTTGATATTCGAAAAGGTGAAGTCTTTGGGCTCTTAGGTCCAAATGGGGCGGGAAAAACCACCACAATCAAGCTTTTACTTGGGTTGCTCGAACCTTTAGAGGGGTATATTGATGTTCTGGGGTATGAAACGCTGCGAAATGATGTAAAAATTAAAGAAAGGGTTGGATATGTCGCCGAAGAATCGTTAATTTTTCGATCATTAACCCCCCGAGACCTCTTTAATTTTATTGTTTCTATACGAGGAATCGACGAACAAGAAGCTGAAAAGAGAGTTAAGGAATATCTCGAGAGCTTAGATGCTGAACAATACTATGATAAAATAATTGAAACCCTTTCGCAAGGAAATAAGCAAAAGATACAAATAATTGCCGCAATCCTTCATAATCCAGATCTTCTCATCCTTGACGAACCTCTTGCAGGATTAGATGCAAAATCTGCACGAGTTGTTAAAGAAATTATAGATCTCCATATAAAGGATCAAGGTGCAGTTTTATTTTCCACCCACATAATGGAGGTTGCCGAAAGAATCTGCGATAGGATAGCAATTATTAATAAAGGAAAAATAGTTGCAATAGGCACAATGGAAGAACTGAGGGAGAAATCGGATAAACTTGGAGCAAATTTGGAAGAAGTCTTCCTTAAACTTACCGAACAAAATGAATCGGTAAATAAAATTATAAAAAAATTGAAAAAATCATCCAATAATAAAATGTGATTTCAAATGAGTGAAAATAGCGGTGCAAATAAAGAACCCGTTAGTTTATTTCATATTGCCAAGTTTATTTCCCGTGAAATCACTTTAAAAAGCAAATTAGACTCTGCTGGAGCAAATCGAGCAAAATTACTTGAAAAATACGAGGATAATGCGAAATCAGTGCGAAACCTTACTTTAGCCACAAAATTTCTTTTGTCGTTTTATATTGGATTTCTTGCCCTTATTCCACTTAGTTTATCCTTTCAGATCATGCCGTTGCTTGCTAATAATATGATAACCCCTGATGCTGTCCTGTTATCTTTTAGTTTAATCTTTGCCATTTATTTTGGAACTCAGTTTGTTTATTTTTTAATTATCGGAATGCCCGTTATAGGGACAATGATGGAAGGAAAGACATTTAGATATCTTGAGACATTGCCTTTTTCTAAAAAAGATCTGAGAAAATTGGCTTTCTTAACGATTTTTAAAAATTATGACGCTCCATTTGTTGTAATGTTTTTTGCTTTTCCCGTGGTTATGTTTCTCGCAACGTTCGATTTTCTCTTATTGATTGTGTGTTTTTTTATCTCTTTTATAAATGTCCTTTTTACTTTTAGTGCCTTAGTTTTAGCGGGAGAGCGAATGCAGCGATTTATGAAAAGATACGAGGAAGGAACTAAGAAAGCAACTTTTCTAAGAGTAATCACGATGGTAGGCTATATAATTGCTTCCCTCGTTGTCGTGTTTATGATTCAATGGGTTTTAATGTCATTAGATTCTTTAACACTTTTCTTTGCGGGGCTGGAAGCATCAGAACTTCTAAATTATGTGTTTAGTTTAATACCATATCCATTTTCTCCGGGCTATGTTTTTAGTTATTTTTTCCTTAATGTTGATTATGTTCCACTATTATTAGTTACAACAATCTTGGGAACAATTTTCTTTGTTATTCTTACGAAAAAGGTAACCTCAAGCACATTAGAGTCTTTAAAGTCTATCACCTCAGAAGAATCATTAACGTCCATTCAAAGAGAGTCTCAAACTAAAGGACAAGCTGTAAGAGATATAGAGATAAAAAAAAGATCCTCTGTAATGGCATTCATTAAGAAAGATCTTTCAATAGCTACGAACGATATCCAGACACTTATGTTTTTTTTCTTACCTATCGTTATTCCGATTACTTCTTTTTTCTTCGGAATGGGCGCAACAATGAATGTGGCTGTATTCAACATAGATAACATAATCATATTATGGAGTAACTTTTTTTTCCTAGCTCTTTTTAACGCTTATATTTTAATACAAGGCTTTTTGGATATAGAACAATCGGGGAGTTCAATATTAGTATCCTTGCCAATCAAGGAACGTGATAGGGCAAAGGCAAAATTATCTATAATTTGTACCGTCCAAATTATCGGATACTTTATTCCGCTGATCTTTATGATACAATCCCCATTGTTTTTTCCCTTTTTCTTGATTCTTTTATCTACAGTACCTGTTGTTTTGGGAATAACTTTGTTAATTCTTGAGACTAAAGCTTTCTTATTTGGGAGATTAAAGTTTAAATATGTACTCGATGAGGTAAATAAAGAAAGAAAGATCTTGAAGTGGATAGTTCTGATAATTGTTGGGGGAGGTTCAAGCGTTATGTTTTTAATTATCGGAAATATTTTATTTGTGTTTTTGGGATTTGTACTAACCTTAATTGCTTTTTTAACCTTTGGAATTCTTTTTTTCCTTATATTGATATATATTTTTAATCAAATATTCCCAAAAATTAAATTAAAGAATGTCTGTGAAGAATGCAACAAGGTAAATAATCCAAGAGCACGTTATTGTGAATATTGCGGAACAAAACTATAACTTATATCCTAAAGAAATCAACGTAATATAGGAGAAAAAAAAGGTTAGTTATTTAGAAATATTTTTGTTATAATCTAAGGGAGGGGAAAGGTGACTGCTCCGTAGGGCATTACTACGACTTTTGGAGTTCCGTTTGTGCTCTTTTTTGTCTCCTTTTTAACTTCCTCCATAAGCTGATCCAAGTCCGTTTTCATTTCAAAGCCAATATTTTCGATAGGTTTTATGGATCCCAAGGAAGGGGAGTAAATATATGCTTCAAAATTTCTAACCATCTTCATTAGGTCTAAAAATCCGCCACTCTGATCGGGGCTGCCAGCACTTTCAGTTACTTTTTTAACAAGCATCTTCATCGGTAAATGCCGCATAAGAAAGCCCTTGATCCTGGATATTTCGGGCAATGTGACGTCTCCCAACCCTTCTTCAGCCTTTATTAAATTCAGAATGACTCCACCTTCTTTTGCACCATTTAGGGAATTTGACATGCATTTGGTGCCCGCTCTAAAGTCCGTTTCCAAAGGTGCCGAATTTGTAATTACTAAATCCGCTTTCTCCTTTAACTCATGCCCATAAATATCGCGTATAAACTGTACGCCTTTTTGATGACCTTTAATTGGGTCCCCGCAGACAAGATTAATAACTCCTCGCGAGGGGTCAATTTGTGTATTTATTAAAAACACCTGTTTTGTCGCAAATTGAGAGGTTTCATCAATCAATTGTCGCATCTTATTTTGATCTTTTGTGGTTCCCGCCTCTGCCATCCGATCGAGGGAGAGATGTTTCATATGATGCGTTTCTCCGATGGTTTTTCGTCCCGCAACTCCTGGGATAATATTTTTTAGCCCGCCTCCGAATCCCGCTTGTCCGTGTGATTCAATTGTGGAAATTGAAATCACCAAATCAGCCTCTGCCACGTATTTGTTTACTATCACGGGAACGCCGCTTGGACTTAATCCACAATCCTTTAATGAATCTATATCGTCAGCATCGTGATTTATACATACAATTTTACTAAAAACACCATCTCCTACTCGTTCCTTTATTTCCTCCTCTTCCATGAGGCGATGAATACCGTTTGCCACATGAAGTTTTACTTTATCCAAGTCGATGTCTTGTTCCTCTAAAATCTTTATCAAAGGACCAGTAACAGAAGCAACTGGAGTTGGCCGTGTTCTGTCATCTACTACAATAGCAATATTTCCATCGTTTTTCTCAATTTCTTTCAATACTTCAGTAAATGGTTCTGTGCCAATTGGATCCTTGAGCTGTTTTCGCATTTCTTCTTCAATATTTTCAATAACAGGAGGTTTCCCCTTACTTTCTAGGATTTTTACATCCCATTCATCTGGAAGGTTAAGATTAAGTACTTCATCCCCCCAAGGTACTGTAAATTTCATTTCTTTATTAAAGTTTTATAGTTATTTGATTTGGATTATTTTATATTTGGTTAAAAGAAAATATAAAAGCTTCGAAATTGAACGATCTGCGAAAGAAGTCCCTGTCCTTTAGGGCGGGGAGACTTCAATTTGATTTTGATAAAATTAGTGTTCTTTCCAGTTTAAAAAAGTGACATCTTAGATTAAAAGAAAAAAGGGCTTACTCTTCGCTCTCTTCCTCGGACGTAATTGCAATGTCTAATGTATTTAGAATTTCAATTAAATCAATGACTTCAAGCCCACCGTTATATTTTTCATTTGCATCGCTAAGATTGGTTCGGCAAAAGGGACATGTAGAAGATAAGACCTCAGCATTCACATCATTAGCTTCTTCTATTCGTTTTTCGGAAATTTCAACAGCCCAATCGGGGTAGCCTATTTTGACTCCTCCTCCGGCACCACAGCACCATGAGTGGTTACGATTATGAGCCATTTCAACCAGTTTTACTCCGGGAATTTGTTTATAGACTTTACGGGGAATCTTATAAATGTCCATATGCCGACCGAGATGACAAGGATCATGATAGGTCACTATTTTGTTATAACTACCATTTATTTCCAATTTTCCCTCATCCAATAATTGTTTGACCAGTTCGACGGTATGATAGACCTCAAAGTCCAACTCAACTTCGAATTTTGGAAAATCACTTTTCAAGGTTCGATAACAGCCGGCACATGATGTTATCACCTTATTTGCACCCGTTTTTTTAATTTGGGAAATATTATAATTCATAAATTCCTTAGAATTATCTATTTGTCCCGTTCTTATCAATGGACTCGTACAACAATGCTCATCTATCAATGTAAAATCAATTCCCACTTTTTTGAGGAAACGTATAGTGGAGTTTCTGAGATTCTGCTGTCGATAGTTACTGGTACATCCGATATAATATACCCATTCTGCCTTATCTGGAAGATTGTATTTCTTTTTTAACTCTTCATTATCCGAATTCGGTTCGCCATAAGGATTATACATCTCGGGTTTGGTGGTACGTTCCACTAATTTTTCTTGATTGGGACCAGGTCCTATGTGTTTTACGGCTAATTCTCGTAGAGATTCTATAATATCTACCAAATAATCTGCTTGCGGTGCTTGGCATGAATCCATACATGCTCCGCATGTGGAACAAGCAAATATTGGATCTTGTAGTTCCTCACTCCATTCTAAATCACCCAACACAACACCTCTGAGGATTCGAATACGTCCCGATGCCCAGAATGATTCAAATAGAAACTTTTCTCCAGAAGGACACACTTCTTCAAAGTTTTTATATCCGAGCTTGCAATTAGAGCACTTAATACATCTATCAAAAGCCATTTCCAAAAATTCTCGCCCCATAACATCGGTTGGGATATCTTCTTTTTCGATCTGAGTCATTATGTGCCCCACCTTCCGGGATTAAATATGTTATTGGGATCCATACACTTTTTCACTTTTTCAAACAAGTGTAACCATCCTGGGTTAATTTTTTCTCTCATTTTCTCCGTCATCCATTCAGGTGTTTTATAGGGGATACATCCTTTTTCAATACAGAAATTAGTTATCTCTTCTAACAATCTATGCATTTTCTCTTCGTCTGTAAACTTCTTATATCGAATAATGGGTCGGAAAATGCCATAATGAGCGTACTTCATAGATTTCATATAGATAAAAGAGGGAACCTCGTATTTATGAAAGATTTCATCCACGCTCGCAATTAATTCTTCAAACTTATGCGTGGGGGCATAACTGCCAAACCAAGTCAAGCCGGAATATTCGACCAACGATAAAATAACGGCGGGTAAATCATAGTAACAACGAGTCCGTAAATTAAAGATTTTGGAAAATTCTTCGAAATTTAATAGAAATATTTTCTTTCCTTCTGCATTTAATTTATTAATCGTCTTCCTCAAGATTTCTTCTTTTGCCTCCAGTTGTTTCCGAGTTTTTGCGGTGACGGGCATAATTGCGGCAAAATCTGGTTCTTGAGGAAATTTTTTCGGTTCTGGGATATTACATGTCATTTTCACTACCTCTGTGCTGACCGCGGAAATATCATTTACCACTTCGGTGCGTCCGACCTCCCGTAAAATATGGGCAATATCCGTGAGCCCAAATACTATTGCCAAATAACACTTCTCTATGGGATAATTGGGCCAGAGCTGTACCGCACATTTGGTAACTAATCCGGTCATCCCTTGCCAATTCACAATGAGACCCATTAAATCGGGCATAGGGTATCGACACCACCAACTATCGGGGTCAGCGCTTTCCTTTCCATAAAAGCAAGACCCTATCCGTGCAATTTCTCCATCTGCCGTTATTACTTCCAACCCATTTATAGAATCGCCCATGGAACCGATTTTACATGATAAATTATTCATGCCACTAAGTATGGCATTTCCAACAACACCGGCAGTGGGGGGAGCAAACGGATAACTATAGCGAAGATTGGGATAATTTTCGTCCAAATACCTCTTAAACTGACCAAATAAAACTCCGGGTTCTAATAGCGCATACATCATATTCTCATTTACGTGAAGGATGTTGTTCATTTTTTTACCGAAGTCAACGATAATCCCTCCGCGATCGGGGATAGTAAGTCCCCCGACATTATTCCCTGTGATGTATGGAACAATGGGAATAACATATTTATTACACAAATTAACCAACTTCACTAATTGTTCTTTATTTTCCGGGATCACCACAAAATCTGGCATATGAGGTTCACATTCCGTCATATCATAGGAATAAGGATACAGATCAGCATTTCTATCGGTAATATACTCTTTTCCAAAAATTTCAACAAGATGTTCTTTGACCTCTTCTTTGCTAATATTTTCAAAAACATTGCTTTCTTTTGATTTCGTCATTTTCTTTCCTCCTATTTGGTCTCCTTATAAACCTCATAATAATTGGTATTTGGTTCAGCCGCTACTTGCTTCATGGTATTGAAAAAGATTTTTTGAAATTTAAGCACCGTACCAATCTTATATAAGCCCTTTATCTTAAGTTTTCCAGTAAGTACTGCCACTACTGGATTTGTTCGTTTATATGCTAAATCTAAAAGTGTATGGATGCTCATTGTAACTTTTAAATCATAGTTATCTGGAATATCTAAGGAAAATGAAATATTGAGGTTATGAAAATGAACTGCAACTGGATAAAAGCCAGTGATTTCAATTACAACCGTTTTATTCCAGCCGTTAACCAATTGAATAAATTCTTCATCATCTCTTGAGCTTAAAATATTATATAATGAAATTCCAATCATATCTTCTGGGGGTTGAATATTTATTGACATCTTTATCGGTTTCCTCTCTTTAATATTATTAAGTTTCGTTCCATTCGTGAATCATCGTTTATATTACATACAGAAGAATATTGATTCTTTTTGTATTTATATTATTAATCAGATGGATCTTGTATTCATATTTTGTAAAAAAATAGTGGTAATAATCTTAGAGAGATTCAAGAAATCCTTTAAATACTTTTAAATACAAAGAATTAATTTTATAATACATAATACAGAATTGCTGTAAAAGTCTTAACGAGGTATCTATGAATCTCTCTGAGGATGATAAGGAGGAATTGCAAAAAATTGTTTCAAAACTAAAAAAAGATGAAGATATTTTGGCAGCAATTTTATACGGAAGTGCTCTTGAAACCGCCAATTATCATGATATTGATTTAGCAATAGTAAAAAAACCTCATTCAAACCCCAAATCGTTAAAATATCTTTTAACATTTCCAGAAAGATTTGATGCGCATTTCTTGAGTGAAATGTCTATAATTATCGCGAAAGAAGCAATTAAGGGAAAAATTCTTTTTAATAAGGACTATTCTCAATTATTTGATATTTTTATTAAGATCATAAAGGATTGGGTTTCATTTCGCCCCTATTATGAATTGTATTTGGAGTCGGTCAAAAATGGCTTATGAACGAATTATTCAGAGAATTGCTTTTATCGAAAATCAATTGGAATTATTAGAACAATGGAAACCCGAGAATAAAGAAGATTTTTTAAATGACTTGAAACTTCAAGCTGCGATAGAGCGGAATATGCAAAACGTTATTGAAGCAATAATTCAAATTTGCATTCAGTTTGTGAAATTTTTTAATTTAGGTCCTCCTACATCCGAAGATTCTATCCTTGAACTCTTAAAGCCGAAACTCAAAAATTATGATCTTATTAAAGAATTCAAAAAGTTTAGGAATTTCTTAGTACATCAATATCTTAAAGTCGATTCTGAAAAAATATTTACATATTTAAAGCATTTTCGCAAGGATGCTATGAAGATAATTAAAGAATTTAAGGAGATTATTCCCTCTTAACTAATTGATCAAGCGTCCGTAAGAATATTCAAGATAATCGTGAATTACCGACGGATCGGACGGTAAAACCACCGGGACATAACAAAAAACATTATAAAGAATAACTAAAATTAAATTTATATAAAAGTTTTCAAGGAAACTCTTGTACATCTCTCTTCTTTGTATGATTAGAAGGTAGATTAGATCATAAAGCAGTAACAATCCGAGAAAACCAATCCTTATAAACCATAATATAGACATTTATTAGATAGACCTCTTTATTACAATTAGAAACATCATTTATGAGAGATTAAAACCTAAAAAAATATGAAATATCTCTGCACTTCTTCCTTATATTCTAAATAAGATTCTCCGTACTGTTCGGCTAGTGCTTTTTCTTCGGCTAATATACTGAAATGGGAGAAGATTATTGTAATTCCCAAAAAGATAAGGTTAAGCCAAGCCCCTACGGTGAGAATCATCCCCAAGAACAGAATAAAAATAGCAACCATTTGGGGATTTCGAGAATACTTATATACTCCTTTCTTAATCGGCTTATCCAGCGGTGCATCTCTATAGTGAATAATCGCTATCACAAGCATGCCCAAGCCCATAAAATAAATTATTGTTCCAATAATGAATTCAATACTTCCGATTTGTAGTTGTCCAAAAAGGATCATAATAATATTAACAAGGGAGAAACTCTTTCCAATAGTAGTGATGATTTTGGTCTTTTTATCCCATAATGAACGGTCATATAATCGCTTTCTTACTTCTTCGGGACATATTTTTAATATAATCCCAAAAACGATTAGATAAAATATGAAGTATATCCATCCATAAAACCATCCCACCCCTAATTCTGGCAAGAATTTCATTTAACTCAATTTCTTGGCTAATTTTCTCTTAGTTTTTATATGTATTCAAGCAATAATCGGAGATTGTTGGGTATTTATTGATTTTTGGTTCGGTAATCCAATAATCTCCCTAGAATTATTTAGATTTCTATTAAAGTCCCATAATTTATAAAAATTATATTAACTATTAATAAAAAGATATTATTATATTTAAATATTTAGTCATCCCTAAATACTTTAAATTAATCTTAAGAAAAATTTAGGATATAGGCTAATATATAATTTAACTTTATTTATTGATAAATATGATATAAAAAATAATCTGAGTGGGGTTTAATATCAATATTATCAATAAAAAACTGGATAACTTGAAAATATTTTTGTTTCAAATTTTATTTAACATACATTTAACGGCTTCTTACAATCCCAGCAGATAAAATTATAAAATACACCTGACCCTCCGCATTTTTTACATCTCCATTTTTCTTTCTGGTATTGAAGCCACCCATCTAATCCTTTCTTGTTAATCATTCGAAAATTGGCGGGGATATTATGACGATAATCATATTCTTTTCTTCCTTTCTGAGACTTTATTAGTTTATTAATTTTCGAACATGGGAAATCTTTACACTGACCGCAATAGTCTAATCTTTTTTTCTCGCAACATGACCTAATGCCATACCCGCAACTCCCTTTGCGCTCGGTTTTATTCTCTGTGGACCTGCAGCCTTTACACCTCCCCCGGTGAAATGCTGGGCAAGCACCACAGTAAATCCCGCAATAACTCACCCAATCCAGACCTTCATATTTACTCAAATTCAAATTATTTCCTCAATTTTTATGCAGAGCATATACAATTCTATTAGCTTGATACCCTTTATGAGTTCCACATACTTTTTGTTGCCTTAATAGCATCTAATTTGCTTTTACCAATTGATAAAGGTATGACAAAATATGAAATATTCCCCAATCGTCATATCGAGTTTAGAGGCTCCCTTTTTTATCTCCTGCCATTTAACTTTTAGATCATCCTCAATAATCAGATTTGTTCTCATCTATGCAAATATGTATTACATACTTAAATTCTTTTCTGTATAAAAAGATAAATCAAAGAAATTCAAGTGATTTTGCATTATAAAATGATGAAATGAAATCATCTTGGATAAATTATTTATATAATTGAAAAAAATGTTATTTAATAGAGTGCTTGTTTTTATAAATTACTGAAAAGGGTTTAAGTGTGCAGATTCAAGAGATTGTAATCAACGTCAAAACTTACATGAATGAATTGTTTTCAGAAAGTCATAGGCTGCAAACATTCCACAAACCCGATGATTATCAACAATTTTTTACCGATTCTGGGGTCGATGTAGCACTTACCAACAATAAAGAAATTATTCTTCAGGAGGAAACTGTCCTTGAGTTGGGCGGGCACCACAAAAAATCCTACTCCTTGGTCATCTCATTACCCGATCAAACTTCGCTTACAGATGGAAATGTTACGATGGTAGGGCCAACAATAAGGGAATTAAGGGAGCAACAAATTGCAAAAGTAGATTTTGGTCTATTAGTGTTTCTTCAAATTGAAGAGAACGCCAACCTCCAGCACAAAGATTTTAAGTATTTTAATTTTATTGGGGATGGAATCGAAGGTTTTCTCATTAGAACCATTCCCCGGCGATTTTGGTGCCGAATCAGCTCACATATCATAAAAAACTTTTCATTTGAGCTTTTAGGACATGCCATAAATCACCTCTATCGAGAAAAATTCCCCAACCAATTCAAAGCAATTGAAGTCGTTATGGTCAATTCCCTCCCCAATGTAGTTGAAAAGCTGAAGGAAATTACCTCCTCCTTCCTTGAAAAAGAAAGAGAACAATGGAAAAGTAAAGTCCAAAAATGGAAGGAAAAGGTGGGTTGCAACTATGATTGGGGGTGCTCTATCTGTCCAGACCGGGCTGAGTGTTATGATATCAAAAAAGTTTTGCTGGAACGGGAAAGTCTACAAGAATAGAGTGGGATAATGACATTAAAGATAGCAGTTACGGGAAAAGGCGGGACGGGAAAGACCTCGACTACCACATTTCTCGCGAAAATCCTTTCGGAGTACTGGGATTACAAACTTTTACTTATAGACGGGGATCCTACCCATCCGCATCTCAGCCATATGGTTGAATTAGTCCCGGATACCTCGTTGGAAAAGGTACGCCAGCAGACGATCAACAAAACGCTCGAGAAATCCGAAGAAGCGAAGGATATTGCGCATAATATTGATTTTGAAATATATAATGCCATAAAAGAGAGTAAAAGATTTAGCGTTCTCTCAATCGGGCAACCGCAAGAATCTGGTTGCTTTTGCCCCTCAAATGCCCTTCTTAGAAAGGTGATTGAGTCCTTTTCAAGGGATTACGACATCATTCTCATCGATTGTGAAGCGGGACTTGAACAGATTAACCGAATGGTCTTAAGTTCAATTGATTACCTTCTTATTGTAGCAGACATGTCTCGCCGGAGTATTGATACCGCAAAATCCATCAGAAAAAGCGCTAAGAAATTTACAGAGTATAAACGTGCGGGGATTGTGATAAATAAAGTGAGGGGTGATATCCAGCCTCTTAAAAACCTCATTGACGAATTGGGTTTTGACATCGCCGCTATTGTTCCCTATGATGACGAAGTAGTCGCTCTGGATTTGAACGGAACGCCCCTAATAAACATTCAGCAAACCGCCCCAGCATTACAGCCCCTTAAAAAATTGGCCGAGAAGCTCGTAAAATTAAAAGGATCGCTTTAAATCTGATTTTGTAAGATACAAATATCCCCTCGGATTATATCAATATATGCCAGAATATGATACCATAGAAGTAGAAATCAATAAGGAACACGATTATGCAACTCTCTCGCTTAACAGACCCAAGAAATTGAATGCCTTGAATACTCAATTAGCTGATGATTTTATTGCCGCCGCTAATTTTCTTGAATCCCAATCCTTACGATGTTTAATCATTACGGGAAAGGGTAAAGCGTTTTGTTCAGGCGGAGATTTAGCAGAATTTCAGAAAAATAGTAATCCGAATTTCCTTCACAACCTAGCCAAGAAATTTCATAAAGGAATCAAAATCTTGAAAGAAAAACTCCCCCCATCTATTGCAGCAATTAATGGAGCATGTATGGGAGTTGGGCTAAGCTTAGCGACGGCGTGTGATTTACGGATATGTTCGAAAAATTCACAGTTTGCGATTGCATTTACCAATGTTGGGTTATCTCCGGATTCGGGCTTGACTTTCCATTTACCGAAACTGATTGGAATCCAGCACGCAAAGGAATTAGCCCTATTGAATAAGACTATTGATTCACACGTGGCAAAAAAGATGGGGTTGGTTTTGGAAATCTATGAACCAGAGGATTTACTTGACCAAGTAATCCAAATGGCAACTACAATAAGTAACGGACCAACCGTTGCATTTGAGAGTATTCTACGTCTTTTTGATCAATCTACGAGCAATGATTTGGACGCTCAACTTACGAAAGAACTGACTCACGTGAAGAAAACTTCATCTACGGAAGATTTCCAAAAGGGCTTACGGGCTTTTTTAGAGCGGAGAAAACCAGAATTCCAAGGAAAATAAAGGGTTTTTTTTATTTTTACCCATTTTCATTAAGGCAGCAATGTGGACTTTCTCTTAGGCCGCCTCTAATTTTAAGGAAAGAAACCTCTAAATTTAACGGCTTTGGCAACTCTATTTACGGCGATCATATAGGCGGCAATCCGAAGAGTTACATCCTCCTCTTGTGAAAGGTTCCATACATCATTAAATGCTCCGACGATGATATCTTTCAGTTCCTTGTTCACCCGTTCTAAATCCCAGAAATAGGATTGCACATCTTGAATGTATTCGAAATAGCTCACACAGACCCCGCCTGAATTTGCTAAAATGTCAGGAACTACCATTGTTTCCTTATCTTTCAATATCTTGTCAGCTTCGAGAGTAGTAGGACCGTTGGCGCCTTCTAGAACTATTTTTGTATTGATGTCCGCGGCATTCTCTCCAGTTATTTGGTTTTCCACGGCGGCGGGAATTAATATATCACATGGAGAGGTCAATAATTCTACATTAGAAATCGTTTTGATTTTATGTGTTGGGTCTTCATAGTCAGTTAATAACTGTCCTTTATCCCTCCACTCTGATAATGTATCAATCGGTAATCCGTCCTTCACATAAAGCCCTCCAGAGATATCAGATAATGCAATAATCTTGCATCCATGATCATAGAGCAGTTCGGCAATTGTCCCTCCTACATTTCCAAATCCTTGGACTATGATCTCTTGTTCTTTTAAATTCATCGCCAATTTCTCGCATAAGGCTTGAAGGACAAAAAATAATCCCGTGCCTGTGGCAGTAGCCCTTCCCACCGATCCACCGATCTCTATGGGTTTTCCTGTGACCACACCTGGAGTCGGCCGTCCTTTATTCATCGAATACGTGTCCATCACCCATGCCATAATTTGACCGGAGGTATTTACGTCAGGTGCAGGGATATCTATGTCAGGACCGATCAAATTAATCACCTCTGAGGTATATCGTCTTGTAATTCTTTGGATCTCATCGTCTGATAATTTGGCAGGATCAAAGCACACACCTCCTTTACTTCCTCCTAGGGGTAAATTCAATAAGCTGGTTTTCCATGTCATCCATGTAGCCAGAGCTTTTACTTCATTTGAGTCAACATAGGGGGAAAATCTAATTCCTCCTTTCCCGGGACCTCGAATAGTCGAATGGTGAACCCGATACCCTTCAAAAATCTGTATGGATCCGTCATCCATTTTGATAGGAACTGACACGATCAGCGCTCGCTCAACTCTCTTTAGATATTTATGGATGTTGGGATCAAGATCAATTTGTTCTGCCACCATATCAATTTGCTTTTTTGCCATTTCAAATGGATTCAGACTCATCTTACTTCTACCTCCTTCGGTTACAATAATGCGTCATTAGGGAAACAACCCCCGTAATTCGTGGGCTTTTGCTAACCGTTGCCCAGCGATCATATATGCTGCTGTTCGTAGGGACACTGCATTTTCCTTTGCTGTGCTATACACTTGATGAAAGGTAGTTAGTAACACATTTCTCATCTCGCGATTTACCCGTTCTAAATCCCAGAAATAGGACTGAATATCTTGAACATACTCAAAATAACTGATGCAAACACCTCCACTGTTGGCCAATACATCGGGTATGATAATGGTGTCCTTTTCTTCGAGGATTTGGTCTGCCTTGGAAGTAGTGGGGCTATTGGCACCTTCTAATACGATCTTTGCATTCACATCGTCTCCATTTCCAGAATAGAGCTGATTTTCGGAAGCACAAGGGCTGAGAATATCGCAGTCCAATGCCAATAACTCCTTATTGGTGATAATTTCCGCTCCATCGGCATTAAATTCTTTTACCGGACTGCCTTGTGCTTTAGATTCAATTAAAGCATCAATTTCAATGCCATCCTCTTTAAGGATTGCTCCTTTTGTGTCGCTGACTGCGATGATTTTACATCCAGAATCGTATAGTTTTTTTCCAATCTCAGTTCCCACCTTTCCGAATCCTTGAATGGCAACACTCATTCCCTTTAGTTCCAAATCTTCTTTTTTGCATAATTCTTCCAGCACATAAAACATACCGGTGCCCACTGCACCACCCCTTCCGACAGAGCCTCCAACCTCCACCGGCTTACCTGTGACAACACCGGGAACGGTGTGACCCTTTTGCATTGAATAGGTATCAAGAACCCAAGCCATGATTCGCTTATCCGTGCCCATGTCAGGAGCAGGGATATCGATATCGGGGCCGATAACATTGATGATCTCTGCGGTATACCGCCTGGTTACCCCTTCTAATTCCTTATCCGAAAGCTTTTTGGGATCGACGGCCACTCCGCCTTTTGATCCTCCTAACGGTAAATCTAATAGGCTGGTTTTAATCGTCATTAAAAAAGCCAAGGCTTTTATTTCATCAAGGGTGACTTGCGGTGCATAACGAATACCTCCCTTGGCTGGCCCTCGCAAAGTGCTATGATGACACCGATACCCTCTAAAAATCTCTAATCCCCCATCATCCATAATGACCGGCACGGAAACTTCTAATGCCCTTTCAACCTTATTGAGGTAATTGAGCGTATTAGGATCCATCCCTAATTCTTCCGCAGCGATTATTAATTTTTTCCTCGCGCTTTCCCACGGATTTATTCTCTTTTTCATGTCTATTTTCCTCTTGTTTATATATAATACGTTTAATTTACAGAATAGCAACTTAGTACAAATAGTCTTAAACAGCCTTATATATATTCTTTTGTAAATATATTAAAAAAAAGAAAATATTAGTTAAATTATAGGTGTAGGGGTGTAGGAATTGATCACATGAAGAGAAGGATCGCGCCTATGATGACGAGAATGCCACCAATCAATGATCCAAAAATAATCAGTAAAATTCCTAAAATTAATTCAACAATAGCGCTGTACGGGATAGGATCGCCCGGTCTAAAGCACGAGAACAAAATAGCTGCAGAAATGATCAACGCTATTATTTGACTAATTATTCCGACCCCCAACCATCCGCCAGATACAAGGGGATTACCTACAAGAGCCATAATCGCTTCGATTAACCCGACTAAGCCTCCGATGATGATCAAAATTTTCGCAATATCGTTTTCATCCATAATAAATCTCCATTTATGTATTTATGATTAAGAGTTTAAAACTATGAAAGATATTATGAACTATACTATATAAAAATGATATTAATAAAATATTGACTCAAAACTTCTTCTTGTCTGTGTTCTCATTCTTAGGCGAGGTTTTAGGCGGTTCTTCCATCGTCGATATCCTTTCTCCCTCTTATAAGGGGGCCTCTATCCGTAACAGCGTATATATCTTCCCGTTTCCTTTTATCTCGATGGTGTCGAAAAGTTCTCTGAAATAATAAGGGAATTTAATCTACAAACTATAAGTTTAAGTTCAACTAATAAGTTTTAAACCTCTTATATGAGATATGGGAATAAAAATAACGATAGATTTTATTTTATACTTCATTTATTAGGAACAAGAATCTTTTAAATGGAAATGAACGCAAAACAACGAGTTCTGAAAACCTTAAACCACGAAGAACCAGATAAGGTTCCCTATACCGAACATTTAATCCAAAATCCCAAATTAGCAAAACAAATGGGATTTGGAGCTGGGACCTCGATAAACATCTCCAAACTTTTAGAATTCTTGGGAAATATTAAAGGGTTACCAAGTCGTATCAATTCAATTTTACCTAAGATCCTCAAAAGGCCACATCTCTATAAAGGATTATTAAATATCTTCAATAAAAGGTACTTTAATTTTTATAAACATCTGGGTGTTGATTTAGGGGTCTTTTCCATCGCTCCCAATTCTTATTTTAAATATGTTCATCCAAATTACATAATAAATGAATTCGGTCATAAATATGAATTAAAAACACTAATGGGACAGTTTAGTACCTATTATGTGGGAGGAGTTCTCAGCTCTGAGGAGAAATATGATGAGTTTCCTAAATTAGACACAGAACAAAATTTAGGATTTGATTTATTCGAAGCGGCAACGAAACACATATCAGATGAAGAGATTTACGTAGTACCCGGGATTTTTAACGGTATTTTTGATTCGATTTCTTTAGGACTAGGTTTAGAACATTTTTCACGAGTACTTGTGAAGAATCAATCCTTTCTAAGAAAGATGATTGCAGATCGTGAAAAATTCTATACCGCATTAATTAAAAAGGCGATAGATGTAACAGGCACCGAAGTGTTTATGATCGGGGACGATCTTGCATATAATTCTGGTCCGTTTATCTCTCCCCGCTACTTCAATAAATTTTTCTTACCGAGTTATAAAAGGATTTCCAATATGGCTCACGAGCGAGGAGTGAAATTAGTTTTCCATACCGATGGAGACATCCGCCCTTTAATTGACGGACTTATCGATTGTTTTGATTCTATCCATCCCTTGCAAGCATCGGCAAATATTGATATTTTCAACATAAAAGAAAAATACGGCGATAAGGTCTGTTTAGAGGGAAACGTTCCCATTGAATTACTTGTCCACGAAACACCTCAAAAGGTGGCAGATTATGTGAAAACCTTGATTAAAGAATGCGCCCCTGGAGGAGGATACATGCTAAGCTCGGGCAATTCCATTGTGCCAGAAGTTCCTCCTAAAAACTATGTTGCTATGTTGAAGACATTTAGAAAATACCGAAATTACCCAATTAATTAAGAGATGTAGGAAAAAGAGAAATAATAAGAGGATTATTCTTTCAGAAAATCAATCACTAATTGATTCACTTCGGGTGCTCGGGAAAGATAAGCACTATCACCGGCCTTCTTGAGAAGCTCTAACTTGCTGTTCGGTATTTTTTCATGCATAGCCTCCATGGCTGCTTTGGGATGCAATCGATTATGGGAAGAGGCAATTATGAGCGTTTCAGGTTTAAGTTCAGTAATATCATCCAAAATGTTAAACCCTAACATGGCCTTTCCCTGATTTTTTACATCTTCCGGGGTCATCGGGTCAATATTATATTCTTTGACAAATTCGTCAACAGACCATAGATCGTGAAACCTTTTATCGGGATTCGCTTTTAATTCTTTAATAAAATTCCTGTGAAATGCCATCTTCGCACTTTTCATAAAATATTTTTTAGGTGCATTTTTCTGAAAATCTAACGCATTCACATTCATCCCCATTACCCGTTTGACTCCCGATTCATCGGGAAATGCGGCTACGGTATTTAATAGGATAAGTTTATTAACACGTTTGGGGTGCTTTAAAGCGAAGACTTGGAGATACATAGCCCCTAAAGCATATCCCATTAAATGGGCATTCTCAATTTCGAGAAAATCCATAAGCCCTAAAAGATCGTCTGCAAATATCTCCATAGTATACGGTCCAGGAGGTCGGGAAGATTTACCGCATCCGCGGTTATCAAAAGTAATTACTTTAAAATGCTCACTTAAGGAATCCACTTGAGCCATCCACATTTCTTTCTTATAAGTCCATCCACTGGCTAAAAAAAGGGGCTCAGCGTTATCCTCTCCATGGACTTCATAATTTATCTTAATATCGTTTACTTCGGCAATAGGCATAACGATTAAGTATAATAAAATATCTTTATAAAAGTTTTCAGAAAAAAATATAGATAATCGGAGAGAATACGTCGTGAAGTTCTATGGAATGAACAAGGATTCTTCTTTATAATAATTTATAATTTCGTCAACGACAATAATAAGCCAATTCTTGCGTGGACTGCAGGGTTAGTAATCATGGGAATACTCGATAAGATCATTTAGATATAAAGAGATCATTTAGATATAAAGAGAGTCCGGAGGGTCGTCTTTCTCCCGATTAGACTGATTTTGTCCGAAAATAGAATTTAAGAATTCTTGCAGTCTGCTATATCGCATTGTTCTGTACAGGTCTGTTAAATCGATATTTGAAATGTCATAACCGTGGTTGTCGTAAAGTTCTCGTTTCTCTGGATCTTTTAATGTCTCATATGCCTTCTTAATTTCCACAAACTTATGCTCGGCTTGAGGATCGTTTTGGTTTAAATCAGGATGATACTTCAAGGCCAGTTTACGATAAGCTGATTTAATCTCCTCGGTGGTGGCGTCCGGTTCTATCCCTAAAATTTCATAGTAATCTTTTTTTTGTTCTGCATTCAGGACAATTTCACCTTTTCTATATCTAGTATTATACTAAAGACATTTAATCTATATAAATTTCGAGTTGATAACCTACAAGAAGTTCTTGTTCTTCTTTTTTAAGATAAAAACGTAATCGGATAATTTTTTTAGCAGATAAAAATAAAATTGGTAATTGATTATTATTAGTACTATGAGTACCGACGATCAGATTTCGGGTATCTCCGTGGATTCTAAGGCTCCCGCTTTTGATATCAATGATATCGAGGGAAACGAAGTTAAATTTCATGACCTTTTAACTATCTGGGATGAATTTCGTATATTATACAAAATCTTCTTCTTTCCAATATTGCAGCTCTTTTAGAAGTCCCATTGAAATTCATCATTCCATCTACAACCTTCAGTAGAGTGTTTTTCTTTTCAATTCTAACAGCAGTTATCGGAATGTTTCTAATTTTAAGAAAACTCTTAAATAAGCCTATAATTGATATCTATAGAAAATAAAATAAACGGGAAAAAGGACTTATATATCAAAGCCTGCATTTTCTCTTTGGCCAACGATGTCCTCAAGTGCTCGTAAAAATTGTTCATTTTCCTTTTGATTTCCCATCGAAACTCTAATATAACCATCGCCCAATTGTGAACTCACATCAGATACGAGAATATTCCTCTGAGCCAATTTTTGAGCAATATCGGACTGCTGAGATCTTAGTAAGAAGAAGTTTGTATAGCTCGGAAAGACCTTGAGAGCAAGAGAAGATAATTTCTCTTTCATTTTTTCTTTTTCTTTTTTTACATTTTCAATATATTTTTCCATATAGCTTGGATTTCTGAGCCCGTAGATACAGCCCATAACCCCGGGATAGGGGAGCTTAATTTGAAGTCCTTCAAACATTTCTCTGATCTTGTCCCCCATAAGTAAATACCCGATTCCGCCTCCTGCCAGTCCAAGTGATTTGGATACAGTCCGTAAAATCGCCAGATTTGGATATTTTCCCAATAAATGGCTAAATGTCGTGTCAGAAAACTCAAAATACGCTTCATCAACTAAACAAATGATTTCGGGATGTTTTAATAATGTTTTTAGCTTATCTTCTCCTATAATTAAATTACCGGTTGGATTGTTTGGATTATCAAAAAGGAGTAAAGTAGGTTCATCTAATTCACTCATAATTGGTTCGATTTTTAAATTAAAATCTGGCTCTCGTAAGCGAATATGTATTGCCTCACTATGTATTTTTCTTATTGCATTTTTGATAAGAAAAAACGTAGGATCCACACTAATTATCTTTCGATTATGCCCTATTAGGAAAATAAACTCCTTTAATATGATATCTGAGGCTGAGCTGAGAAAGATCCTTTCTTCGGCAATATGGGTATAGTTTGCCAATTCCGTCTTGAGGATATTAACTTGGTCTTTAGGTGTGTATCTGTTAATCTTATCGATAACCTTTTTCATTTGCTCCCGGATTTTCCGTGGTGGAGGGGAGGGCATTTCACTTTGATTTAAACGTATTTTGTCCATTAATCAAATAACTCCTTAAACTGCCTTTTTTTAATAAATTTTAATCTACTTCCATCATAAGTTTTTGATTCTTTCCAATAATAACTTTCATAAATCCTCTTAACATCTTGTCCACTTCTTCATCTCCCGTATCAACTCGAAGACATTCCAGTCCCGTCAACTTATCTTCGGTGGAAATGACAAGAATATTCGCTTTTCCAACTTTATTAATTACCTCTGGAGTAAATTGTTTATTCCCTCTGCCAAATATAAAACCTTGTCCCCCAATAGGAGAAATTACAATCTTTGCATTATCATATTTATTTAAAAGATTGAGAATTTCTTCCTCGTTAACATCTAGCTTCACTACTTTTTCATTATAGATAGCATCTATACCTAACAATGTTTTAGATATATTTAGTTGTTCGGAAATGGTTTTGACTGTTGTGCCGGGCCCCAATAAATAGAGAACATCATCTTCCATGTTTTGAATTAAGAAATGAGCTATCTCTTGCTTTTTCTCTTTTAGAGACCTTGTTGATTTAGATCCTTGTTTTCCGTCTTGAATTAGCTTTTCTAGCTTTGGAACTTTGAGATATCCGTATAATTTTGACTTTAATTTCCCTTCTCGAAATGCATCTTCATCAATATCTAAGACCTCCTTTTCTATAATCTCTAAATTCTCATCAATAAATCCCTCCAACATTTCTGAAGCAGCTTGGGGATTTAGGGCAAATACTGAACTAAACATCTTCACACCTGAGGGTAGACCTAAAACAGGAATATCAAGATCAAGGACATCATATATATCTCTGGCAGTTCCGTCTCCGCCGCAAAAAATAAGAATATCAATTCCATTTTCTTTTTGCATCTTCGCAATTCTTTTTGTGTCTTCGGCAGTTGTCTTATCTCCCTCTAAGGTACCGATCACTTCATAATTGAACTCTGTTTCCTTAATTATATTTTCTCCCATTTTCTCGGGGCCAACCAAGAAATATACCTCTTTTTCAACTTCCAAATGCGATAAAAATTGACTCATTCGTTGAGGAGTCACTGGTTCCGCACCTAACTTAAGTGCCTTCTGATATGCATCTCCATCGGTCCCTTTGAGTCCTACGCTTCCTCCCATTCCTGCAATAGGATTTACAATTAATCCGATTTTTTTCATATATCTATTAAATGTTTAAAATGAATATATTAGCTATTAGCTATACATTATAAAAAGATCGAAAAACCTTATAAATTTCCCTAAAAACCATGGATCCTAAAAATTATAGATTAAAAAATAAATCTCGTTAATTCTTGGTATAATTGCGGCTTATGTCGTTGAAATTCAATTCTAAGCTCTGGTTTTCGAATTCTATTAGAGTCGTGTTTGTAGCAAATTCTTGATGACAATACTCATTATCGAATCGAGGATAATCCTCCAAATTTACATGGTTTCCATTTACTTCGAATCCTCCATCCCATCCAACGTTAGCTTTTCCTTGTGAGGGAGAGTGATATTCTACATCATATCCGATACTTAATGGATCTATATTTATTTTTGATTTCAATATTTGATTGATAAAATCGTTAAAAGAATCATATTCCTTTTTACTTCCTAATTCAACAATCCACGCATTCTTTCGGCTGTTGACTCTCAATTCTGAATCAGACTCCCAATTAGTTGGTTTATAAGAAAAGAGTGCCACATACCCCCCATTTTTCTCTCCGAAGGTCCAACCGTCTTGTTGTTTTACCGTATCAAATGCATTCCGCGGAAAATATGCATGTTGGTAAAAGGTACCGCCTAACGCAAGATTCAAGGCGAATATAGCGATTTCCCCCTCGAGCGGAGCAGATTCACGATCATATTGAATTATTCCTATGTTTTCATGGAAAGTTGCACGGGGCATAAATCCTCCCATATATAATTGATCGAGATCCTTTACATACCCGCCAGGCGAGGAAGTAAAAACGTAAGCATTTGAATCAAGGGTTGCTTGCCAAATATGTTCTTGTGCGCTGTTCAATCCTTTTTGATGATCTTGGGCTCCAGATAATTGAAAGTAAGGTGTCCTATAAGTATAACAATTTGCTGTTTCCAAGGTTACACCTCTGAATATCATACTGAGCGTTTCTGCGTATTTGCTAATGGACATTCCATGTAAAAAGGCGGAGTATTTCAAGCCGTCAAACAGTATTTGAGGTCCCGATACGGTCATAGGGTTTCTTTTATAATTTTTAATATGGTTATACGTTGTTTCTATCACCCTTGACTCCATATGTGCTTGCATACCATACCAGAATTCCAAATCTTCCTCATTATATTCAATTCCATATTTTTCACCGTCGTCTATATTAATACTGTGTCGTTCCTTGCTTTCGTGATTCTGGATTGCATCTTCATAAATATCATCTATAATGGGAGGTGGGGCATAATGTTCGCTTGTTGCTAACGCGACCGCTGCCATATTACTACTATCACAAGGATTATGTTCCCCTTCGATTCCGAGCATAATCCAAGCAGCCTCTGAAACACTATCATGCCCTCCCTTAACCCGTGACCCATCGTAACAACGTCCCATAGTGGTCGCATATATATCTCTATAATAATTATTTGCAAAATCAAATGCTATAATATCTAAAATCATTGCCGCTTTTCGGGCAATTTCCTCATCCATAGCAAAATCAACGAGATTTACCAATGCTGATATATCCTCAACATAATAGGTATTTGAATGCCATTCCGAAAATCCAAATTGTCCTCTCCAGTTGAGCCAACGCTTAATTAACGGTTTTGCATGTTTAACATGTTCTTTTCCCGTTAAACCAGAATTAACAAAAGTAGTGTTGGGAAATAATTGGCCAGCAAGATATTCCGCGGTATGATAGAGAATTTGATGGTTTTCAGTCGTAAAAATTGCGTTGTCCTCGCCTGGATAGGTATACCAATATTTTGCATTACCTAACGCATCGCATATCTTATCTTTCGCTTCTTGCCTCAGTACATTAGTTTTGAGGTTAAGATAGAGCATGCGAATCAGACCGTTCATTATAAAATCACAACAATCTTTATGTGCATATACACCCTCTAAATTATTTAGAATGGAGTCCTCGTTAATCTCTTTATCTGCAAAAACGCGAGCGGATTGAGCATAAAATCCATCACTGTATTTACTGGTATTTAAATAAATGCTCTGCCGTTCTTTATATTCTAAAGATGCATTAAAATTATCAATATCAAACAAATTAAATGTTCTATTAACAACCTCCGTTTTCATTGAATAATTCCATTGAGTATGGATTTTAAGGGAGTTAACATTCCCAACAATAAATGGGACCATAAAAATGATAAGAGATAAAAACAAAACGTGTGAGAACTTTTTCAACTTCATATTGAAATGGAATTTTAACTTTTATTTTAATGAAAATTTAGACAAAACAATGAAAAATTTATGATCTTAAATTTTTAGTGACCGTGTTTTTTAAAATTATTGAAGTTAAAAAAGTTTCTGTAAAATTGATTAAAATCCTCTTTTTCTACGATCTAAGAGATAATTACCGAATTCATACTAAAGTGAATTAGAATTTATTGTAATTTACTTGGACTTAATTCTAAGAATATAAATCAGAGAATAACCAAGAAACCTTTCTAAATTGTTTTAATCTCTTTTTTTCTTATCTCTTTTTTTACCTCCCATAAATCGTATAGGGGAAATTATAGGCTTCCAAAAGCTTTATTGCTTTATCTGTTTTTTTGATTATAATACTTTCTAGAGATCGTAAAAGAATAAGATTAATGGAATTGTAGCGACAACAGTTATTATCTGTATGAAAATCCCTAAACGCCAATAATCAGTAAATTTGTAACCTCCAGGTCCCATTACTAAAACGTTTGATTGATGACCTATTGGGGTTAAAAAGGCAGCTGATCCACCAATGATAATCGCAATCAAAAAAGGATCAATAGAGACACCTAAAGATTGTGCAAGATTGATAGCTATAGGAGTAATTAAAATTACAGCAGCGACATTATTTACTACATTGGATAAGATCATTACTACGATCATCATGATTAATAGTGCGATTATTGGTGTAATTAGAAATTCGGTTCCTAACAAAGCTGAAGCGATTAATTCCGCCCCTCCACTCTCTTTAAGTGATAACCCTACCGGAATCATCGCACCTAATAAAATAACGACTGGCCAATTAACGCTTTTATATGCTTCTTGTAAAGATATTATATTAAAAAGAACCATGGCTACGGCCGCTAATGAGAAAGCAATGTGTACTTGTAAGATATTTAATGCTGTTAAAATCAAAGCAGTACCAAAAATTATTAATGCAAGATACATCTGACGTGGTTTTCCGAGCCTAATCTCTCTCTTGGCTAAAGGCAGTAACCCCAAAGTTGAAAGTTTACTCTCTAATGTATCTGATGGCGCCTGCAACATTAACACATCTCCAACTCTAAGTTGCACTCTACTTAATCGTGTAACAGATCTACTTTCTTGATGGGCTATGGCGAGAACATTTACTCTGAATCTATTACGTAAATCTAGATAGCCTAATGTTTTTCTGTCCATCATGGAATTAGGTGCTATTACAGCTTCTACAACACTTATATTATCTGAATCCAAGCCCTTCTCCTTTACCTTTTTTTTTTCCATCAGATCAAGTCCAGAATCTTCAACTAACAAATTTAGATCTTCTTGATTACCTTTGCAAATTAAAACGTCACCAGCCTTTAAAGTTATTAAATGTGATGGAAGAGGGATCCGTTGATTATTACGGATAAGAGTTATTATTGAGATTTCTGTTTCTTTTAAATTTCCTAAATTGTAAATTCGTTTTCCAACACTTTTACTTTCTTCGGTAACGTATAACTCTGTAAGATATTCTTTTATTTGAGATAAGGCACTATCTAAGCTTTGCGATGTTCTTAATGGGATAATACGCCATCCAATTAGGGTTATAAAGAGGATAGAACTTAGGGCTACTATTATACCAATTGGTGCGAATTCAAACATTGAAAAAGGTCCAATTCCAGCATTCACTCGAAAGGATGAAACAATAAGATTTGTTGGCGTGCCAATTAACGTGATCCACCCTCCGAATTGAGAGGCAAATGCAATAGGCATAAGAAATAAGGATGGAGATTTGTCACTATCTTTCGCTATTTTGATCGCAACGGGCATTAAAAGTGCTAACGCCCCCACATTATTCATGAAAGCTGAAAGAATGGTTACCATAAATGTAAGAACCGCGATTTGAGATATAGTACGGTTTCCCACTTTAGAGATCCATTTCGAAATGAAATCCACAAAACCAGAATTGATTAATCCTTTTGTTATAACCAATATGGCTACTACGGTGATTACTGCTGAATTAGCAAAACCTAGAAACGCATCTTCGGGGGGAATGATCCCCGATATTGTAATAGCAAATAGGGCCATAAGCGCAACTATATCATAACGCCAACGTCCCCATATAAAAAATATAAATGAAACAATCAGAACGAATAAAACTATTATAATATTAAGCAGATGAATCACATTGCAATTTTTAATCAATATACAAAAAGTTGATAATTATATAAATGAATGCTCAATTAAAAAAGATAATAATTTAAAAAACCTACTCTGAATACCTAATGATTTAAGAAATACTAATTTGGCGAAAAGATGTAGAACAAAAGGAAACTAAACCAGAATATGATATGGTTAGAGATCCACCTTTTGCTGCGTTTAAATTATAAACACTCCCTTGCAATCATAAATGTAAATCAATTCGTAGAACCGAATCATCCCCAATATCTTGCTTAATACATTTTGGTCCGCAAAAAAAATATGAGATTCTTTTTCTCTTATTATAATTTTATATTTTTTTAGGATTAGTTTTAAAAAGAAATCTTGATTTTTTTTAAATAGAGTTTTAAAAAGAAATAAATTTAACAAAATATTCAATAAAAGTAAGAGTGTAAAGATATGAATTTACTTGAAGCCGAAGAAGGAACTTATGAAATTAAGGAAGTTACCGCTGGTTTTTTGGGAAAAAGAAAACTTGATGACAAGGGGGTTCGGGAAGGAGCGAAAATTAAGAAGATCACAGAAGTTGGAGATGCTGTAAAAATCCAGAATGAGTCTGGAGATGAAGTCTGGATTGGAAGCGATGATATAGAGGAAATTATAATTTAATAAAATAATTTTTCTTCTCATTTTATACATTATTATTATTTATTTAGATTCTAATATGCTTTTTAATTAAGTGCCTGACGGTTTGTGAAAAATTGGGATATTCCATAAAGAAACTACAACTTTTACATCCTTTTTAAGATTAAAGTGGGTATACCATTCCCCTACCCTCTTTCTCATCTCCACGGTCTTAATCACATATTCCCCATTAAAGATTGTTCAATCAGTTCACTTCTCTCGCCGAACACTATGGGGAAAGCTGTCCTTCCTCCACTTCCTGACAAGCTTAGATGAAGCCAATACAAGGTAAGTTCTTTATCGACCTTGCTGAACTTAAAGGAACGCCCATCGAACCGCATACAGAATGGTACTTAAATTTAATAAGAATAATTAGGTCATCTTAATGAGTGAAACAAAAGTTAAGCCAGATTATATGTCTGAGGAAGAAATATACAAGAGAATCGGAAAGGTCTTATGGGGGAAAGATTTTTGGATCTTTATTCAATAAGATATTACCGCCCAATAAACTTATTCTTTTGCCTTATTAATTTATCCTTCGATGTAATTTTCCTTTTTTTCAAGAGAAAATCCATTGAGTATTCAGTACAGATGTTGGTAATTAAGATGGAAAGCTTAAAAAAAAATAAAGGGAAGGTAAAGTAAAGAAAAAGAGAGATCTTATTGACTGGCCGCTGCATAATGCTCAAATATCAATTCATAAACTTCTTTAGCGAATTTGGGTTGATTATCAAAGATCTGCCTGGCGTTAAAGGTCAATATCCTGAACCTTACCACAATATTCGAATTCACATCAGATATATGATATTGCGGTTTAAATCCGAAATATTCTGTGTATTTATTGCAAATTTGCTCAACTTTGCTTATTAACCTATGAAATTCTTGATAGGGGAAATCCATTCGAAATATATAATTATGTATTTTTTGTTGTTTATGCTTTCCAGAATTGAAGACCTTCCTCAATTTAGCTTTGCCCTTATTTTTTAAATTCTTTATTTCCATTCTCGATGGTGAAATTAAATCGTCAGTATAATGTAATTCTTTTTTGAATTCAACGAATGTTTTAATATTAGCGAGATCAATTGTGTAGTTGAGAATTGAAGAGGAGATAACATCAGCATTTGCTTTTTCCACGATAATGTTATCAAAAGTTTCAATAACCGTTGTAGTTAATTTAATAGATCTTACCAGTCCGATTTCACCATCTATCTTTATGATATCTCCTATTTCAAAGGGTTTCAGGGAAAATAAGACTATGCCTGAAATTAAATTAGAAAAAATGCCACTTGAAGCAAAAGCAAAAGCTGTGCTTAAAGAGCCTGTAAAGACGGCAATCTCAGCAGGATATTGCTTAGTAATCGCTTTCATAAACGGAAATCCCTCAAATAGGAGATATATTAACACCCCTGCGGTTATCAAACGAAGTGAGATGGACGCAATAATTTTCTTCTTCTTGCTTAGTTTCTTATTCTTTTTAAAAATGAAAGACACGACTCTATTTACGATTAATAAAATTATCCCTATTCCGATAACATATATTAAAGCCTCAAAATCAGAACTGAATAATTGATTAAGCATTTTTTATTTCACCTCCTCTTCGGTGGCGGGACGATCAGGGGATTTTTTCTCCCCCTTGTAATATATCTTTTCTTCGTAAAGTCCATAGGTAACATCTCTTAAAAACGAATTTATGTAATGGGGAATTATCTGTGGTTTTTTACTGAGTATTTGTATTGTTATACTGCAACGACTTAGAGTTGTATTATTTACATAATAAAATGGTCGTATTCCAAATATTTTCTCATACTTGGCAAAAATCTGTGACAACTTTTCGTCAATTGATTGTGGATCTTTATCTGAGAGCAATTCAATTTTTTTTATATATCTCGTAATTTTTTCCTCTTTGGCTATGAGATCGGTGATATTTGAAACATATTTTCTGGGAGGGGCATTTTTCTTTTTGCTTGATTCCTTTTGTTGAAAACCAACCTCTAACGCTTCGTTGTGAGTAAATTTTTTCACTGCAGAATAATAGACTTCCTTATTTGTAATGTACCGGTATAAACCATCTAACCCTTGAATTTTCGTATAATTGAGGGTAATTTCGGTTACAATCCCTTGAATACCCTTTATTTCGACAAAATCTCCGACCTCGAACGAACCCGAAAATAAGATCAACACTCCAGACGCTATATTATTAATACGATCTCTAAAGGTTAATGCAATCGCCGCGACTAAAAAGGATATAATTCCCGTTGCGAGGAATGGATTTATAGCAAATAATAACCAAAAGACAAAAACACTCCATATTATATTTATGAGGATTGATAACATGTATTGCACTATTTTTCCCCGAAAGAGATAACTGTTTATCCGAATTAACACTGTTCTAAGGAAATACACGATAATATTAATCAATATTAAATCTATGATCACTGATTCTATATCTACATTAAAAATATTCAAAATGGGTTGCATGTTAAGATAAACCCAAATAAAAAATGCCATTAAACCGAACCCAATGATTACTTGAATTCCTTTTTTCATATCTTTTTAGTAAGAACTTTGATTATTTAAGACTTAAGGTTAAAAATTTAAAGAATAATCTTAAAAGGAAATCAGATTATCTTAGCCCTTTTTCTTCAATGAGAATTTATACCTTTTAGAGGGAGAAGGATCATTATTTTTAAATGAGTTCCTATGATTGAAATTGGAAAAATTTTTACTTTTCGTTTTCTTATCTATAATAAAATGGATCTCAGATGTAAAGACTGTGCGAAATGCTGTTATGAAACGGAAATGCTCCTTTCAGAGCAAGACATTGAAAGGATCCTTCAAAAATTTAGTTCAAAATTTAGTAGAAAGGATTTTGTGATTGAAAATGAAGAGGGTTTGAATCAACTTAAAAACGTTGATGGTCATTGCGTTTTTTTAGATTCCACTTCGGATGACGAAAAATGTCATATCTACCATTATCGTCCATGTGGATGTCGATTTTATCCAATGATTTTCGATCCATACAAGAGACAATGTGTGTTGGATAGAGATTGCCCTAATGCCAATCAGTTCTACATAGAACGTCAAAATTTCAAAAAAGCTTGTCAAAAACTGAAAAAATATCTAACAAAAGAGTTATCTCTGGAATTTTAACGATCTGCGAAAGAAACCCCGTCCTTTAGGGCGGGGAGACTTCAATCAGAATATTAAGTCTTTATTAAATTTATTTATATGAAATAAAATAATCTAATTAAAAGTAGAATAGACAATGTATTTTTAATGTCTAATCAAAAAATTATGATATATTATATTATTTATTCGTAAAGAATTTAGGAAGAGTATAATGACAAAGGAATCATTTTCGCTTATGGATTTGTACCCCAAATATGTGGTTAACACGAAGGGCGAAAAACAAGAGTTTAATGAAGATAAAATTGCCGATGTATTAAATAAAGAAACTGGTCTCGATATGAAAATCGCTAAAGAAGTTGCTGCAGATGTCTTACGTAAAATTATCGGTCTCGGTTTGGATGAGATCTCCACCAATTATATCCGTGAACTGGTTTGCGTTGAACTCACGCAGCGTGGCCTCAATAAACATCGTAATTTATTTGCACGCTCTATCAATTTGGAGAATATAAGTTTTAAACTAGATAAAGAATTTCTTAATCAATATAAGCATAAACAACCCGATTGGGGTCCATTAGGACATGTTGCATATAAACGAACATATGCGAGGCTCATAGAAGAGGAAAATAGAAAAGAAGAATTTTGGGAAACTTTACGCAGAGTGGTGGAAGGATGTTTTTCCATTCAGAAAGAGCACTGTATTCGGCTTTCTTTACCATGGGATGATAATAAAGCCCAAGAAACTGCTCAAAGGATGTATGAAAAAATTTGGAACTTTAAAATGACTCCGCCTGGACGCGGATTATGGATGATGGGTACTGACTTTATTGCTCGACATGGATCAATGGCCCTAAACAACTGTGGATTTGCATCCACCGAAGATATTGATTTAAAATATACCAAAGCGTTTGAATTCGTCATGGACGCTTTAATGTTGGGCGTCGGGGTAGGATTTGATACTAAAGGGGCTGGAAAGATAGAGATTAAAAAGCCCCAAGGGGGGAGCTTCAAATTTAAGATCCCCGACAGTCGTGAGGGCTGGGTCGAAGCGTTAAAATTAATGTTAGAAGCCTATTTTCTCGGAAAGCAGGTACCCGAATTTGATTATTCCCTCATTCGACCCGCTGGAGCACCTATTCGCGGTTTTGGAGGAATTGCTTCAGGACCCGATCCCTTAGAAGAAATGCTTAACGATGTCCAAGCATTATTGGAGAAACGAATTGGAGATCCTATCAAATCCGTTGATATTGTTGATATCATGAACTATATCGGGAAATGTGTCGTGGCTGGAAATGTAAGACGAAGTGCAGAGATTGCATTGGGAGAACCAACCGATATGGATTTCGTATTATGTAAACAGGATAAGGAAAAACTTTATTCCCATAGATGGGCAAGCAATAACTCCGTATTTGCCAGGAAAGGCTTAGATTATAGTTTTATTGCCAAACAGATTGCCATCAATGGAGAACCTGGAGTATTTTGGTTGGATAATGCAAGAGCCTATTCACGGATGAAGGATAAGCCCGATTGGAAGGATAAAAAAGCGAAGGGGGTAAATCCTTGCGGAGAGCAAACGCTTGAATCATTTGAGCTCTGTTGTTTAGTTGAAACTTTTCCTTCCCGTCACGAATCTTACGAAGAATTTCAAGAAACTCTCAAATACGCCTATTTATATGCTAAGTCAGTCACCCTAATTAATACTCATTGGCCGGAAACAAATGCCGTGATGTTAAAAAATCGACGAATGGGAGTATCCCAGACTGGAATCATTGAAGCGTTTGTTAAACATGGTAGGAGAACTATGTTAGAATGGTCAGATAAAGGATATAAATACCTCCAAGAATTAGATGAAAAATACTCGGATTGGCTATGCATCCCGCGTTCCATAAAACTCACCACGGTCAAACCTAGTGGAACAGTCAGTTTACTTCCAGGTGTCACCTCTGGTATTCATTATCCTCACTCAGAATATTATATCCGCCGTGTTCGAATTTCTGAAAATTCCGATCTGATTGAAAAGATTAGGGCGGCAGGATATAAGATAGAAGATGATGAGTATTCTAAGAGTTCTATTGTGGTAGAATTTCCGATTCATGAAGAAAATTTTGACCGAGCAAAAGATGAAGTGTCAATTTGGGAGCAAGCGGAAAATGCTGCAGCATACCAAAAATACTGGTCAGATAATCAAGTTTCTGTTACTATCACCTTTAATGAGGATGAGGCCAACCAGATTGAAAATGTATTAGAATGCTTTGAGGATAAACTGAAAGCGGTAAGTTTCTTACCAATCAAGGAACATGGATATGAACAAGCGCCGTATGAAGAAATTACAAAGGAAAAATACGAAAAAATGACCGCTGATTTGAAGCCGTTAGACTTGAGTGAAACAAAAGGAAAAGCACTTGGAGAGAAATATTGCGATTCGGATAGTTGTTCTGTGAGGTAAACCAATCTTTACCTTTGATTTTTATTTTTATAAAAACCTTTTCGGATTGAAAGGACTTCAGCAACCTTATAAGATAAAAAATATATAGTATCAAATCAATTTTAATTTGATATATAGTTAAGTAAATTTAAATTGTTGATATCTAAAATTTTAAACAAAATCATATAATAAAAGTGTATGTAAATTATGGCTAAGGAGAAAAGTGAGGATGACCAGATATTTAAGGAATTTAAAGTCAATTTCTGGCGCACTAAACTTCATGGTGAGGAATTAGGACCATATCAAACCGTGAAATACCAATCCAAGACCAATTATTTTTCTAAGTCGTTCGATATTGAAGGCGTTATTGAAGAAGATGGAGAAAAAAAATACATTATTGCTTTCAATAAGGAGGAATGGGAAGAGAATCCAGAAAATAAAAAGGAGCTTAAACTCAGGATATTTACTATCATGGAAGAGGGATTAGAGGTCGGAAGCGGGGGAAATTATCACGGAGGATTTGAATTGAGTTTTTCGCATTCCCTTATCCAAAGTTACGAGATTAAACACCCTGCAGCAGTATTTTTTGTTCAGCTTCCCCGAAGTAAATATCTAACGAAAATAGTTAAGAGTTATCGATTATTGGGAACCCGATGGAATTGGCCGCTTATTCCTACTGAAGAGGAAGATCAGCTACAACTCGTCACCGCGAAAGGAAAGATTGGATGGGGGAAAGATTATGATATCCTTATAGGAAAAAAGAAAATTGCCCATATTGACGGTCAACCGGTTCAAAAAGAGTTTGAAATCGAAATTTACGATGAAGATTATGCAAACGATGTCGATTTCTGTAAATTGCTTATTCTGTTTGGATGCATCTGTAATTTCATGAAGGATGTTGTAAAAATTGTGAAGAAACGATATAAACAACTGAAGAAATCTGGCATTTCCGAATATAAACCGTCCCATAAGGAATTAGACCTGTTCAAAAATCCTCGTATGGTCCGCAAATAAATAAACCTTTTTTTAATTTTAATTTATGTTTTTTTTATTTTAACTTAAAGCGAAATTTTATTTCTAAAGAACTTGTTTTATTGGAAACAATCTATGTAAATTGAAAGGACAATACCTATCGAAATGATATAAGGAGATTTAAAAATTGAAGAATTTCATTGATATTAATCAATATTTGATGACGGTCTTACAATACGGGCATGTAACGATATCTTCGTTTATTTCACTTCCACAAAAGGGACAATATATCTCTTCTTCCTCATCCTCTTCCCCATCTTCTTTCCCTTTCTTTTCCTCCTTATCTTCTATTTCTTTTTCTTCTAGCAAGTAATCTTCCTTTGGATGCCCAATTTGGGTTTTTTCTTTCCATTCAACTTCCATCTCGCATTTAGGACAATGCTTCCTTTTTTTGATGAATTTAAGGTAGATAATTAAGGGAATCAGCGCAAATCCTAATGTTGAGATGATAATAATCGTCCAGATCGTTTTTCCCAAGGGATTCATTTTTTTCTTTACAGGTACCACTTCTCTTTCGCAGAAGGGGCAATAGGCATACTTTTCTGTTTTATTTCCCATGATTTGATGATTCAATATTTAATTTTTCAGTTAACTTGTGAATAATACAGAATTTCTAACTAATAAATGTTTTATATATGGCAAGGTTATTCATTTGTTACTTTTTACCACCTTTAATTTTGAACTCCCATTCAGTTAAAGACTTATCTCTTCACGGTCAATTAGTTAATATCCGAGGTAAGCTAAGAGAATTAGTCCAAAAACGATAATGGAAAAATAACCGATGGATATTCTCAAGGTAAAAGTTAAGATGGTATCATAAGCAGTAAAATAACAAGTATTATCTATATTACGACGTGTGGATTGAAAAATGGTAATATTAAATTGGTGGTTATGTCTTAAAGCTTTTTAACAATCTGCGAAACAAGTCTTCTGCTGACCTATCGCATCAACCCTCTTTGAAGGAGGAATCCTTTCTAAAGCAATGGAACGGATTTTCTACGACACACAGCCCTAAGATATGCCCACCAGCTAACGCTTAGTGGACTCGTAGGAATCCCCGTCCTTTAGGGCGAGGAGACTTCAACTTATTAAGGAGCGAATGAATCATAATGATAAGAAGGAATTTTGTGAAACTTAATTAAATTTTTGAAATTTTGATAAATGTGAAAAATAAAACTTTTTATCTGGAGACCTATGGGTGCAGCTCGAATAAAGCCGATTCTTTGATAATCGAACATATACTACGATCAGAGGGTTACGAAAAAGTTTCAATCGAGAATGCGAAGTGGATTATCATCAATACATGTGCGGTCAAACAGCAGACTGAAAACAGAATGAAACATCGGTTCAAGGAACTGGATGAGCTGTACGGAAAGGATCCGCAAAACCATGTAATTGTTGCTGGGTGCTTCCCCTATATCTCCGAGGAATACATAGAAGTGGTAAGAGAATATCTTCCCTCCTTTTCAGCCATCATCGGACTTGATAACATTCTGCGAATTCCACGAATCCTCGAGAAGGTCCGAAAGGAGGGGACAAATTTGGTTATCCCCTCAGAAGGGAAAATTGATAAAGCGCAAGTCCTAATCAATTATCCGTCTGGCAATATCACGGGGATTGTTCCCATCTCCGAAGGCTGCATCGGAAAATGTACCTATTGTTGCGTGAAAAATGCCAGAGGGCACCTATTTTGCTATGAACCGGACAAAATTGTAAAGAATGTAGAAAATCAGTTATCACAAGGCATTAAACAAGTTTATTTCACCTCCCAAGACTGCAGCATCTACGAATACAGGGGTACCACCTTGGAGAATTTAATCACAAGGATCTCGGAGTTAGATGGGCAATTCTTCTTACGGCTTGGCATGATTAATCCCCGTTTCCTAATAAAGAATCTAGATCAATTACTCTCTATTTATCAATTGGACAATATTTATCAATTTCTTCATATTCCTATTCAATCGGCGAGCGATAGAATCCTAAAAAGAATGAAGCGACCCTATTTAAAATCCGAAATCATTGAAAAGATCGCTATCTTGCGGGAACGTTTACCTGATTTAACCATCTCTACAGATATTATATGTGGGTTTCCGGGTGAAACAGAATATGATTTTTATAAAACAATTAATTTTATCAAATGGTTAAAGCCCGAGATTTTAAATATCTCAAAGTATACGGTAAGACCTGGAACTAAAGCCAAACAAATGGAACAAGTTGATAGTAAAGTCATTAAAGAACGTTCTCAACGCCTTTCATATGTGTTTCGGATGTTGTTAAGGGACATAAATCAGAAGTGGTTAGGATGGGAGGGGAAAGTATTACTCTTACATCACACAAAAAAGACTGGACAAGTATTTGGGCGAAACTACGCCTATAAGAACATATTCTTATATGATTATACGGGGGAAGTAGGACGCTTTGTAAAAGCCAAAGTAACCAATATTGATGGATTTAATTTGTATGCGGATTTGCTTTAGAAGAGATATAAGCAAGTTTTTCTAATATTCAAAATCAAATAGGGTTTCCCATTAAAAAAAAGAAAAAGAAAAAACTCGTCGGTTATGACCCGTGCATGGGCAGTCGTGTTCAATCTCGTTTTTTTATTGAACACTTCATCCTAAACCAACGTTTAGCTCTCGAGAGTAGATCTCCTCGCCCTCCTCATCAACAAATGTGATGTGGGCTGCGCATGACAATCAGCAATCGTAACAGCGGACTATCATTTCTAAGAGATTAACTACTCCTTCAGGAACTTCATCTTCTGCCATGTGTTTTTACTCCAAATTTTGTTTTTATTTTTTGTATTTTTTCTACTTTAGTTGATATTTTTTCTTAGATTAATTAGAGAAAAGTTTGAAAATCATTATTTTTATTCGAGTCCTAATTTTTCTAGTAGTGATCGGGTCCGAGCGCGATGATATCTTAAACCAATCTCATCTGATTTTATTCCGAATGATAACGCTAATAATTCGGTGAGATATAAAATCGGAATATCATATTCCTTATCTTCATCTTCAAACATTCTTCTCAAGTTTCTCTGCTTAGTATCCATTTGTTGGAAGCAAGCAGGACAAATAACGATGAATGCTTCAGCTCCAGCCTCTATAGCACTGTCAAGTTTATTTTTTAACACTTGCAGTGATGCCTCTTCTTCTGCATTTCCAACGGTCGTACCGCAACACAACATTTCCTCTTCATAGTCTACAGGTTGGGCTCCAGTCACTTCAGTTACTGCACGTAATTTCTTTGGTTCCATAGGATCATCTGTTTTCAGTATTTCAGAAGGTCGGCTATAATGACATCCGGTATGACATGCAACTTTAAATCCGGACAAGTCCTCTTCGACGAACTCTGCGATCTTATCAGGCCCATAATCATATAAAACTTCTAAAAAGTGTTTCACATTAATTTTACCTTGAAATTCTCTATCCACTGAATCGAGGATTTTATTGACTTTGTCTTTTTCGTGGTCACTATGGGTTAATTCATGGTTCACGACCTTTAAGGTTTGAAAACATCCATTACATAAGGATATAATATCTTTTTCTTCATCCTCTGCAAGCGTAAGATTCCGTGCTCCCATTGCTAACCAACTGGTATGATCAACTTGTTTGAATCCAACTGGATCAGGACAACATGAAAAAGGCGCTTCAGATGTTTTTATACCAAGGATATCAAAGACTTTCCTTGCAGATGCTTCAATAAAAGGAATTCTGTTACCAATCGTACAACCTTCAAACATTTTATACTCTTGTTGAGTTTTAGCCATATAAATTTCACCTTTTTACTCTTTTTCGATTATATTATTTATTTTAGTTTCTTTTAATATTTTTTGAACTTCTTCTGTACTTGGAGACTCACGTTCAGGAAGACCCAATTTACCTCTCCTTCGCTCTATGGCCGATTGGAGAGGTATTGCATTACCCGTGTCAAGAATCGTAGATGCCTGTCGCATATAGTGATCTGGGGCTTCGCCTCTTTTAACACTCATATTTTTTAATTTAGTAAAAATCTCTGTAAGCTCGATATCTTGAGGGCACTCCTCATCGCAAGTGTCACATAACGTGCACCCCCAAATGTTAAAGTTATTTTCTTGGTCAAAAATTGCCCCTTTATATCCCAGAAATGAATTTAATATAAGGGGTCGGGGATTGTATCTATCGTTTGTTACTTTCGCAACTGGACACACATCGGTACAGCGTGCACATTGATAGCAATACTTTAGGGTATCATGAATATGAGCGTCCATAACTATTTTCCTTATTTCATAGTCTATTGTTACCATATTTTATCACGTGATTATTAATTTTTAATTTTATTTATTTGAATAAAAATGAATATTTATTTAATCCAAGGATCTGGCAAGTCTAATCCGTCCAATGCCTTATCTTCGAACACTTGTTTTGCCGTATGCATTAAGGATTTCTCAATGCCGGCAATATTATGGTTCGTGGCAACTAACAGATTGAGTTTCTTGCACATTCCTTCGGCGTCAGACCAGATATTATACAACAATAAACCGCGCGGAGCTTCGGTCACACCGACTCCCGCTCCTTCTCTCGGTTCAACATCTAAGGTCTTACAGTCCGGATTGACAATGTCTGGATCTTCGAGGTATTGCTTAATCAGTTCCATTGCTTCCACCAGTTCAATGATTCGAGACCAGTGATACGCGAATGTATGATGGGAAATTTCACCGACTTTCTCCTTCATCTCTTTTAGGGCTTGATCGGCTAACGGTGTAGCCATCTTATCCGCGGCATTGGTCATTGCCAAGGTATTGGCCCGATAGATTCCTTCGGGATATCCGGCAGGCTTATAGTACATGTGTGTTGCGTAGGAATGTTCGGGGATATGCTCTCCCAATACATCCAGATAATCATGCACATCATAATCCTTCTTCTCGCCATCGGGGGTAACAATACGAAGATCCCCTTCATAGATGTCGTGTACACCATCATTGGTCATTCCAAGATAGTATGTGGGCACCACACCTACATTAGCGATGACATCCCAGTAATCGTCTACGACCTTTAGGGCAATATCGACCGTCTTCTTTGTATATTCGATCTGTTCCTCAACCATCCCCAAGAATTTATCCCGGGCGTCCTCGTCCATCGGCTTTTTCATCCCGCCTACGATCGCAGAAATCGGATGGATCGATTTTCCGCCGATCTCCGCACATAATTTCTGTCCGAAATCCATCATTTTCAATGCCATCTTGCCCACATCGGGCATTTGGTTGATGACATGAACTACGTTTCGTTTGGCGGGGTCAGCGAACGGTCCGAGCAGAAAGTCCGGTGCTGCTAAGGCATAAAAATGTAATGCATGCGAAGAATATTGCTTTGCATTGATTAACAACTTCCGCAACTTTAATGCCGGATCGGGAATCTCCACACCCCATGCATCCTCTACCGCCTTAGTCGGGGTAAGATGATGCGGGATCGGACAAATTCC
>JAWOCD010000089.1:0-3948 GCA_046483985.1 Promethearchaeia archaeon
TTATATTCACTCATTAGATTCACCACATTTTAATATTCTTTCTAATTCTTTAGGATTCTCCTTAAAAAAATAAAAAACCTTCCGAATTAGCTTACTTTTATTTATCTTATACTTTAGCTTTAGATTATCAAGAGTCTCTTGAGTTATTTCATCTAAAGTGAAGCTCGATAATATTGACATTTTTTTATCAACCTTTCAGATTTGAAAATATTATATTTATTTAATTAATATATATTGAGATTCTTATATATATATGTGGCATTCACCCCTTATAAAGAAATCTATTAAATCAGTAATAACTTAAATATCCTTTAAGTATAAAGCACAATGGATTTAAAAAGCCTCCAGAGTATTCTGACGATCATTTCACAATCATCCCTCCTCGCTTCTTTAACCTCTTAATACACCACTCTATTAACGCTTCCGCAAAATCCACATCTAACGCTTCCCGCAAATCCTTCTCATTTAGCGGTTTCTCGCCGTTTTCCTCGTAGATCTCGCGGGCACGATACATTATCTCTTCTTTCTTATTTTCAAACTCACACTCTTTTTCTTTTTTCTCTTCCTTTTTCAAATTTCTATCTCCTCCAAATGCATCTAATTGATTATCTAATTTATCTCTAAGTGTAATTCCCGTAAAGTAATGATATGTCCTTCGCTGTCCTGTATTTGGATTTCTTTCTGTTTTCTCAATATTTTTATGCCCAAATTGTTCAATACGAGAATAAAACTTCTTTTTTCCGTAGGCACTCCCCCCGTAATCAACAAACGCATCCCATAATTCTTTTCGTTTGATTTTTAATTTTTTTCCTGTTTGACATTTTTTACTTACAAAATCATACGCCATATCACTACGACATAACCACATCTCCTTCGTGCCTTCCGTTAGTTCTTTTCGGAAATACCCTCGTTCTTTTAATCGCTTTAATCCGTCTAAAGCTTTATGGATAATTCCCCTCATCTCGTCCGGGTCATCGGTTATTGTCTTATAAAAATCCCGAATAATATCATCACCTTCATATTTATTATCAAAGTAGATGATAATCGCACGTGAAAAGAATGCATTATCATCTATATTATGTATTTTTGGGAGTTTGTTTAAGTTAAAAAAAAACTTCCCAGACGGACGAAAATTAAACTTTTCCCCGCCTTTTTCCTCTGCCCTGGCGTCCTTATCTCCACCCGTAAGAAGTTTAATCATTGACGTATCATAAAGCGTCCCACCGCCCATGTCAGCACAGTTAATTAAAATCTTAAACTGCATATCATTTGTCTCAAATCTCCCATCTAATAAATGTAAGTTTGTTGATGTCATATTTGTAGCACCGATTAACTCTGATAAAATATTCATAAACTGCGTTTTACCCGTATTTCCCTCTCCTAAATTAGAAAAGAAAGTCTTGTAACTGGTAGAGGAGGTCAGTATATATCCGATAATCTCATAGATATCTTCCATCTCAATATGCGCATTTCCTCCTTTTTTCCAAATCCAATCTTTTACGGCATCCTCAAACTTTTTAGGGATATATCCTTTCTCTTTTTTAAATTCGTGAGGCAAAGCATAAAAAAAGAGTAAGTCATCAGGCTTTTCTGAATAGCCTATAAACTCTTCTTTCTTTACATTATAATAACCGTTTTTAAATGGAATATAATCGGTTCCAAAGTAGAAATCTCCTTCTTCTATTATCTGTAAGTCTTTTAAATACTCCTTTACCTCATTCTTAGTATGTCCATAGCTTTGTAATTTCATAGCCTCTATATATTTACAGATCTCGTGGTTTATGACGCTTTTATTATGCTCGTAATACCCGCCATTAAATGTTATCATTAATTTTCGGGACCTCTTTAGGCTTACAATATTAAATTCCTCTAAGAGGGCTCGTGCAATAATCATATACTCTGGGTCCTCCTCTCCTTCTTTTTTCTCTTTCTCAATCTCCTTATACATCCTGTTAATATCTCGTTTTTTAAAATATTCCAACCGATCTACCAGGATGTTTTTTACCTTATTTTTCATCCCTTTTCCCCATTGAGTTGCCAACCGTAAAATCTCTTTTACCTTATCCTCCTCAATCACCAAAGCATCTATCTCCTCCATAAGAAATTCAAATCCCTCTTTAGCATCAATCAAGAGAACATTTAATGAATTCTGCTTGAGGTAGTCATTTAAATCGACCTTTCTAACCCCCTCAACCCGCGGTATATTCCCTAAAAACGCTGAAATCTTATGAAATAATAACGTCTTAAGCGTGATTTTTGCCCCTTTCAACCCCTCCTGATTTTCCTCATTATCAAAAATTACATACGTTTTATTAAATCCCTTGCAATATCGAATAAAACGTTTAATATGCTCGGGCTTAATATGTGTTGTCACGGGAGACAAACACGGATATCCCGCTTGAATTACGCTGATTGCGTCGGTAATCCCTTCCGTAATAATAATATGGTTTTGAATCTCCGGTTTATAGAGAGAATGAAGGCCAAACGGAATCTCTTTAATGTACTTATTTTTTCGGTGTTTCTGATATTTCCGATATTTTTGCTTGTTTTTTAACGGCCCCAACCATCGATAAATAAAATACTTCGGTTTTCTATTTATATCAAGATACGGATAGACAATCCGTTCTCCGGGAGCCTTATAGCTCCAATAAGGAGAATGATTCTTCTCATCAACCCCCCGAATATTTGCAAGAATAAGAGCCTCTTCATTAAACTCATGTTCTAACCTCTTCCGTACCTTCGCATCGTATAGCCCGATCTTAAATTCCTTGACCGTCTCATCACTAAACCCACGTCGTTCCTTTAGTCTTTTATACTCCTCTGTCGCACATAATCGTTCATGGCAAATCTCCATAAATCTCTCAAAAATCTCCCAAATTGTCTTTGTCTTTTTATAATACGCTTTATCTTTCTTACCGTACGGGATCTTTTCCTTCTCGCAAATCTGCCGAATTGCCTCGCTTCGATCAATTCCTCTCTCTAACGCATACCACTCAATATAATCATAAATCTTATCGCATTTATGACAATACGCATGGTCTTGCATTGGATAATATTGAAGACTAGGAGAGTCCGAGTTCCCATAATAACATTCCGCACGATTCCGTTCAAACCTTACTAATTCGGTAATAGAATGTGTATTCTTGATGATTTCCCACGGCGGAACGTCTTGATTATCGGTATCACGCACTCGCTGGAGTAATCGCTGCACTTGATCCATCCCGATTACCTCTCAATTAAATCAGTAACATATTTATGATCTTCTTCTATTTTACGGCGTACCCACTCCGACCTATTCAAATTTTTAAACAAACAAATTTCGTCTAACTGATCTAACATATTTTCCGGCATCGAAACGGTGATTCTTGTATATTTTAAGTTATTCATAATAATATTTATATTAATTAATATTATTTAAGATAGTATAATAGATGTTTAATAACTCGACAAAATTATAAAAAAACGGGGAACTCTTGAATCTAATTTAGTTATATCTTTAATATATTATAGTATACTATAATATATTTTCTTCTTCTTCTATCACAAGGATCATAAAAATAATAAAAATATATTATTAATATATTAATACACAAGAATCACAAGGATCTAAGGGATACCTGAGATTAAGAAGTAATATATTTTCTAGAAATATATATTGATATATAATATGAAACCCCCCTTAGATTCCTGTGATTCTTGTGATATAAATCAAAAAAGGTTGTTAAAAAAATACGCTTAACAGACTTAACTAGATAATTAGTTATTTGATTAAATGATCGTCTAGTTAATCAAAATTAAATACATCCCATTATCCGATTATATCTATTTATAAAGGATTCAAAATCCCGCAGGTTCTGTTCAATTGAACGCGACCACTCCACGACTTTGAAATACGAACTATTACAGTTGATGCAATAACGACCCGCGACTAAATTAGTGACTTTTTGC
>JAWOCD010000091.1:0-32433 GCA_046483985.1 Promethearchaeia archaeon
ATATTATTGAAGTCTCCCCGCCCTAAAGGACGGGGATTCCTACGAGTCCACTAAGCGTTAGCTGGTGGGCATATCTTAGGGCTGTGTGTCGTAGAAAACCCGTTCCATTGCTTTAGAAAGGATTCCTCCTTCAAAGAGGGTTGATGCGAAAGGTCAGCAGATGTGAGAAACTTTACCATAATATTAACAGCGGAATTTAAGTCTCTATCCATCTTATGACCACATTCACAACTAATATCACGCTCGGACAAATCAAGTTTCGCTCTTCTTCCACATTTTGCACAAGTCTGTGTAGTATAAGACTCGTCAATTCTTATTACTCTTTTACCTATTTTTTCTGCCTTATAGGGTAAGAATTGGACAAATCTTCCCAATGAACCCGTGTTTTGTAGTGAGTGGTTAAGTGTCAAGGCCATATTTTTAAATAGGTCAAAACCTTAATTTAAGGTTGGAGAACCAACCTATATCATTTAATGTAGTGAACACGCTTTAAGCGTGAGTAGTTCAAGAGATTGTAAGAAAGAGCAAAATAAAAAAAAGTAAAAATTAGAATTTTAAAAAAATTGGAATTAAAGTTCCAACGGTTGAACCGCATCGTCACCTAAATCGTAATTTAATTCGGGGTTGTATCCTAATGCTGCAGGTGCCGCCGTATATAATATCAATTCGTTCACCTTGATCCATGCTTCACCACCTAAGAGGGCAGATATAAGAACCTCTGCCGTATCACCAAGTCTTCCTCTTGGAATATGAATGTGAACATCCACCACTACTTCCTGGGGGGTACTGAAATTTTCATACGAATTGTAATCAAGATTATAGGGCTTGTCGACCGTGAGCTCCATTAAGGGGGTATCAACGTTATCTGTCGCATATAAATTTTTTGCTTGCCAATCTATGTTATCCTCGCTTCCCGTACCCATCCATAGTTCAATAAAGATTTCAGTTAACCAGATTGAAAGCGGAACCGGATTATTCATAGACGCTTGGATATCCACGTCTATATCGTCTCCAGCAAGAATATCGCCTGCTATAGCAGAAATGGTTTCGCTTGAAGTAAGTTCATCCATGAGGTTCCCCATTAACTTATCAAGATCCAAAATCATATCAATGGGAAGGGATACGGCAAATTCAAGCCCTTGCTGTTCAACTAAATAATGGGGCCAAAAGCCTTCATCTTCCTCGACGGTTTCTTCATCCGTGAGTGTCCCGTTTAAACTAGGGACTCCCCAGGCGGGATAACCTCCCGATCCATGCTTTTCCAAATAACGATCACATTTACTCTGGAATTGTGACGGATCTCCAATGTTCACCATATCATAAGGAAGATAAATGTCGTATAATTCATAGCCAAATGCCGACACATTCAATAAACCTTGGGCAAGGAAATGAATATTGAAATCGCCCGAAGAGATTAATTGAGAGAAAAATTCGTAACTGGCTGGACCTTCAAACATTCGAACATTGAAATTAATCGTCCATCCATCTTCCGGCATTTCTCCGTTTTCACTTATTCCATTGGGAGGATTCACTCCGCATGTGGCAAGTAAAAGAACGGCTTGGTCGGTTTTTTCTTGGTCCACAACCATATCATTATCCTTTACCCCATCCATTTCCGTATCATTTTTAACTCCTAAGAGACCATAATCATCATAGTTGTCTTTTACCTCCTGTAAGGAGGGGGCAGTATCATTCCATTCGAGTTCACTGCGATACTGATCGTAACCTTCCTCTACAACAGGATCATATAAGATGTCATCAATCGACTGCAAATTAACGGATTCATTAATCCAAGTGTAACCAAAAGGCATATATTGACAAGCGCTAAACGGATCTTCCATCCAAAGGGAAAGTTTTCCAGAAAGGACCGTGACAGGCAACGTGAGAAGAGCGGTAGTATGCAAATTAAGCACGTGAGTTCTGCATCTTCCGCCGAATCCATCTCTATCGTAAAGTAGTGGCCATTTCGTAGGATCTTCAATTCGGTCACCGTCTTGATATCGGTTATATTTGGTATAATGGGTTTCAAAATAGGGATTTGGTCTTTTCCGAGACTGAGCCCAATTATCGGCTACTCCCTTAAACCATTCATAACCCTCATCTTTTACAAACGTTTCCTTCGGCGTAAATGGACCTTCTCTCCATGAATACTGTTCTTCAAAATCTTCACCACTTTCCCCAGTAAAGTAAGGATCGTCTAACGAGCCTGTGTAGTTCGGGATTCCGTTGATCTTATTGTCACGATCCGGATCAAGAGTGTATTCTGGAGCGTTATCGTATTTCGCTTGTCCGTCCCAGCATGCAGGCGATCCATCCTCATACTCAGTTTGAGTAGAGTATGCATGCGTTGTGCGGTCGGGGATTCCAGGAAAAGTAATGCCCAGAGTAATTTCGTTGATATCGATCGGAATTGACTCTAAGTTCAAAAGGTCACCGAAGAGATCATCGATCCCTTGCGACATCATTAATCGCTCCATCATTTGTTCTCTCGGATGTTGATACGATTGGAGCGGAGTAACAGATTGCCGTAAATATTCTTTCATCGCCAGTCCGCTACTTCCCATTACCAATCCGCTTATTGGTTCGAACAGCGCATTCAATTTCGGATTATAAAGGTCCATCTCTATATCCATAGAAAACATCGTGACATTTACTTCACCCGCGATTGCAATTCCGTTGATTAAATCTGCAATTGCCGTATCACTTGCATTTTCATCGAGTATTTTAGTAGCTTTATTGAGAAAGGAAACAAGGGGTGCGTAATAGGGATGATATTCATAGTAGTGGTCTGGATATCCATCATATTCTTGAACGGGGAAATAAGGACCGCCCAAATCGCTCCAGTATTTTCGTTTATAACGTGTATCCCAAGTTCCGTGTGATTTGTTCAACAGATTCACTTCTAATCCCATTCTATTTAGGGTTGGTTTTTGCAATCCAAGTACATTTGTACTGTTAAACCCTCCACCTTCGGTCTTGTTTTTATCAAACTGTTCTGGAGTAATAACATCTTCTCTTCCTATTTCCGAAAGAGTACCATTATCTAGTTCGAAGACAATATCTTCAGGATCATAGTCCCAGTTTTCTCCCGAGGTCGTGTTTGCGGGTTCATTATACATAGATGTGTTATACAAATACGGTTTATTTGGATCCCTTTCAAGATCGGGATATTCAGCCCCAGGATAACAACTGTTAAAGAAAGCTGGGCCGTCAACCAAAGAAACCTCTGCAATAGACGCTTCTTTGGCAACATCATGAATATCATGCCCACCCTCTACGTATAATGCGTCATAGAGACCTCCGTCGAGCAATTGTAAATTCATTCCATCAATTGACATATTGAACATAGTTTGGAGCCACATACTCAACCCGACCGACATGAGGGGATCTTCATAGTTCAAGGGACCCACTTCTTGATAATTTCCGAGAGATATATCTGCAATCGAAAATTGCATCACATTCTCCAAAATAGAGTCGGTATTAATATCTTGAGAGACCCGTGGACCCATGAGATCCATAAACGGCCCGGAAAATGGATTCAGCGAGCCTAATAGAGACGCGATATCCAGTCCACCGGTTAGTTTTGTTAAGTTGATCGCGGGCAAATAATCAGATTTGAGCCTTATATCGCAGCCGAAGATATTCAGTTCGGCAGATATGTTAAGAGAGCCCGTCATCGAAAGATCATTCAATAGATTATTAATCCATTTCGCAGTCTCTTCATTTTTATGGAAACGAAGAGTTATATTGACTTCTTTGCTTGTACTATGGGTCAAACCTTCGGGACCGTCAGAGATCTCAATATCTAAAATGGGTTCGGTGCCATTCTCTACAGTTTCATATACAGTTACATTGAATCCTTTGATATCGAGCGACATCATATAATTGATGACTTCTGCGGATAAAGTAATCGTGCCTATCCCTTCAGTCCCGTTACCAAAGTCTGTTTCTGAAATGTCAAGGATTGAAATCTCTCCCAACTTGAATAGTTCGTCAACGTTAATCCCTTGTGCCATACGTGGCATAAAACTGGAGGTTCCAGCCCAAAGAGAGACGGGTTCTGGCTCTCCTGTTTCAGCATCGAGCTCAATATCGTAAATCATATCATCGATCCCGTCTACAAGTTCTGAACCGTTCAGACCAAGGTCAAAGTCCTCCATTTTAAAGTCGATGGCTAAATCGGGCATATAAATGCCCGAGAGATTCAGATTCGTCGTTCCAGTTGCTCTCAGATCGACCGTATTTGTAATAGTATCGTTTTCGAAAAATTCTTCCATAAAATCGTGAATGAATGTACAGAGGGCCTTCGTCTCATAAATCGTAAGGGATATTGCGATATCTTCACGTTTTCCGCCTTTCACATCAAAATATTCATCAACCTGGATACCCACCATATCTTGCCATTCCCCATCTTTATCTTTACTCTGTAGTCGCAGATCTGTGTTGCCTAACCCGAGTGAGATGAATAATTCTTCGATATAGAAATCATTTAATGAAATGGTAAAGGTTGTTGATTCCCCTTGAATTACATCCACATCTAAGCCCAATTCAAATTCCATCTCAGAACCGAGTAAATCACCGAATAAACCACCAACCAAATCATTAATTAATCCATTTAGGAGATCACTGATTGGATCACCATCTTCATCCTCCTCTTCTTCTTGTGAACTTGTGGGATATTGCTGAAGTTTTGGACTGCTCCCTAATAATGTGAACAATGCGGGCATAGGATTCATTCCCATGAGCATTGAAATGGGAGTATATGAAACACTCGTTTGGGTTGCATTATCATCTCCGCCAGTATCGGTAAGTCCTCCGATTAACCCCGGTACCAATTCTTCCAACAAGTCCATTAACATAGACTCAAGATCCATCTCAAGGGGGAGTGCTGCATCAAAAGCTCCCCACGTATAATTTTCTTGAAAGAGCTGGAGTTCGTCAAACGAAGCAACGAGTATTCCATCCAATGTAAAGTTTGAAATTAAAGTCTTTAAGAATTCCGCAGCGAACGGTTGAATGGTCTTATTTTTGAAAATAGTTATATCAATATTTATGGTTGTGTATGAGTCCATACCGTCAATATATACTTGATCGCTTTCATTTCCTGTCAATCCTAAAGTCATAAATGTCTTCCGTACATTATTTATTTCCGTTCCCAATCCGAGCTTCATGCCCTTGAATCCGCAGTAAAAATCCAGCATCGTATTGTTTAGACTAATCGGAAGTCCCACGCTCAAGTTAGCATCTGAACCCCATGATTCTTCAATCTGGTCCAGTGTAAAATCGGGAAACTCAATCATATTAATAAAATCGTCTAATAAAGTATCAACACTTTCAGGATTATCAAGATCACTGCTTGGAGAAGGAATCCCCAACATTGCTTTGGATGGACCTTCCGTCATTCCTGTGACGAAATGCTTCATCATTCCCATTAATCCGTAATCGGGAGCTAACTTAAGCATGTTATCGGGATCTAATACGCCTTCTTCGGTAACCAGAGGTGGCAGCACATCCATCGGAATGGAAACATCCTCAATATCTAATCCAAAGATATTAATATCTATGTTTTTAATCTTTATTCCGCAATCTAATTTCCCCAAATGGAGTAGATTATAGAGAAAATACCAGCCGGGATAATTTTCGTACGCGGGTCCATTCGTTGTAAAGTTTCCCTTTCCCGCCAGAAAGCTTTCGAGAGAATAATTGTTGTCTGCTGAGGCATCCCAGTCTATTCGAGAGGATGGATGTTCTTTCTCATCATTAATATCATCTTTAAATATTGTTAAATTCATCCCGAATACTGAAGGCGGACTATCTGCGCCGCCGAGATATATTTCATTTGTTTTCGTTGTAAATAATTTAGCAATAGGAGCATTGTAATTATCTGCCCAATTTTCATCTTCTTTTATTGATTGAGCATCCTCGTATTCTTTCTGATCATTTACCATTAGCTGAACATCCATATCGGACATATTAATCGGACCTAATTTAATCCCACCAAGGTCTTCTGGGCTCACGAAATCACCTAAACCCATGATGGCACCTAATCCAAAATTAAATTGTGTCTTATTTTCGGACATAGCAAAACTCACATTCATAGGTCCTGAATCTTCTTCAGATTGAGATAGGCGGGGTAATAAAGACTTTCTTTTGGCATTAGTGTAAGGATCGAGTTCGATTTTTTCGTTTTCCATGGTTTTAGGCTGTTCTGGTGAAGAGTCAAGCGTATCTTCCATGCTTAATCCTCCTAATAATTCCTCTATATCTAACATCCCGGTAATTGCATCTCTAATGAGAGGTTCAATGTCTAATTCAACGGGTGGCAAGAATTCGGTATTGACTTGCATGCCGTTGTACGTAAGTGACTGGATATTCAAACTAAGTTCCAGGTCGGAAAGGAGGTTTGATAACCATTCACCCCCCGCTTCTTTCTCTAACTTCAAAGTCAGAAAAATGGTTTTTGTATCGTAGGGAGCAACGCTTATTTCGTCGTTGTTATATGCTTTTCCTACAAAATTTCCTGCATCGTCATAGAGTTCCATCTCAAAACTTCCCACTTGAGCAGGTAGAAAAGAAGGGTTACGAGCGGGAAAGGAAATCATAAGATTTCCCGGACCTTTATCTTCAAGATATTCAAGTCCAAAATCACTGAAATTCATTTCTAACCCCATAACAGAGAGGGTCGTAATGAAGAAAAGTGGGGCGCTCATAATAACCAACCATATTAGAATGGCGGCTTTCCTTTTTTTAGAGAGGCCTTTCGCCTCTTCGACCTTTTCTTTTACCCGCTTCTGAACTCTTGCTAATCGCTTCTGGGAAACTTTTTTATCCGTTTTTTTCTTGTATTTACGGGTAATCTTTACTTCTTCCTCTTCGTCCTTTTTGTAGAGCTTTCGAGCACCGCGTTTCCGTTTTATGGTACGGCTTTTCTCTGGTTTATCTTCCTCATCAATAGAATCTTGAAGATTTTTTCGAACGTCTCTAAGTTTTTTCAAAACATCCTCGTCTTTCTCCGTATCATCTTTTTTATATAGTTTCGGTCTTTTACGTTTTTTTTTTTCATTATTTTCATCAGACATAATTAAAACATCGATTTTTTTATTAAAAATAGGATTAAAATTTATTGTTTGCTTAAAAAATTCCTAGGTATAATATTATTTAGACTAGTATATAAACCATTATTGTCAAGGATGATTGTGAATGTTTTTTGGAAGAAATAAAATATGTCAAGATATTTTGACATGTTTTGGAGGGAACTTTTGTTCTAGAGATCTTGTCCAGCCATAAGGGATTCATTGACTTTTTTGTTTTTGGGTTTCCAATTTTAATTTATCATCTTTCACTTGTTGTAAAAAAAGATTGGGAATTATCTCCTCTTCCACAAGTTTTTCAAGGGTTTCAATGATTTCCTCATCATTCCATTGACCTCTGATCCCGCCTTCTGTCTGCTCTTTCAATTCTTTAAAAGAAAAAGAGTCAGAGACACTTCGCTTTTTGATATATCTAATAATTCTAAATATCTTGGAGTGAATTCGTAAAATACAGTGAATCTGTCGTATTAAATCCTCCTTTTCCGCTCTAATCTCCTTCCAGTACTGCAGATCCTCGGAAAACTCTCCTTGGTATGTTGGATACTGGTTAATCTTTTTATTAACCAGTTCACGGATTTCTTCTTCTAAAATGTCATTCAAGTTTGAGAAATTATGAATCTTTTCGACCATCTCCTCTTGTCGGTTATGTGCTTCCTCGTAATCTAAGGATAAAGCCTCAGATGATAATTCCGTATATCTCTGGTTCATATCTTCGATCTTTTTATTTATTTTTTCTCGTAATCTATCCCGAATTGAGTCAATCTTCTCTTTCTCTTCAATTTTTGTCTTTTTGACCTTATTTATTTGGTCTTTCAACTCTTCAGCACAAGTTCTTACATGTTCGGAAGAATCCTTACAAAATTCAACAAATAAGGGAAGGGTTTGTGTAATAAGAGATAATTTTGGTTTACTCAATACAAGATTGCCTAATATATAGACCGCAAACTCCTTTACATGATCATCCTGTTCATTTTTCAGAAGATCCATGAAAAATTCTATGATCTCTATAAAAAAAGGATCGAATTGAGCTATTTTCTCCAAAACAAAACATAAGGAAACTCTGGTCTTCGAATTTAAAGTGGTATCTCTAATAAAATTAAAGACGGTTTTCAATTTATTCTTTATTCCGCTTACATCCATTCGTTTAAGAGCATTATTTAGATCCCTAATACAATCTACAATCTCTTGAGACCAGAATTTCTGAATTTTAAGTTTCATCTTCTTAATTTCATTAAATCCTTCTTCTACACATAATTAGTAGAGATTAAAAAATTAAATCTTTGTAATTGTAATAAAATTGAAAGAATCGATTTGTCGTAAGGGAGATTATTATTAAATGGGCAAATAAATTTAAGAGAAAAAATACCCATATATCTTTTATTGAAATTAGGAAATCCGTTGTTGTGGATCCTTCTTGAAAGAGAAAAATAAATATATCTTGGGAGAACAAGAGCAAAATACCAAATGAACTTATGATTTCCAGGGCCGCGAATAACATAACCTTTTTATCTCCTTCATAAAATCCAATAGCGAGCATAGCTATAAAAAGAAGAAACGCGATAAAAAGGAAAAGGGCAGAAAGGTCAAGCCACATCGAATAACTACTTGCACTAATAAGATAATTCCCATTTGAAGTTTCCCAAAAAAGAAAGCGGAGTAAATTTCCCAAAGAGAGGAGGGGGAGAATAAACGTAATTAAAGAAAGTATGAAATACCCGTTTATTGTGGTAAAGTGAGTGAATTTTAACTGCTCTAAAAATTCTTCCTTCTCTATAGCGGAAAGTAGATTTTTTAGTTCCTTTTGAATTTTTGATGGTATTTTTTTAGAAAGAAATTGAATATCCAGAGAAGAGGTAAATTTTTTATTATCAATAGATCCGAGTAATGTATCAATTGATTTTTTTCCTTTTTCGAGTTTTTCTAAACTACTTTGGGGTCCGTTCCACAAGTATATGGTCTTATCCTCTTTATCCAAGAGAGCAACTAAATCGTGATATAATACGTTTTCCTCTTCGATCCAATTATTATTCTGCTCTTGAAAGATAAAAGATTTCATTTTCATTTTAAAATTTCTTAAATTTAATTTAAGAAAGTAATTTAAGAAAAATAAGAATTATAAAAATTTATATTTTAAGAATTCCAATCGTATTCCCTTTCAAATTACTGCTTATTCTCAGATACACGCTTTTGGAGCTCAATCCATAAATTATCGATGTATTCTTCATAATCCTTAACTTCTTCCTCGGTAATTCCAGAAAATCTTTGTTGCTCGTCCAGGTATTGGTGTATTGGTTTTCGATTCTCTTTCTTCAAAATCTTTTTGCTTTCTCGGGAAAGATTGAATTTTCCATTAATTACTTCGTAAAGTGGCCAAAAGCCGGTTTGAACCGCCAATTTCCCGATTTTGATGGTATCTTTGGGATCAAATCCCCAGCCAGGAGCACATGGAGCAAAAATATGAATATACTTGGTACCATCGATGTCCTTTGCCTTTTGGAATTTTTCGTATAAGTCTAAGGGATAGGAAGCACAAGTAGTCGCTACATAAGGAATACCATGCGCTTCCATAATCCGTGGCATATCTTTTTTACGCTGCTTTTTACCTCCAGGGGTTGTGGTACTATATGCCCCAAGAGGGGTAGAACCGCTTCGTTGCACACCAGTATTCATATAAGCTTCATTATCATAACAAGCATAAATAAGATTGGTGCCCCGCTCTGCGGCGCCGCTCAACGCTTGTATACCAATATCTGCAGTACCTCCATCACCCGCAAAGGCAACGACAGTTATCTCATCATCAAGATCTTTTTCTTCCAAAGAGGCAATAATACCCGCCGCGGACGCACCTGTAGTAGCAAAAGGAGTATGTAAAACTGAAATCTTTGTTGAGCAAAAGCCTTGCATTCCGTGTAGGACTGTCAAACAACTTGCCGGAACTGTGGTAATAGTCTTTGGACCTAATGCCTTAAGCGCCATTCGATATGCCAAGGCCATAGCACATCCTGCACAAGCCCGTGTTCCGGGATATATTAATTCTTCTTCGCGAACATCCATAACATTTACCATTTTATTTCCCTCCTTTTAGAGAATTTAATTTATCCAATTTTAATCCAATAAATTCTGTTTTATCTGTGATCATCCCCGTATTATATTGTTCTTCAAACATTTCAACCCCTCTCATTAAATGATCGTCCTTTATATCTCTTCCTCCCAGTCCAACGATAAACCCTTTTACTGCGGGTCGCTCTTCTAACGGATATAATGCAGCTTTTAATTCATAGCATAATGTTCCTTCAAACCCGTATCCAATATCCCTATCAAAAACTACTACTTTCTCGATGCCCTTGAAGAGTTCTCGTATTTTCTCCTTTGGGAATGGTCTAAATAATCGTAAACTAACCAATCCTACTTGAATTCCATTATCCCTCATTTTTTTTATAGCTGAACGGGCTTGGGATGCAACGGACCCCATGGCAAAAATAACAATATCCGCATCCTCAAGCATATATGTTTTATAAAATCCGTTCCCATAACTTCTCCCAAATTTGTCAGCAAAATCGTCGTGCACCTCTTTAATCACATCAATAGAATTTTCCAGAGCTTTTTCCAAGGCATACCGATATTCAAAATAACCAGGGGCTGTGCCTTCTTTTCGGTTTACAACCTTTGGAGTAGTGACCGGATCCACTCCCTTAATATTCGAAATATCGGATAGATTGATATGATGAGTCAATGGAGGTAAAAATTCATCAATTTCCGTTTGCTTTTCCAATTTTACGGGCATCATGGTATGAGATAAAATATAACCGTCGTAACCTACAATGGTTGGTAGATAGACTCTGGGATCCTCCGCAATTTTAAATGCTTGTAAATTGGTATCGTAAATTTCTTGATTAGTTTCGCAAAATAGTTGAATCCACCCAACATCTCTCACAGTAAAGAAATCTTGATGGTCAGTCCAAACAGACCAAGGACCACCCAGAGACCGTGTTGCTAGATTTAGGACGATGGGAAGTCGATTACCCGACGCCCAAGGAAGGTTCTCATACATTAATTCTAACCCATGGGACGAGGTTGCAGTAGCGACCCTTGAGCCAGTGGCGCTAGCCGCACAACACACAGCCATAGCACTATGTTCACTTTCTACAGTCACGAATTTTGCGTCTAACTCTCCTGATGCGATGAAATCGGACACCTTTTCAACAAGCGGACTTTGGGGAGTAATAGGATAAGCTGACACTACTCTCACTCGAGCGTTCTTTAATGCATGAGCAGCTGCATGGTTACCGGTAAGAATCTTTATCCCTTTCATCTGTTGCTCCTTTTGTGAAACTGTTATTTTTCTTCAACCTCTTGCATAGTTATTGCTTCTACTGGACATTCTTCAGCACAAATTCCACAGCCTTTACAATATTTTATATCTACCTTAGGAGGAATTGTTCGTGAAATCATTCCTTCGGGGCAATAAAGCCAGCATGTAAAACAAACCATTTTCCCAGATTTAGAAGGGGTACATTTTTCGGCGTCAATAACAGGCTTCAATTTTGACCATGAGCCAGTCTGACCAGCTTCTCCTTTAATTGGTCTCTGTATGGAAGCTAAAATTTTCTGATAATCCTTTTTTTCTTGTATATCAGTCATAACTTTTTCTCACAAATCTCATTAAAACAGCAATTCTTACCAATGTAAAATTTCACAAGGAATAAAAACTTATCACTTATCAAAATAGAAGATTTTCGATATTAGGCTTTTGATATCTAAGAGTTGAAAGCTTATCACTTATCAAAATAGAAGATTTTCGATATTAGGCTTTTGATATCTAAGAACAGATCGTTAAAATATGGTAATTATTGCGCCCATTGAATATGAATTCCAGACGTTACAAGGTAAAAAATATTTTATACCATCTTTGCTAGATCATACCCTTCATCTATCAATTTGATATTCTTATTGGCCCATTCTCCACTCATTTGCCTTGTTACTACTTTTTTAATATTCTCAATACTAAGATCCGGAAGCCCTTTTGCCAATAAGCCTAAAATTGCCGTATTTATCACAGGTTGTCCATCTTTTAGTAATTTCTCTTCCATTGATAACTGATCAATATCCGCCGTAATGACTTTAATGGTTTTTACAAGATTAAATAAATTTCTAAAATGCGCGGGATTTTTGCTTGAATTAATGATAATGATGCCATTTTCTTTTAAAGAAGAGGCTATCTCTTCATCCAATACCGATTCGTCGAACACAATAACTATATCTGGATGTCGGATCTCAGAACGATCCCATATTTGTTTATCTCGCGATAATTTTGCATATGCTTGAACTGGAGCTCCCCTTCGTTCTGCTCCGAAGGACGGATAGGCATGGACATCCACAAAGTTACCGCTAAGATAGGCTGATTCTGCAATTATTTCACAAGCTGTAACGCACCCTTGTCCACCTCTCCCGTGAATTACAATTTGAATGTTCTCATCTTCAGTCAACTTAAATCCCTCAAAAATTCAGATTATTTAATTTATTTTTCTAGATCCTTTTACCTATGAAATACATTACAAGATTAAAAATTTTTGATTAAATTGAAATTAAAAGTAAGAAAAAATATTCAAAAAGCTCAGCTTTCAAGATCCCTCAATCAGATCCTCCAAAAATATTAATTTAAACAAAAAAAATTGGGAAGAACTTTTACGTATTATGGATATTTTTCAAAAAGCCCGTTTATAAACTCCTCTAATTCTTGCATTGATAACTTTTTATAGCTTGTCTCCCCACATTCATCTTCTAAGTCATACCAACGCTTTATTAGCTTATTATTCATAATGGTAAGACTGGACTTAATCAAAAATGAAAAAGATTCCGAGCGCTTTGTAAACGTTCTGAGAAACTTTTTCGTCTCGATTTCCAATCGTTCTGGAGGAAATACTCGGGTCGGAAAGTTCATATTTTTTAGCTCTTCTAATCCAAACTCATCTGAGGTTAAGAGGATTCTTTTGGCAAAATTCAACCCAAATGATAATAAAGGTAAAATTGTGGCGCCCGTCTGAGGATATATACTTATGGCAATTTCTGGCATACGGAACTTCATTTGATCCAAAGGTTTATCCGCAAACATTTTAAGATCGCAAGCCATTATTACTTCCATTCCAAATCCGATGGCGCTTCCTTGCACTTGAGCAATTATCGGTTTTTTCATCAATAACATATATTGAGTAATTTTTCTCCCAAACTCTCTCATCTTATTCATGTATTCTTCTTGATTTTTCTCTGGCATATTTCGAATGTCGATACCCGCACTAAAGGTTCTATTACCTGTACTTTTTACGAGAATACATTTTACTTTTTCACTTTCATCGGCTCTCTTTAGGGCTTGATAAAACTTTTTCATTAGGGTTAAATTAAAAGCATGAGCAGAATCCGGACGGTTAATAGTTAAATACGCAACCCTTCTTTTTATCTTAAACAATAAAATCTCATTTTTTTCAGACATAATTCTTCCACTATTAATCTTTATTTCATTTAATTAGAATATTTGAAATTAAATGATGATTTCCTAAAAAAATTTGCTTAGGAACAAAAAAAGAAAATTTATTCTCTAAATCTAAAATGATTAATTTTGAGTAGAGTTTGATAAAGATAGTGGGCCTATTTGCATACCTTTAGATGTTGCTGTATTCGGAACTGGGGGGATTCTGGGAGAAGATGGCCGAGAGATGCGAAAATGCGGGAATCCCTAATTCCTTTCAAATTTCCGATAAGGATTGTTCCCACTTTATATTGTTTGAGTTTTCTAAACAAATGAGAAAGAATATTGTTAAGATAATTACTGAGTTTTCTCTTGCGTTTTAGATAGAGTTTTGAAAAATATGCTCTGACTCATAGATTAAACAAAGGTATTTTGAGTTCTTAAAGGATGAAATTTTCTTTTTCTTTTTCTATAAATTTTTGACAATGACAATACTGATCCTGTTGAAGAGGAATTTTATGTAATTCTAAGTTTAAAGAATCATAAATAAGATACTTTTCCTTGAGAGGATTATAAATTTTACAAATATCATGAATGATCAATTCACTTATAATGGTGCCCGTACTAATCACGGTTGTTCCCAGATTAGGAGTAGAATGACTTGTGTCGTCCGTTCTATACCGTAAAAAGGGAAGATGGAGATCAGAATAAAAATCACTGTTAAATATACACCGCAAGCAAGGAGCTTTTTTGGGGATGTAAGGGAATATATCACCGATAAAATGATTAACTCCCGCCCAATAATAAGGTTTTTGAAGTCTTACGCAAAAATCATTTATGAGATATGGGGCTCCATTATAATCTACAGCATTTATAATATAATCTGCCCAAGCTATAATTTTTTCAATGTCTTGGCAATTTTCATTATGTTCTTTGGTATACTTCTTAAGTATATTTAAATGTCTTGGATAATCGATAAAAATATTAAATGCATCAACTGATATTTCAGGATTTATTTGGAGCATTCGCAATTTAGCCGCCTTTGCTTTAAACTGACCAATATCCTTCATTTCATATAGTGTTTGACGATTTAAGTTAGAAGTTTCAATAGTATCATAATCTATAATCTTAAAAAGTTCCACACCAGAATAAATTAATCCTAGGAGTGCATTACTCCCTATACCTCCTAGCCCAAAACAAGCAATCTTGGCATTTTTTATCTTTTTTTGATTGAGCAATTCATTTTTAATCTGTCTATCCCACCGATTTTTTTCTCGGACGGTTAGAGTTCGATTATCTTGTGCTGGGGTATCTTGATCCCCTGTTTTAGAGAAATCCAACTGTCTTTTAAATAAATTAATTTTAAGTTTTGCTAATTCTTCTTGCTTCTGATATCTTTGTTCCATTAGTTTTTCCATAATTTTTAATTTAAAATGTTTATTTCTTTTCAGCTTACTCACCGAATTATATGATCGCATTCTTATCTTATTTCAAATAAATAGTTTTGTCCTTATTATAAAAGGAATTATTTAAAACCAAAGCATTTAATCTCCTCCTAATTTTTATCTAATTACTGAATATATAAAGAGAGGTGCAAATTTTAAAAAAAATTTATATTAAACTTGGGAATATTCTTAATTGAAAGAAAATTAGGATGAAGGATTTAATAAAAAAGTATAATGAAAATAGAATTTCCGCAGAAAATTTATTTTATGAATTTTTAAAACTAATACAAGATAATTTTAATCTTACTCTCGTAAACAAAAACATAGATATCATCCTTGGTGAAGAAGATTCTCATGGTTTTAGTAATGAATTAGTGAATTTTGGGGTAAGACGCGAATTTACAAGAAGAAAATATTATATTTGGGTAAAGGAATCTCACTTTACCCCCTTTATTTTATTAAAAGAAGCGTATTTATGCTTTTTACCGAATAAATTGAAAACCAATCGGATAGTCCATATTATCCTTAACGAAATAATTTACCTGGATTTGAAGAATGAAAAAAATATCGAAGAATATCACAGTACGTTGAGAGAAAAAGTCATCGATTATGAACTTTTAAACACTCATTTAGACAGAATAGACGAGTTCTTTAAGTTAAAAAAAATTAAAGGGGAAAATCCCCGAGCCTTTTTATTCTCCTTTTTAGGAAATAATTATCATATCATTGAAAATAATCAATTTAATTTTTTTGAGTTGTTATTTAAAAAATATCTCCTAGAGACTTCGAAAAGACTGAAAAATGATGTTTTAATTGAAACTTTACGAATTCTGATTAAAATTTTTCAAAAGAATCTGATTTTTAATTCGCTCAAGGAATATACAGAATTATTTAAAAAATATACTGAAAACCAATATATTCAGACAGATTTGTATCAAAAAGAATTCAAAGAAAGCATTCGCTGGATAAGAGATCATAGTTATATAGGTCCATCATACCAAATTAACTGGAAACCGATCAAAGGTGAATTATTTTGCTATAGTGTTACGTTTAACCCTAATCTTACTCTTCCCAAAATAACAAAAATATTGGACCATCTTCTTTTTAATGTTTTCTCAAAAATCGGATTTTCTTCATTCGGTGTTAAATTAGAAGGCTTTTTTGTGATTCCAGAAAAATATGAATCTGATTTAAGGTCATTATTTCGATTTTTAAGCGAAAAGAATATCCTTCACAATTATTTCTTTTCAGAAATAAAGGAATTTAGTAATTTCCTTAATCTAAACTATTTTCGAGAATTTCATAATAAGGATCGAATTCTCAACCCAAATCATGTAAAATACCTAAAGAGTTACGAAACGGGCTTTACTATTCAATATAGGAGGAAAAACGATTACCACTTCCACCCAGATCTGTTTGATTGGCTTCTTTTTAATCGATTACGGTATTGGTCCGTTACCGGATTTGGATTTAGCCCCAGAGCGGTAACACTTTCCCAAATAAAAAAGGATTTGTTTAATCAAATCGGCAGCGAAAAAACATTAATCAAAGAGTTTCATAACGTTGCTAATAAGATTTATCAAAACTCTGATTTAAAGCAGAAATTAAAAAGATTCATTAAAAATAATACAAAATCTGGCTTCTTTTATATTTTTAATGAAATTAGTAAAATTATTGAAACTCTAGAATCTTTGGAGTGTTATTTTTTTGAAAATGAGAATAAAAGAAATATAAGGGAGATACTTAAAGACATCAAAGACATAAATTTCACAGATTCTATAAGTAATAATTTAATAATCAAAGATGAGAGGATCTTGAAGCTTATTTCAAGATTATTTATACCCCTCTATATTAATGACAGAGATAAGTATGAAAAAAAGAAAAAGGAATATCAATTATTCTTTGATTTTTTTAAAGCATTAAGAAGTATTAAAATTCTTGATCTTGAAGTTATTTATGATCTTTTAGAAAATCCTGGGTATATTAAAAAAATAGTAAACAAAAAGACTAAGAAGTTCAAAAAAAGCTATAAAACTAATACAATTGATAAGATTACATCTAAAACAATTAAAAAACGAATTAAAAAGTATGTGACTCGAGAAAATCCCTTAGCAGTTCCCGCCATGCAAACCACTATAAATACCTCTCATTTTGCTAACTATTTTCTAAGAATAAATATTAAGTCCGTAAATGATAAGGTTATTTATGAGCACCTTCAGAAGTTTTTTGCCCGGTTACTTATTTTAAAAGGTGATAAAAAAACATATATAGAAGTTTATTTACCGAATATTACTAATGCTGAAAAACATTTACTGATTTCTGCATTTCTCCATACCTTTAATGAGAATATAATAAATTTAAACAGATTTCTGCATGATGGCATTTATAAACAGCATTCTTTAAAAAGGTATTACGACTTTGAAAAAAAAGAATTCTTCTATACAGAAGACTTATTCTCAGAGGTGAGAAGATATATTCTCGAGGTCGCAGATAAGAATGCTGATCTTAAAGTCAGGGATGGCAATAAAAGTTATTTCCAAAAGTTTTTTTCAAATAGTGTCGATTTTTTCCAAGTCTCGAAGATGGTAAGTAGCCGGATATCACATAGTTCTCCAAATTATGATAGTTCCCTTTTAAATGAATTAAAGGAATTTAATCAGGATTTATCTTGCAAAATTCAAAAAGATAACATTCAAGAGATAAAAAATAAAACTTTTTTTACTTCTTTCGTGGATAAAATTTCTTATCATCCTAAATATCACCAGTTCGGACTAAGTAAATATTTTCTATATATTCGTCCACGAGATATGAATAAGATTGATTATAAACTCTTGTTTAACAATTCCTTTACGAATATTCAGTATCCGGCTTGTATTGATAATAATATTCCCCTGCTATTGTCATTTCTTTTTCCTTTTAGAACTCCCAATAAAAGTTATTTGAATTTACTATCAAAATCGAGAAATAATATACTTGAATATTGCCTATTCACCCCGAAAAGATTCTATAATGTTCTCCATTTTGAATATAATTTAACAAATAAAGGTTGGAATTTAGAGCCCAATTATTTTAAAACATATGTAAATAAAATATTGTTCAATAGGAAATTTCAGAGATTAGATCAATTTGTAAAGTATTATGATTTTGATAAAAAAAGTTCAGAAATATATGGAAAACCATCAAAAGCATTTCAATACCTCAAAGAATTATATCAATGGGGTGGTTTAGATTTAAAAAGTTATTTAGGTACCCATTTTAAAAGTACTGTCAAGCCTATTAAGTATCTCTTGAAAAGAGATTTAATCATCCCCTATCTTAAACTTAAAAATTTGGAACTTATAGAAAAACTCTATATTATCCTCCCAAATATTCCAAAGAAAAAATATATGACTACTTTAATTCAGATTTTTAGTTTTTTTAACGTTGGTCATATCTATGAAATAAAAGGAGAATATTTTATTCATAATAAACCTCAGATTGTAGAACCGTTCCAGTATGGATTATTTATAGAATTATATCTTCCTAAAGATGCAAATCTTTCTGATTTTCAAAAAATATTTGTAGATATTTTTCAACTTTTTGATATTGGCCATTTTCTCATTCTACCAGATTATGCACCAGGAGAAACCTTAATTAATAGCATCTTCGACGAAGATGATATTCTAGAAAGATATAATCCCTATAGCAATTTAAAATGGAACGAAACGGATAAAAAATGGATGAATGTAAAACTCTTTGGGGAAAATCTGACTAAAATATACCCCCCTCTTTATGGCAAAAAGAAAAGATTCACCTCCTAACTTTTTTCGGATTGCAGAAATTAGCCATTAAAACATTCTAATAAATCCACAACTCACTTTCTATGGCAATTCGGTGAGAACCATAAACCATGGTTATCAACATATTCAAACATTAAACTAGATCGATGGTGTCCTGCATGTGCAGAAGAAACAAGTGAAAGAATAGCGAGATTTTTCTTTGAATCTATATTTTGAGCAAAATTTCCTAAATCTACTCCTAAGTGGCTCATGAAATTAACAAATCATAGACTAGAACTAGATGGATACAATGAGAAACTGGGTATTGCTTTTGAATTCAATGGAATTCAACATTATATACCGATTTATGGTCTTAAGAAATTAGAAATTCAACAAAAGTGTGATTACTTAAAAAAATGGGCATGTGAAAAAAAGGGAGTTATTTCAATCGTAATTTCCTATGATTTCGACGGGAGAAGAGATTTTGTTGATTATGATAAAATGCAAGATTTTATTATTGAGAAATATGAGAAACAAGCGGAAAAAAAACTTACCGACCTTCCCTCAATTTGATTATCGAACTCGTGATATCAAAAGATTAGATGAATTTTAAGAAACTTGTTTATCAACTATAAAAAATTATTAAAAAACTAACAATAAGAGTTATTTAATGCACTTTATTGTTATATAGATAATAATTAATTAAGAAGAATAAATATTCATCGATAGCATGCCATGACATACATCGAATCCATAGAGGATTGCGATCCTAAAGACCTTACACCCATGATGCGACACTGGTACAGTATAAAAAAGAAAAACTCAGAACATCTTATCGCTTATAGAATGGGAGATTTTTATGAATTTTTCTTTGATGACGCAGTAAAGGTTTCCAAACTTTTAGGACTTACCCTCACCAAAAGAAAGACTAGTGATGATTCTTATCCGTTAGCCGGAATACCCCATCATGCTGGGAATTACTTAAATAATTTAGTGAAAGCCGGACAAACAGTAGTAATCGTAGAACAACTAGAAGATCCCTCAAATGTAAAAGGGCGAATTATTAAACGGGGGGTGGTTAGGATATTATCTCCCGGAACTGTAACGGAGGCAGATATGTTAGAGTCTGAAGAAAATAACTATATTGCCTCCTTGGTAAAAAATAGAAAAGGTTATGGGGTAGCTTTTTCCGATATCTCCACAGGTGAATTTGTATGTGCGGAATTTTCTTCTAAAAATCAAGACCCTTTAGAAAAACTGCTCAGTATCTTTACCCAATATGATCCAGTTGAATTGATATTACCTGAAGAATTGAAAAAAGATGAAAAACTTTTCATATATTTAACTGATTTAACCGACGCATTAATAAAAACCTATAAGGATTACGTGTTTACATTTAATGAGGCAAAGGATTTAATCAAAAGACATTTTAATGTATCAAACCTTAAGGGATTTGGGCTTGAAGGACATAAGTTGGCAATCGAAGCGTCTGGAGGGCTTCTTGCATTTTTAAAGGAAACGCAGAGAGATGTTATCCCTAATATCTTTAAAATTAATCTCATACAAGAAAAAAATATTTTACATTTAGACTATATTACGCAAAGAAATTTAGAACTGACCACCTCCTTACGGGAAAAGGGAAGGGATGCAACATTATTTTCAATTTTTAATCATACAAATACCCCAATGGGATCCAGATTATTAAAAAAAGTAATCCTCCAACCACTCACGGATATAGACCGCATTACTGAGCGTCTAAATATTGTCCAAAAATTTAAAGATGACATTTTTCTCCGGTCTGATCTAAGGGAAGAACTTAACTCGGTAGGTGATTTAGAGCGATTTATTAATCGTATAAATTATACAAATAGAACTAATGCCCGAGATCTCCTAAATATTAAAAATTCATTGAAGAATATTCCTAAAATTAAAAATCTCTTAAAAAAAGCCGAAATTCCCGAGATAAAGAGATTTTTGGATGGGATTAGAGATTTTCACGATATCAAAAAGTTAATTGAAGATTCGATCAAAGAAGATGCTCCCACTACCGTGAAGGAGGGAGATATAATAAAGGACGGATATGATTCGGAAGTCGATGATCTTAGAGACACGCTGAATAATGGTAAGACCTATCTTTTAAATTATGAAAAAGAGCAAAAAAAGAGGCTTGATTTGAAATCTGGGTTAAAAGTGGGACATAATAATATTTTAGGGTACTATATTCAAATTACAAAAAATACGCTTAAATCAATTAAGTCATTACCAGAAGAATATATTGAAAGACAGACTCTTAAGAATTCCAAGCGATATACCACGACTAAATTGAAAGAGTTAGAGGATGATATCGTTGCCGCAGAAGAGAAAATCAATGATCTGGAATATGAAGTGTTTAAATCAATTAGGACCGAGGTTCTGGAGAAAACAGAAGGAATTTTAAATACCGCTCATCATTTGGCTTTTGTAGATGTTTTAGCATGCTTTGCGGAGATTGCCGAAAAAAATAATTACTGCAGACCGCTGATAAATGATAGTAATGAAATAAAAATTAAAGAAGGGCGACATCCCGTGGTAGAAAAGATTGATCTAAGCGAGCCCTTTATTCCTAATGATTGTTATATAGATAATGAAAAGGAACAAATCCTAATTATTACGGGACCTAATATGTCCGGGAAGAGTACCTTTCTACGGCAAGTCGCATTAATCTGTATAATAGCACAGATGGGATGTTATGTCCCCGCAAAAGCGGCGGAGATCGGCATTATCGATCAGATCTTTACACGAATCGGAGCTTCCGATGATCTGGCAAGAAGATTAAGTACATTTATGATTGAAATGACAGAAACCGCCAAGATCCTGAATTATGCCGGAGAAAAAAGTTTAGTGATCATCGATGAATTAGGACGAGGTACCAGCACAAGCGACGGGCAAAGCATCGCAATGGCAACCTTAGAAAAGCTGCATGAGCTGAGGGCGAAAACTTTGTTCAGCACCCATTATCACCAGTTAACTGAAATTGATCTCCCGCGTATTAAGAATTATCACCTCGACATTATCAAAAACAAGGATGGAACCATCAATTTTGTAAGAAAGCTGAAACCAGGAAGTACAGATAAATCTTACGGAATACACGTTGCAAATTTGGCTGGTATTCCAGAAGATGTCATTATAAGAGCATATGAAATACTGGAACTCATAGATAAGGAAGACCAGTTTAAAGCGGCTGTTCGTTCCAATAATGATCAAAATAAAAACGGAAAATATCATGATATGTTTATTGAACGAAAAAAAGATCGGCTCAATAATCTCAATCAGCGATTACAAGAAAGAAAGCAAGAATTACAGGAATATGAGGATACCTTATCCGAAAAAGACAGACTCTTGGATCAGAAAGATTCGAAGTTACAGTCTTTAGAGGAAAAAATTAAAGACATTAAAAATAAGATAAAGGATGCGCAAAAAAAACCGAAAAAGAAGAAGAGCAAATATGTTCAAACCAGCTTTTTTAAACCCGTGGTAAAAAAGGAAAAGGTCATGGACGAAAATATCAAAAAAGTAATTCATCTGATAGAAAATCTCGATATAAATTCATTAACTCCTGTGGATGCCATGCAAAAATTAATAGAAATTAGGAAAAAACTCGAAGATTTAAATCTTTAATGAGAAAAATTTTTGTTTTGTGAATTCTTTATGTCAATAACATATTTTTTTCGAAATTTCGTGATAAAAAAATGATTGAGATTAAAGGAGTAGATAAAGAAAAATGCATAAAATGCTTAAAATGCGTAAAAGCTTGTCCCGTAAATTTATTTCAAAAATCTCCAACTAAAGTCGGCAAAAAACGTCAGGTCAAGTTTAGTGATTCAGTGGGAATTTGCATTATGTGCGGGCATTGTGTAGCTATCTGCCCGACAGATGCTGTTGTTTATGAAAGTGAAGAACCCTTTGAGGAATTTGATGGGATAAAAGAACCCTCAAAAATATGTTCTTATGATACTTTCATGCGTTTAACGAGAAGTCGGCGTTCAATTCGACAATACAAGGATAAAGAGGTAAAGGAAAAAGATATAGAAGCGGTCTTAACTGCCATGAAATACGCTCCCAGTTCAAGAAATGCGCAAAAATGGCAATATGCAGTTGTTCAAGACCAAGAGGTAATTAATCATATGAGACAGGCAACTATTAAGATGTTAAAATTGCTTAAAAAGTTACTAAAGTACGGAAAATATCTGAAATTCCTTCTTCCAAAAAGATATAAAACAATGATTGAGGATCCAACAAGAGAGCACAGTTTAGATCGACAGTTAGAAGAGTTAGAGAGGGGAGGAGATCATATATTTTATAACGCCCCCGTGGTCATTGTGATATATTCTTCAGTTTATGGAAGTGAAATAATGGCCGGAAACGATGCTGGAATTGCATTTTCTCATGGAATGCAAGCAGCTCAAACGAGAGGATTAGGGACTTGTTGGATAGGATATGCCCAAGAAGCCATAAATAGGACTGATGATTTAAAAGAGGAACTTAATATCGACGAAGAGATGACTATCACGGGAGTGATGGTTTTGGGACATCCAGCAGCAGAGTATAGAAAAGTCCCGCCAAGAGAGCCGTTAAAGATTCGATGGATCTAGACCTTAAAAAAAAAAAATAAAAAATTTTTTATTCAACTGGTTTTAAACCATAATACATGAACCAAAAACTCGAGAGGTAAACAATTCTTACCAAGATTACTCCAATTCCAGGTTGGGTAAATCCTTCAAAGAGTCCAGCGAAACCGTAACTAAAGGCTCCGAGAGCTAAAGCGATAAATTTCTTCTTTAATGTCCCCGTGGTTTTTGTACTTTTATACAATAACCCGCCCCCGAAAATAAGGATTACAGGGAAAAGCATTAAGGCTAAAAAAATACCAGCCAGTGATGTAACGTTTATATTATAATCCCATAAGCGAGGGTCAGACTTTTCATAAAAACCCGTATAAAAAGAAGAGTCAGAGAAACTGAAAATTAAGAAATAGAAAATAATCCCCATAATTAAATAAACTAAGATAAAATATTTAGCCTTCTCCGGAAATAGAATCCGGGCAGCTATATATATTGCAATTACCATCACCAGAGGGAACCAAATATAACTGGATAATGGAGTTCCTAACTTCTCGAAATTTTGTTCCCTTATTAATAGCCAACCAAAGTCCAATAATACGCCTAAATACATTAGGCCCGCAAACGAGCTAACCAAACCCAGAAGTTGAAGCATTTTCACATTCTTTTTATGACCTTGATAAATGAAAAATACCCCAAAAATGACGCCAAGGATAACAACTAAGGATCCCGTGATGGCATCAATAAGTCCTAATATTGAAAAGTCTAATAATGAATATGCCATTTTATTCAGAATTTCACTTTATTATTAATTTACCAATAATATTTATTATACCTTTTAAACTTATAAAAGTTGATTATCATATTTTATTTTGAGAAATGTTATTTTAAAGCAATTTAAATGCCAAACGGATAAACCTATGAATTTAGACCGAAGAAAAATTAAAAAGATAGAAGAATATGAAAAGATTGCGGCCGGTGAAGTCATTGAACGACCGGCAAATGTGGTCAAGGAATTAATTGAAAATAGTATAGATGCCAATGCTCAAGAGATCCGACTTATCCTTAAAGAAGCGGGAAAGCAGTTAATTCAAGTAATCGATGATGGGGTCGGTATTCCTTCAAATGAAGTGGAATTAGCATTTGCCCGGCATACCAGTAGTAAAATCAGGAATATAGATGATTTGGAACATTTAAACACCCTCGGATTTCGTGGAGAAGCGCTTGCAAGCATTGCTGCGGTAAGCAAAGTGGAAATCATCACCAGAACAGCCGAAAAAAAGAATGGAATTCAAATGGTTATTGAGGGGGGAAAAACAAAAAGAAAAGGGGTTATCTCTTGTCCTGTGGGAACTAATATAAAGGTTAAGAATCTTTTTTATAATCTTCCCGCCAGAAGGAAATTCTTAAAAACTAATTCGACTGAGTTAGGTCATATCTCGGATTTTGTACAAAGGTATGCTCTTGCAAACCCAGAAATACATTTTATTTATATGCATAATGATCTGGATATCCTTAACTGTCCTGCTTCAAATGATTTAAAGACCACTGTGTTTCATATATATGGAAAAAAAACCGCAAAATATATGGAACCTATTAATTTCTCGGAAGAGCATGGCATATTAAGGGTACATGGTCTTTTGGGTCATCCGCGGATAGCGAAAAAACGTCGAAGAAGTTCCAGTATCTTTTTAAATAAACGATATATCATCAGTGATCTGCTTTTTAACGCTGTTAAGGAAGCCTATAAAGGGGCTCTAATGGTCGGGAAATATCCATTCGTGATCCTCTTTTTGGAGCTGGAACCCCAGATTGTCGATTTTAATATCCATCCTAAGAAGTTAAAGGTACGATTTGAAAACGATCGATTCATTTCAAATAGAATATCCCATGTGATCCGAAATTTTGTGGAGGAAAAATTCATAGAACAAGGAGATGAGTATTTAGAAACGGAACTCAATCAATACTCGTCAGAAGAGGAGGGCTCCAGAGAAACCGCTCAAAAGGAAAGCATAGAAACTTTAAATGAAAGTGGAAACCCAAGTTCCTTACCAACACATCATACAGAAAGAGAAGGATCTAAACTCGATGCCGAAGGAATCGCACAGAGAAAAGATTTTGGTGAAGCACATATCACGACAAGGGAAGGAGCAAGAGATGAGACAAAGCAAGCTGAAAAAGGACTTAAACTCGAGAAAAAGGTGCAACTTCACCTCACAGATCATCTGGAAGATAAATCCTTAGAGGAAATTTCGGATAAAGAAACTTATCTTAGAAATAAATATCTCCAATTCGAGAGCTTCCCACGGCTCAGGCTTATTTCCTCCACCGGACAACTCTCTAATAAGAGATATATTGTCCTGGAGGGAATAAACCAAGACGGAGAAGAGGGACTTTATTTACTCGATCAACACGCTGCTTCTGAACGTATTAACAAGGAATTCTTTTACCGGCAATTAGAATCCTCAAAAAAACAAAGACAAACATTAATATCTCCGGTTAAAATTCAACTAAGCCCCCGTAACACTTTCTTTTTGCAAGAAAATATGGATGAAATCAAAAAGTTGGGGTTCGATTTGGAGCATTTCGGAGGGAATACATTTATATTGCGAGGATTTCCTACCATTTATGGGAAAGTGCTTGATGAAACGGTTATCAGAGAAATCATCGAGGACCTTACCGAGATTGGAAAGGATCAAACCTTTTCCGAAGTGGAGGAGGAGATTATTAATTATCTTGCATGCCATCGGAGTATCCGAGGGGGGGATGATCTCTCCCTTAAAGATATTCGAAGGTTACTCATCCGATTAGCAAAATGTAAGGATTCTTACCATTGCGCTCACGGACGACCCACCTTACGCTTTTTCTCCTTTAAGGAAATAGACAAACTATTTAAGCGAACGGGGTAACGCCTATATTTAAAGATTAAAAAAAGTTAAAAAAAGAAAATATTTACATGGTAAAGCCCAAATTATTCTCTTGCAGTATGTCTAACTGGGACCTTCTTACGCCTTGGAAAAGGCAATAGCTTCAATTCCTTGAATGCCGTCTACTCCTTCGAAAAACCCTTCAACCTTATCCGTCCCCCCCCATTCTTCGGGATACCTGACTCTTACTCGTGCTTTTTCAAGCCCGAAGGCGACCGGCATGATCTCATATTTCTCAATCTTACACGCGTCTGGTAAAGTCTTTTCCAATTTTTGAACCAATGATTCAAAATCAGCGTCTGTATCTTCTGGAATGACATCAATTAATGCTATGTGGTAATCTCCCATCTTAATATGACCTTTTGTGTTTTTACTATATATTTGATAATTATTACTAATTTTAATCTTTTTTGAAAAGAAAGCAACACAAAATTAAAATAATTAAAATCTTTCTTATATATATGTCTTTGTTAAAGAAACAGACTTGTAGCGGATGTGGTCGCGTCATTACCCCAGTTGAAGATGCAGTAAACTTCCCTTGCCCGGAGTGTGGAGACGTAATGATTTGGCGATGCGAGCGCTGTAGGGATATGGGCAAGAGTTATACATGTTTAAAGTGTGATTTTGTTGGGCCTTAGACTTTCTATTTGAAAGAGGGCGGTCTTCCTTTCATATCGACTGAAATCTTGGTCTCGACATCGGTGTATCCCCTGTATTCCTTGCAGAGGGGGGATAAATGTGATCTGGTCGGAACGGGAAATAACTAGCTATCAAATATTATGAATTTATTCTTTACATCAATCTTTAAATTAATTATTTTATTAAATGCATCATAAACCATTCGATAGGCCTAACGGACGGTGTTTTATCGCATGATAAATCCCACCCAAAGGTTTCTTCTTCTTATCCATAGTCAATATTGATTATTATTTATCTTTGTTCAGTTGGTCTAATAGAGTTTGAAAGACGTCAACTTGTGGGATGGTCTGAAAGAGAAGCTTTCTCATTTAGTAGGATTTTAAACTAATCCTTAGTCCATAAATCGCATGCAAATCTTTATCAAGCTTTTCCAATTACTTTTTTAAATCATTTTTTCAGATCAGTCTTACTAAATTAAAAATTTAAATTCAAAATAAATAATAGTAATATTATACAATAAAGGTTTTATTAGAATTAATAAATTCTAAGTATATGTCATAATTGTATAATTGTAAGACTCAAATTATCAAATCAATTAATATTTAAGAATAAGGTGAAGAGAGACGCCAAAAAATAAAGTCAAGAAATATTTTAATCTAGTGGAATGCTGGGCTTGGTGTGATATATGTCATGATATGGTTGCATTGAGAGTAGATAAGGAGGAGATCATAAATGGGCTTCAGACAGGCATATATACCAAGGAATATAAACATAAGAACCCACACCCCGATGAGGAAGATCCCGATGACAACAGCGGCGAAGAGCATACAATTTATGTCTATATTAACGATCAGTTTGATATTACTGGCGTAAAATCATTCTTCGGAGATGCACCGAGTTCGGAAGAAGTAGAAAAAGGTGCCACCGGAGAAGAGGTTCGAATCCCAATCGTTGTAAAGGAAATCCCTGAAATGAGTGTGCATTTAGGCATGTTGACTCCAGAAGAATACAAAGTTCTGAAAATCTGTGACGGGATGAATACTATTGAGCAAGTTGCTGATATCGCCGAAAAAAACGTGGAAGATATTGTACAAATGATGGACAAGCTTCGGGACAAAGGGCTCGTCAAAGTTATTAAAAGAAAGAAATAACTTCTTTTGTCTATTTATATTTTTATTAAAGTTATTAACCCTCTTTATAAAATGTGATCTCTCTTTTTGATGAATCTTTTTTTTGATGACACGGTTATGTTAAAGAATAATGTGGTGGTAAATTATGCTGTTTTCTCTTGAATAATAGTTTTCCCTTTCTCCAGTCCAAGGTGGAGCGCTTTTATGTTGAGATCTACGTCTCGAAGCCATTCTTTAATAACTTCTTCATAATGTTCAATTTCTATGAACGGTAATTTTCCAGTTGCGATTGCAAACCCCAGCATGATGATGTTTACTTGCTGATTCTTATTAAATTCATCTAACGCAATATCAGTCGCATTCATAAAATAGACCTCATCGGTATAACCCTTCAAAGTGCTTTCAATTTTCTCTAAGGAGGGATATTCCTCTAAATTAGCGCTGATCATAACTCCAGGAATCGTTCGAGAGTTTACCACAAACGTAGTTTTTTCCGAGGCGAAAATGCCGCGACGCAGCGCCTCTGAGGGTTCAAAACAAATATAAAGATCCGCGTCACCATAACAGATTAAGGGAGATTGTAGATTTTTTCTAGGATCCGAGAAAGGGTCTCTTTGATACCGAGTATGACTGGTAATGGCTCCCTCGCGTTGAGCAAGCCCGTGCATTAAGCGCTCATGCTTTAAATAAGCATTAAGATTCGCTTCCAAGGATTGTCTCAACGCTACTTTTTTGGGCAGCAAACTCGATTAATCGTTTTAAGGTTATCACTCCTTGTCCCGCAGTTCCAGCAATAACAATATTAATAATATCTGTTTCTTTAAAGCCCATATATTTAACAATATTTCTTTCTATTAAAAATTTTCAATTTTAGGTCTCAAACTATAAACTGAATAATTTTAGCTAACTTATAACCACTTCTTAGAGAATAATGGTTTATAAGTGCCTCTAATTCATTTTTTGAAATTGGAAATTTAATTCCAGTCTCTCTGATATGTAACTTGCTTTGTCGGTAAATTCTTATCATAATCTTCCAAAGCTCGTTAAATAAACCCGCTCCTAAAGATAAGTAATAACCATTAATTTCTCCTTTTTCCCTATGAGCCTTTTTAGAAAATAGAGGCTATATCTCTCGAAAAGGGACTGCTTGGTCAAGAGCGTTAATGGTAGATTTATGAATTGCGGAATTTGGACAAGCTTCGTAACAGACCCCACATCTGACGCACCTATCTTGATCGATTTTCATTGTTTCTTCCCCGTCCACGACGGTTCGCCTGATAGCCGGACAGCTCAGAATGCGAGCACATTCATAACACATCTGGCATCCAGATATGTAATAAATATTCTCTTGAACCTTTTTTTCTTGTTCCATCAATTTCCGTTTCTGAGACATCCTCCACCGGTGGGCTTGGAGCGCACATTCTCTCTTTATAATTATTACCTTTAATCCCTTTTTACTTAACGCTTGATCAATCATCTTGGTTAAGTTTCGTGGATTATAGGAATCACCCACCCGTAACCAAGGGACTCCGATTGCCTTGCAAATCTTTTCGATAGAAAATCCTTTTTCAGTTAAATGGCGGAGTACATCGTCTTGATGACCCGTCATCGCGGTCCAAGAATTCTGGAAGATAATCAACAAAACATTAGAATCGTATCCTACCGCTTCTGCTAAGGGAGGGATCCCCGTATGAAAAAACGTAGAATCTCCGATCATCGCCAAGATTTTCTGATCGGCCTTTTCCGACATTCCAATCGCGGCGCTTATCCCTCCGGACATGCAGATCACTAAATCACTGCATTCTTGCGGGGGAAAAAAGGACATAACATAGCACCCGATATCTCCGCAAACTACCGTATTTTCTAACCGGTTCGTCGCCTTTAAAATGGAATAGAGTGTTGCGCGTTCGGGACAGCCGGCACAGAAGGTCGGAAATCTGCTGGGAATAATATCCTCATAGGAATCAAAATAGTCAATAGCTTGCATCATTTCTTTATTTGGCGGTTTATTGAATATTTTTGCCAAATTTTCTGCAACGAGTCCTGTCGAATATTCGTTATATTTTGGAAAATATTCTTGCCCGAGTATTTCAATATCAAGGTTATGATCTTGGGCAATTTCGGCTACCTTCACCTCCAAAAATGGTTCCAGTTCTTCTATGATGATTACCCGTTTCAAGTTTTCTAAAAATCCGATGATTTCACCTTCATTCAAGGGATATATCATCCCCAGTTTTAAAATGGGTACATCCTCTAACTCTAATTGATTTAATGCTTCCATAGTATATCCAAAAGGCATACCACTGGTAATTATTCCCGTTTTATTCGTTCCTTCATACACTTTATTAATATTTAGATTGGGAATCTCCTCGCTAAGTCTATCGATTCTCTCATATAATCGTTTATGGTTATTTATGGCATGCGGGGGAAGACTGTTGAATTTAGGAATATTCCTTTCAAATTCCCCATGCGGCTTTCCTTTTTGGAGAGGTTCCAAATTAACAAAACCCCTCGAATGTGCACTTCTAGTGGTAGTCCTTATCTCCATGACGAGATCATGTTTCTCCGAAAGTTCAAATGCCAGTTTGGTGAAATCCTTACATTCTTGAGGAGTATGGGGTTCTAAACAAGGAAGATGGAGCATCCATGTATAAAAGCGATCATTCTGTTCTTGATGGGAGCCTAAACTTCCAGGATCTCCTCCCACTAAAATGACCATAGCGCCCGGATTAGGTCCATTTAATGCGATAACGCTAAGCGGATCACTTGCAACATTTAACCCCACATGTTTCATAGGATTAAAACTTCTCACTCCTGTCCATGCCGCTCCAGCAGAAGCAGACGTTGCGACCGCTTCATTTACCGCCCATTGATGGGTTAAATATTTTTTTAATTCTGGTTTCTGGTCCAATACTTGGTGGAAATATTCGCCAATATCAGAAGTGGGCGTGCCAGGATATTGTGAAACATAGGATACCCCAGATTCTAATGCACCTCTCACCACCGCTTCATTTCCAAGCATTAAAACTTTTCCTTCTTCTCGTATAAATCGAGTATCTTTCTTTGGCAAATTTCTCACTATCACTTGCTAATTTGTATTGATTAAAGAACATTTATTTCTTTCAATATTGAAAAAAATTAATATAATTTGAAATTAAGGATTGTATTTTTTATTTTTGTTTGATGAAATAAAGCCAGTTCCTTAAAATCTTCAACATTAAAGTGATGCCGAGCCCAATTTTATGAATAAAAAGCATTCTTGATCTGTATTATTGGTCATTTCCATATGGATGAAACTCTAAATTAGTGAAGAAAAAGCTAAGGTATTGGGTTCTGAAGGATGATTGAAAATAAGGATAAGGTTAATAATATATAATCCAATATCGTAATAGATATGACCTCTTTTATCAGTCACGCGGGAATAGGGTTGCTCTGTGGGGAATTGATTTTACGGACAATTAGCGATAAGAATCATTTCAGAAAGGAAAAGCGTCCTTTATTTTGGTGGGCGGGATCTCTTGGTGGTTTACTTCCAGATCTTGATGTCATCCCAGCAATAATTACCAGTGAGCATTATTATGCTTATCATCATATTTATACACACACCTTCTTAGCATTAGGGTTTATTGCGTTGATATTAATAGCCAGCAAGTTCAATTCGTTTTTCCTCGCCTTCTCTGTTGGTTATGGGGTTCATTTATTCACCGATTTCATAGATAACTCCATCTCTCCGTTAGGGCCTTTTGTTCCCGAAATTCAATGGGGGTTAATTGCGGGGTGGTCCAAAATCCCTGGTGGTGGATGGGAATCTGAATTCTGGCTCCAACCAGGTTATACGTTTGATAATGATCTTTGGAGCATCTTCATGAAGAACGGCTGGGGGATGGACTTCGGAATTGAATTCTTAACTTACTATGATATAGCGATTATGATGATAAGCATCCCCTTGATTGTGGGCATGATCTACTTGACCATTAAGAAATTTTTTCCCTACAAAAGGAATTCCTCTTGATAATCTCCCGTTCTTTCAATAATTTCTAAAAAAACCTTTTTACCTTTTTATTTTTCTCCTTTCTCTCTCCTAATTCAGAAAATTAATCGTATGAAAGATTTAATAATTTTTGAATTCTTTTTATATTTAACTCAGTAAATAGTGCATAGGAAAAATGAATCTATTCTTCTTACCCGTGCCGTTGTTTTGCTTCATTTTAGCCTTATTTATGTATTTACATTTATACAGGACATGGAGCTCCGAGGAAAAGGACAAATGGCAAAAATTTAATGAATTCATATATGCCACTCTAACCATGATTTTTGGAATTATATATCCATTTATTTTGTGGAAATTAGGACAGAAATATGAGGGCATCTTCTTTGAAAGC
>JAWOCD010000024.1:0-2632 GCA_046483985.1 Promethearchaeia archaeon
ATATAGCGCACACGCCAGTATACGGGTTGGAAAGCGCTTGGCGGCTTCCATACACATTGAAAAATCGCAACGCCGTGGTATCGATGCCATAGGTCTCCCCGATCAATAAGCACATCTTTTCTTGCTGTTTTTTCGAAAGCGTATAAATCGAAAACTTTTCCAGCGGTATGAGGATGAAGTTGGCCTTATGCCGAACGTTATTGTTAGACCGGGAAATCATGTTTCTGGACGAGTCCACCTTAGGGTTAGATGTGAAGTCGATTTCATTTATTGTGGAGAGATTAAAAGAATCGGAGAAAACTATTTTCTTAACCAGCCATGACATGAATGTGGTGGAGAAACTATGCGACCATGTCGCATTTATAAACAAAGGAAAAATTCTCAAAATTGGAAAAACCACCGAAATCAGCAATTTAAAGAAGACTGATGTAGATATCATTGTGGATGTTGCCAAAAACCAAAAAGATACATTGATATCAAGTTTGAGAGGGCAACAGTATATCAACTCTGTGAAGGCCCAAAATACAGGAATATACATAAACTTGGAATCTCGAGAATATTATCCCGATCTTATCGGTATTTTAAATATCAGTTATCCTTTTGCATTGTTTCCCGAAATTTTTCAATTAGGAATAAGTCTCAACCCGCTTTATCATATATTTACGTTCCTTCGGTTCGCATGGATAGATGATAATATATTACTTACCATCACAACTTATCCCCTGCAATTTGTGCTCCTATTGTCGACGGCAATTCTTATCCCCATTATTGCCGTTTTCTTGTTTAATAGTATATACAAAAAGCACGGTATTACGGGGTACTAATGCGGCTCTGAAAACAACTCTAAAATTTAATATTCTCTTAGAGTCATATATAAATAATAGAGTGAGATTGAATTAACTTGTATTTAGATTAATATTGATAGGCGTCCGAACGAAAAATTAAATTCAATATCCCACTATATTTTAACGTGAAATTTATAACATAAAAAATAAAATGAGAGATAAAATGATTGTACGTTCGAAGGCCCCGTATCGCGTGAGTTTTGGCGGTGGTGGGACCGATATGGAACCGTATTGCGTAGAACACGGCGGCTGCGTTATTAATACCTCCATAGATCGGCACGTCTATATCAGTTTGGAACCCAGGGATGACAAGAAAATTTACGTTAAGTCCATCGATTACGAAAAAGAAATGCTTTTCGAGATCGGGGATAAGGATTACAGCACGGATTTCGAGCTATTTAAGGGCATTGTGAACGTGTTAGACGTGAAAGACGGATTTAATATTACAAGTTACGCGGAATTACCTCCGGGTTCTGGAATGGGCGGCTCTTCCACCCTTTCTGTTGCCGTGATAGGCGCATTTAATGAGTATTATGATTGGGGGCTTACCACCCATCAAATCGCCCAGAAAGCCTATGAAATAGAGCGGATAGAACTGGATCAGTCAGGCGGATATCAAGACCAATTTGCCGCAGCCTATGGAGGGTTCAATTATGTGGAATTCACCGATGAAGTTGAGGTTTTTCCGATTCATACCACCCAAGAAATGCTTAATGAATTACACTACAGAATCTTGCTGTGTTATGTGGGAGGCAAACATTTCTCGTCAGACATTCAAGACGAGGTCATAGAAAATTTTGAGGTAGAGAAAAAGTCTACCATGGAGGCTATGCAAGATCTAAAAGACGTTGCCAAAGGGATGAGACAAATTATGGAGTCGAAGGATATAACCACATTAGACAAATTCGGGACACTCTTGCACGAAGGATGGCTGGCGAAAAAGAGTCTCAGTTCCAAAATCTCCAATAAACAGATCGAGAATTTCTATTTAACCTCCCGGGAGCACGGCGTGCTGGGCGGAAAGCTGTTGGGTGCGGGTGGTGGCGGCCACCTCCTTCTCATGTGTGAACCGGAAAAGAAATACACAATCAAGCAGGAAATGGAAAAGCTGGGCGCCAAAATTCTAAATATCCATTTCAATCCCAACGGATTAGAGACTTGGAAAATCAAACCTTAAAAAAGATACAAGAATCTATCAATTGAATTTTACTCATATTAAATATAAATGCAAACAACCAAAAAAGAGACGTAAGAAATGAAAGAAATAATTAATGGGATTATAGACGAGGCAATAACAGTAACGAGGAACCTAAAGTCACTTACCTCCGAAATTGCAGCGGTTGCAGATTTAATCATCGAAGCCTATAGAAACCACAAGAAGGTGGTTCTATTCGGGAATGGAGGGAGTGCAGCGGACGCGCAACATATTGCCGCAGAGTTTGTCGGGAAATTTTATAAAAACCGAGACGCTTTACCGGCATTGGCTTTCCACACAAACACCTCGGTGGTGACGGCAACCGCAAATGATTTTGGGTATGAAACCGTATTTGAAAGGCAAGTAAAGGCATTTGTCAATGAAGGAGATATCGTAATCGGCATTAGCACCTCCGGGAATTCGGAAAATGTGGTAAGAGCCTTAAACGAGGCAAAGTCGCTGGGAGCAAAAACCATCGGATTAACCGGTCAGAAAGAGAACCGTATGGAGAAAATTGTAGATGTGTGTCTGAAAATGCCGTCGAATGATACTCCGCGCGTGCAAGAAGCCCATATCACGGTCGGCCATATCA
>JAWOCD010000030.1:0-6716 GCA_046483985.1 Promethearchaeia archaeon
AAGCTAATTTTCAATCCAATAACTTTTAACTATTTGAATGTGATTTTTGAGAAATGAATGTCTAAAACTCTAGCATCGAGGCAGATTTTTTGGGCTTATTCTTCCCGCTCCAAATCTTCCTGCTGGCTTTTATTATAAATCTTTTTCATTTCCTCTCTGTTCGGAAGAAATTTCTTAATTTGATCGAAGTCCCTGCAGCGCATTACCGAATTTTACAATACGCAGTTTGAAGATATAATGTTATGGCTCATAGATCTGAACTTCCTTAATTTGGGATGGGTTGCGAGTATAATTCTGGAATGGGCTCCCCCCTTGCTTCCCGACTTAAGTGTGATCGTTTTAAATTCCCTCGTGTTATTAGTGGGCGCCGCGGTCTATTGGTGGTTGATGCCGCTTTATGATAAAGAATTCAAAGAGCACTCCGCAGCGCATCTCGAGCAAGAAAAACCCGAGATCGGGAAAGAGAAAGGTTAAATATGAGAAAAGTCATGTAAAAAATCAATATTAACATAGTTTTCTTTTTTTTAAAAAAATCACTTTTCTCTCGAGTTAACTCTGGAGTAAATATTCTTTATCCATTTGTGACTTCATGAGTTTCTTTTTGCTTATTTCTCCGAGCATAGATCTTTTTCACTACAATCCCCGCACTTGCGCTGATAATCCTGCCAACTACACAGCGGATGACCCAGAGTAAAAGTCCAGAATCATCGGACTCTCCATCATCGGGATTAAGCTCTTCTTCACCATCTCCCTCATTCTGCGCGAGAGCAGGGGTACTCCATAAAAAATTGCCAGAGGTATCATATTTGGCAAGAAAAGCATCGCTATTTCCTTCTCCAAAACTTTCGGTCACTCCCGTAATATAGAGATTATCAGAGCCGTCGAACGCGACTCCCCATCCATAATCGTACTCTTCGGCCCCCCAAGTCCTATTCCACTCCCGTACCCCTGAATTCTCATACTTCAACAATATACAATCCCTACTCCCGGAAGAGCTTCCCGTAGCAAAACTCTCGGTCCCTCCCGCTATATAAATGTTATCAGCAGTATCAATAGCAATATTTTTTCCCTCGTCAGAAGAAAGTCCGCCCATTGTAAATATACCTCCGATCAAATCTTAGCCGCCATGGGAGAATATTCAATTAAAAAGAAGAAACCGCTCAGAGGAGTGGGCGTCAAATACTTAGAAGAGAAAAATTCCGAACTGCTATTTATAACACTTAATAAATCAGAAAAGGACTATTCGCCCTCCACGATGTATTACGATTATTCCATAAATGAATGGTTATTTCACTGGCAATCCCAGAGCACCATTGCTGATTACACACCCACGGGGCAGCGGTACGTGGATAACGATGATGAGTCATATCAGCCCTTGTTGTTTGTGCGGAAATATAAAACTGCGGGCGGACAGACTTCCCCCTATTTCTTTTTGGGACCCGCAGAATATAAGAGCCATGAAGGGAATAAGCCAATTAACATCATCTGGGAACTGGAAAACAAAATTCCGCCCACCAATGTGCAAGAGTCGAATAAGTTTACAATTACATAAATTTTAGTCCTAAAGTCAGAATCTATATTTTTCTATTTTTAGCCTTTGTAAGGTGGTATTAGATACATTTTCCAGGTTTTTTTCCGTCGTGTGAAATTCTACCCGTTTGTTTAGGCAAAAGGCAATACTAAGGCAATCATTATAGGAAAGCGTGGTTCGATTTTGGCATTTTAATTTGCCCGCGGAATAGATGAGATCATTCGAAATATTTACCAAATTTATTGGATATTTATTGAGGAATGAGGTAATCGTAATTTGTGCGATTTCGTTCCCTTTTAATTTGCATAGATGATAATAACTTTCAATTAGAATCGGTCGTAAGATATATGCTTGAAGATCTTCGCGTAAAATTGAATCCATTAACTTTTGAACCTTTTGCGTGCAATTTTTTGAGAAATGAATGTCTAACACTCCCGCATCGAGGCAGATTTTTGGACTCATTTTTCCTGCTCCAAATCTTCCCGCTTGCTTTTCATATATTCCTTTTTCATTTCCTCTCTGTCCGGAAGAAGTTTTTTAATTTGATCGAAATCAATTATAGGGATAATATGAATTTCCCCATTAATTTCCGTCACAAGGACTTTGCTTCCTTCCACGATCTCATATTTCTCCCGTATTTCATTGGGAATAGTGATCATTCCTTTTTTATTCACTTTCATAGTTTTTAATGTCATCAATAAAAAAAGAGAATAAAATTATATAAAAGTATTTACTATTTTTCAAAAAGGAATCCTTCTAAATAAAAAAGTTTCATATAATGAGGGCCCTTAAAAAATATAACTCAACTTTTGTGAAACTATCTTATGGTTCACAAAAGGGAATGAGTATGTTTTTAATTTAGACCCAGTGAGAGTTCCCCAGAAATATCCGAATAAAAAACACTATAAAGGAAAAAATTGGGGACAATTATCCGGAAATCCATTGGGAAAAAATCCGTCTGATGTGTGGCAGACCTTACAAGAAGATTGGGAAAGCATGTTTTGGGACTTTCCTAATTTTAAGTCAAATCATCCTGAAAAAACCGAGCATCCTTGCCAATTTCCTATCAAATTGGTGGAACGGTGTGTTTTGGCCTTAACAAATAAAGAAGATTATGTCCTTGATCCATATTGCGGGGTTGGCTCTGCATTAATCGTGGGTATAAAAAGAAAACGAAAGGTCATTGGGGTCGAAAAAGAACTTGATTATGTTAACATTGCAAAACAACGGATTCGTGACTTTTTTGACGGGAAACTAAAAATTCGATCGCTAACAAAGGACCTCTATAAACCCAAACATCAAAGGAAGATTCCAAAAAACCATGAAGACCAAAAGACTATCACCGAATTCTAATAAAAAATAAGGGTAATTTCCCAATTAGGTACACTCTGATTTCCCAATAACTCAGAGTCCTTTTATTATTCAAATTTAAACATTCCCTTTCTGATTACTCCACTTCTTTTAGTCTATTATAATCAATTCTTCTTTTGAAATATATAAAATTTCTTATTGATGTAGGATCCGAAGATATCCTTTAAAGGAGATCAAAATACTTTGTTGCACTACATATAAATACCTTATTCAGTACACATCTTTAAATATTAAGACTTTATAATTTTAGTAAAAATTTAATTCTAATAGAGGTATTTTTAATTGACACGTGAAGAAGAAATACAAAAACTTTTAATAAAGTTGAAAAATGCGGTAGAATCAATAACTGGGTCAGCTATTGTGACTAAGAGAGGTTTGATAATATCTAAGATTTTTGATTTTGAAATAAACACAAGGATGTTGGGTGGTATTGCTGCGTCTATTGTGGGACCAACAACTAGGATATCTAAGACATTATTTGATGTAAAGTCCTTCAAAATAGATACAATTGAAACTGAAAAGGGAAGTGTAATTATTATGGATCTAGAATCAGCAATCTTGGTTGTTATGACCAAACCTAAACCCAATGTCGGGTTAATTCTATTTGAAATGGAAAAGATTAGCGAAAATATAGAGGAGGTTATGAAGTAATGACTGAAGACGAATTATATTCAGCAAAAGTACCTGAACCAATGCAAGAACCATTTATTGATGCTCAGAAAAAAATGGAAGTATTATTTTCAAAAATTAAACGCAATCCAGAGGAAGGACGTATAACTATTGATGATGACCGATATGTAATGATAAGATCAAACTCTTTAGCGACAGGATTCATCAAGGAAGCAGAAAAGATAGTGGGTGAAGAAACGGCTGAAATGCTTCTCTATAATTTTGCATACTCAATAGGTAAAATGGAAGCTAATAGTTTTATAGAGAAATTTAAATTGGAAGATCCTATAGAAAAACTTTCCGCGGGACCAATATATTTCTCTTTTGTAGGTTTAGCATTTGTTGATATTTTTCCAGAGAGTAAACCTGCCCCAGACAATAGTTACTTTTTAATCTATGAACACCCCAATACATTTGAATCAGGAGTCTATAAAGCAAAAAATGAGACCGCAGATCACGGAATTTGCCACTTTTCAGCGGGTTATTCTGCAGGGTGGTGTAGTGAAGCATTTGGATTAGAACTGGAAGCAAGAGAGATTAAGTGTGAGGCAAAAGGAGATGATAGTTGCAGATTTATTATGACTACATATGATCAGATGGTCAATCATCTAGAAAAAGTTGATGATTACAAATCTCTTTCCCACACATAAATTAGAAATTTATATTTTTTTTTATTACTTTTATAATTGTATAATGAATATATCTATGGAAAAAATTAAAGCTCTATTTATAAAGAAAATTAAAAGCAGCACCAGAAAAGAACTCCAGAAACACATAAAGAGAATTGTAAATAAATATAATTTATCCTATGCGGGGTTCGTAACAAAAGTTGGAGGCGCTGCGGGAAGACCACTTATTTATTACCCTAAAAATCTCACTATCCAAAAAGAATTATGTGGAAAAACAGTTGGGATTGTAAACGAGATTACAGATCTTAAAATCTCAAATATGGAGAATTTTTCTGAAATCACCCTATCAAACGCTCAAGAATTTTTATATTTGAAAGAGGTTATATCTCCTATTTTATTCTATTGTGTGAGCAATAGCAAGCTTCAATTAAAAAAAGTTCGTAAATTTATTTCAAAAAATGAGGAACAGATAAAAGAAATTTTTACAAAAGATTGAGTAAAATGACTGAAGAAACTAAAATTCTTAGATTTATTGACCCCATTTCAAAGGATAATGTGTCTTTACGGATAAAGAAGAATCTTATAAAGAAAGAGGGCATAGGACCATCAACGATTACTTATCTTTATAGGGATCACGCACTAATTCTCTATATTGATGCTAATTTTGAAGTAAGGACGGTAAAAGCATCTACTTTTGTTGATAATCAAGAGTCAAAAAGTGAGGAGTTTAATCTTGAAGATTTACAAGTTGAAGAAGAAGATGTACTTGAAAGTAAGGAAGTTATCGAAGAACCCGAAGAGATATCTAAAGATAAAATCCTTGAATCTATAAAAGAAGAGCTAAAAGATTGCGAACTTTCAAATAAATTGAATTTTATTATTGTAGGTCCTCCCAGAGTTGGAAAAACATCCCTTATTTATAGATATTTATATGATTTTTATAAAAAATCTTATGTTATTTCCACAGATGTAAAAAAATTCAAACATGATGTTGAAACTTTGGTTGGAAAGAAATTAGATATAATTTTTTGGGATATCCCAGGACAAATTAATCCATCCGTCCTAAAAAAGGAATTAATTAAGCATGTTCACGGGATTATTTGTCTCTTTGATGTTACGAATAAAGAATCTTTTAAAGATTTAAAAGAGAAATGGATTCCTTTTTTACAAAACTTATCCAGTTCATATGAGATTATTTATATTGCAAATAAGATTGATCAGGATAATGAACGGGAAGTCTTTGAAAATGAAATCAACCAATTAAGTAAAAAGAAAGATATAAATATATTTAAATCCTCTGTTAGTACGAAAATCAATTTAGATGGTCCTATTAATGATTTAATTTTTAGTGTATATCTAAAACAGAAATAATTCGGTCGGATTTAATATAGGGCAAAATTATCTGGGATACTTAAAGAATAAAAGAAAAAAATATTTTTAGGGCAATTAAGAAAATTATAAATTCTATCCCAATTGAGAGGAATGTTTATCATTTAAAAATAGATATTCCTCGTTTATTTCCTATTCAATCGATTTCAGAAGATTTAAATGGTAAATTAATGGAAGAAATGATAAAATGTTCACAAGAGGAAGATCTTTGGAATAAAGTATATGTTCCGTTTACTTATGGTGATATAAAGGACTTTCTTTTCCTTCATTTTTTTTCTGTTACTTTTCTAAGTGCAATAGATAAATGTCATAAATGAATAAAGGATATCATTACTTTTAAGAAATGCAAGAATCGTAGCATCCCTACCGCTAATGCCGGTATGAAGATGTGTATTAAATTCAGAAAAGATGTTATTCAGCATTCCGTAATTGAGGTTCCCAATTATTAAATCCATGGAAGAAAATAGTTCCCATTTTTCTCTCGCCAGAGGAGCACTGAGATGTTTCAGTAAATAATGCATTACTTCGACCATTACTATTACATTTACAGCTAATTCATTCTCCTCAAAAATATTCTCAAAATGTCTTTTAACATACGGATGCTCCAAATTGGTTTTATCAAAAGAGAGATCCAATATTTGGAGCTAATAAAAATTATTCCTCGAGATTCCATATTCCTTTTATCGACTCCGGTGTCGGTTTCTCTTCTTTTGAGGTAGTTATACATCCCACAAGTTCTTTAAATATCTTTTCTTTAGAGGGCGTTTTTCGAAGGGTTATGAGATTATTCGATTCTAGTTTTATCGTTAATTTTTGACCCGATTAGAGTTTCAATTTTTCCCTAATTTCTCTTGGAAGGGTGATTCGCCCTCTCTCATCAAGTTCAATGACTACCATTTTTAGTCCCATTCCCATTTATTTACCCATTATAAAGAAATTCTATTTTAATACTTAAGCATTATTCTTAAAAAGTTTAAAAAAATCGGGTTTGATATTCTCGCTTCCTTCCCCGAAGGAGATAATGCTCTGGCAAATGCGAAGCTTGATCATGGTTCGGATTTAGAATCCTTCTAACCGTTTATGATACAATTCCATTCAAATTTAATACTTTTTATCGCTTGTTAACT
>JAWOCD010000036.1:0-3582 GCA_046483985.1 Promethearchaeia archaeon
CTTTGAAGAAAATCTAATAAATCCTCCAGATATAATTGGAGAAATAAATGTAAATAATTTGATGGGGATTTCAACAATTTTTTTGGATAATATTGGGAAGGATGATATCACATTCATTTTAACTTCAAAAAATCGGGAAACGGATAATAAAGATATATCCATTGAATCCAAAACTGAATCAATAATAAAAATTAGTAAAAAGCATATTAGTTACATCACTCCTCCCTTCAAGGAGATTAAGTATGAAAAAATTATTGATAATTTATCAGGAAATAGTAAAATCAGATAATTATCTGATTTTAAATGATTTCTTTGAGAATATTAATCAAAAAAATAGCTTTTTGGATGAGAATTATAAAATATCGGGATTAGATTTAGAATTGATTGATAATTATCATATTAGTATTGAAAAAGATATTAATGATAACAATAATGAAAAAAGCTATATTATCATACTGAATTGTAAAGAAACAAAAACATATACCACTTTATGATCCTTTCAATATTTTCTTCCATATGATATACGTTATTCTAAATACTTATTTTTATTCTTCTATAATTTTAGAGAGATTTACCTCTTAATCTTTCGAAACGAGAGAAACACTTTGAAAAAAAGAGGATAATAATAACCATATATTAGAAACTAGTGAAAATAATCTACGTATCTTATCAAAGAGAGGCTGAAAGAGGTGGTGAGAGCGGCATTCGCCGATGGAAAGTTTTATATAAAAATATTCTTCATAAAAAAGGGATGTTTAGACTTTTTCACAGAAAAAGAGAGGAAGGCTCTTACAGAACGTGAAGAAAGGACGATCAACTTTTAAGAAATAAATAGCTTTCAGAACTTTTGAATTCACCCGCATAGAGCTCATCCTGTAACTTGGACCTCCACCCCTTCAAAACACGGGATAATTCAAGAACATCGCGAGTAATGAGAGCACCAATCCAGAAACCAAGGGATTTAAGTAGTTGTCTTGAATGTCCAAACGGTTAGAATTGGCCGCCCATACGTTTGATATTCCGTATAAAATTATGTATGATGGCGGAACCGCTGAGGGAAGCCCATATTATACATATATTATGAGAAAATTACGAGATGAAAAAGGAATTATTATTTATAACGATAAAGGAGAGCTAACGCAAAAGACTATGAAGATCCTTCCAAAATTCATCGAACTATATAAAAAAGAAATAATTAAGATGCTCAACGATCCACCCGATTATGATTCCCCAACCGGTTTCGATAAGGATTTTTGAAAGAAAATGAGAGATTATATAAATAATATCGGTTTAGAAGAAATCATTCCAAAAAGTTTTCTTAAATCTAGATTTCAGACCTTGAGAAGCCCTAATTATATGAAATATTTTACAGCAAAAATAGCTTTTGTTAAGGATGAGATTAAGAGCCGTTATAGAGGTCAAATTAATCTAGACGAAAATATCCAATATATAAAGAATTTTTTTGAAGATTATTCTTTAATGAAAGGAACTAAACCTTCAAACAAATATTATGAAGATATTTACTTTTTGGCTGGAGGCATAGGAGCTCTATTTATTGAACATATCCCCGGCATCGACAAAGTAAGACAGTTTTTTTCCAAAGAAAATCAAGGGGGCCTCTATCATAAAGATATAAGTCGTTATAAAAGGAGGTCCAAATCTCAACAAGAATTTTTAAGACAATCTAACCTTATGAAAAGGTTTTTCCTAGAGGAAATAGACAAAATTTATGATGCGGCAAAATCAGGAACGGAATATAGGGAAAAACCGGTTGGACTATTTGACAAAAGAAAGTTAAAGAGAGATATCACCCGCTTTTATTTCGAACAAGATTTAGGCATATTGAATATCTTTGTCGATAAGAATCATAATCCCTATGATGAAAATAACTTTCCTCACCTCAAATACTATAAATTTGTTCATGAAAGCCTTGATTTTTATTGCCACAATATGGATGAGTTTTCTAATTTGATCTATGGGGAGAAGCATAAAATAAACGTAAAATTTAGATTCGCTTCTGATATGGGTCTTACATTAGAAGGACTTCTGGAGTTAAGGGATAAAATTCGAAATCTCCCGTTGGAACGGGCGAAAGGGTATATTGACCTGAGGGGCGATAGCCGAATAAGGCTGGGCGAATGGAAAAGGAAGACATTAGCCGGGTTAGACAATATGATCTTGCATGATCCATTATGGGCGCATCAGCAGCCTAATGAAAAAGATACTAATAAGAATTCTGAAGACAAAGAAAAATTAAGAAATATAGCTAAGCAAGTGGTTGATTTCTTCCAAGAAAATGTTTAAATTCATAAATTTCTGCAAGGAATACGGGGGCTACAATGACATCGAGATCTTGATGAACGCCCAAAAGGAAATCTATGACGATTTCGGGATCGAAACGGAGTAAATGGTTTTTCTTGGCGATCCTCTGCATTATAATTAAAAAACCCCTTAGAGCCTATTTTTCCAATATCCCGGCTTTCTTTTCTGGTGAGCGACGGCAAGAATGATAATTTTATCGGACTTTTTTTCAAAAATATAATATAAAGAAAAAGGAAATCGTCTTATATTGTATTTTCGAATATTATCTTCATATTGAGGCCAACCTTGTGGATTTTCTTCGATATCACGGATAGATCGCTCAATCTCTTCCAGAAAATCGAGCCCAAGCCCCGATACTTTCTGATTATAGAATTGAGCAGAGAAGTTCATCTCTTCTTCTGCTTCTAATAAAAAAGTAGTCTGCGTCATTTCAGATTGGTCTTGGCGTCTTTTAACACTTTATCAGCGGGCTTATCAGAGGTCTTTCCTTGTGTATATTGAGCATATCTATTTTTTGCCTCCTTTATCCATAACTTATCGGCATTTTCTTCTTCGGTTCCTTCATCCAAGCTCTGTAGCAATTGTCGAATTAACAAGGCACGCTCACGAGGAGATAACTCTAATGCTTTTTTTTCGAGCTCCTTTATATCTGTGGTCATAGTTTTTTCATATTCGTTTTTCTTTTTTAATCTAACATATAAGTAATAGAATTTGAGAAAATAAATCTATTGGAAATCCCAAATTTTTGATCCTTAATATTGTCTTTTGAGAATAATTAAGACTCTCCTTTTAGGGACGTAACCTCTATCACCTCCGCAAGCTCTATTAAAGCAATATTTTTAATTCGAAAATAGAGACCGAACTGGGATGCCGCCCCTTCGAATTTTTCCGATCTGTTTGTTTGATATGAAGTCTCCCCCGATATCTTTTTTATAGCCCTAATCCATCTTAGGCATATGAATTATATGGATATGCCTAAAGTGATGCGTAAGGATGAAAATAGATGTCGATACTCTCACGATCATTGACGATGAGACGATTCGGATGGAGGCGAACCCGTCCGATATATAGTTTCCTATAAATATTTCAAAATGTCTTCAAATTTGAGTTCTAAGATGTCATCGTCGTTATAACCAAAAATATGCTGTAAAAGTCTTATCGTGATACGAATATCCTCGGCAAAAATGATAGTTTTCATAACTTCAAGACCATATTTATCGTAAACTTTTTCCCAGAGAATGAAATAATCTTGCCTTTCAT
>JAWOCD010000052.1:0-66711 GCA_046483985.1 Promethearchaeia archaeon
CGAAGCTTTCTTTAGGCTCCACAAAAACAATGTGTTCTCCGTGAGATAAAAGATAAGATTTTGCCGTGCGAAAACGATAATCTTTCTCAGGAAATGTTTTAGCTGTTTGAATGATAATTCATGTAAATTATTGGTCTTGGGAGCACCTTTAATCCGCTTGTAATTGAACAATAATTCACCCTTCGTTTCCATGTATTTCGTAAGTTCTTTGATGATTTGGGTTTCCGCATCACCGCAGTCCTCTCTTGACTTTAATGCTGTCAATTTCTTGCAGTATACCTCCAATAATTCCAAGGCATTTTCCGCTGAAACCACCTCGGCATCGAGTATATCCTTGATCTCCATTAAGTATGTTTTAATCTTTTCCAATTCTCGCTTCTTGGCTTGATTCGACTCAATGAAATCATTTATCTTGATATATAACCCCCTAATGACCCTTTCATCCTCAAAGTGCTTTCCCGCAGCGTCTATCTCTGTGATAAAATCCCTTAAGAGACGGAAAACGTCCATCAATCGCTAGAATAATTCTGCCCCTACGAAAAAAGGATCCTTGGGTCTCTTTTTCCAATTTGACAAGCTCCTCAAGAGGGACATGATTTCCTTGGTAAAAGCAAATTTTGGTTCCCAGTGTTTCCCCTTATTGGCTTGGAGCTTTTTCTTGTTAAGATAATATAAGCCCCGAAGAAAATTTCGCGTTTGAGTCATCAAGTGGCTGTCTAAAGCTTTCGGGGCCTTAAAGACGTATTTATAAAAGTGATAATGACAGAGACAATGAGGTGCCTTAGGAAATTTGTATAACTGTCACTATATTCTCTATAACGAACATCGTCTATTTTAACATTAAACTCTTTTGCTAAATCTATTAAAGCAGTTCGGAATTCTTCAAAATTCATTTATTTTCACTTCTATATTTTCTTTCATTTTTTCTAAATCTGGAGTAAAAAATCTGTTTAATGGTAATATTTTTCATGTTACTAGATGCCCTCCTTGAAGTGTTCCGGAAATAGGTGTCATAGCCTGCCCCTTTAATTCAATATCATTAGAATGGTATATCTTTGTTTTGCGAAAATCTCGATACAAGAGTTTGCCTATGCTACCGTTTTTCTTAAAAATAAGATGCCATCCTCCGTGAGTTTCCGAACTCCATACTTCCTTCTCATTACGAGTATTTATCCACTCCCGAACTCTCTATAGTAAAATCCCCAATTTCTCGTCAATATCCATAAGAATGTACGGCTTTCGGATTTTTCTAAAATATCTTTTAGGATCCGTCTTAATTATTTATGCAGCATCACAAGAGACAAAAGGAGTAGGTATTTTGAGCGCACTCATGATGGTTGGAGGATTGGCGCTTTTTTGCATTGCTCTTACAAATAATGAGAGTTTGGAATGGGGTATCGATTTCCTTAATTTCATCACCGGAAGTGAGGACTATAATATATTTTTCGGAGAAGGAACAATGTATACATGGCGTTTAGGAAATGGATTTTTCATAGGGACTGCTGGTGCAATAATCGGACTGATTGGAGCCGCAAAAATACCTTAAAATAATTAATTTAGATTGTCAATAAAAAAATAAATATTCATTTTTTATTTCTTTCTTATATATTTTCTTTTGATTTCACCGTTTGGTTCTTCTTCTTCAAACAGAATTGCACCAAATTTATATAATTTTGTTTTTTTATCTTTCCAAGCGTCTGCTGGGAGCCATGCTTTTTGACATGTATGCTGTAAGAAGGTTTTGACATCCCAGTTTCTCCAAATATTCCTCAGGATCTTCAACTTCAATTAATTCTGGTGGAGTCAACATTACTGCCTTCTTCTATTGAAAAATGAGAACAAATTTTGTTACATAAATTTGCCAATAATATACTACCCAATAATCCACAAGATAAGCCGAATACGACCAGAAATACAGAAGTAGAAAAGGGAGATATATTAATAGGTGGAGATTGGCAATATTTTGGAATCTGAAATGAATCATTGGAGATTTAATGATTCTGGTCACTCTGGCAGGACTTTTTAGAGAATAAATAACTAAGAATTTTGGACCCCCATCTCGACAAACGTATTCCCGACTATTTTTAAATGCATAAGATATATTATATGTAAGATAATGTCCGACGAAGATGAAAACTTGTCGAAATATAAATGCACATATTGTAAGTCAAAAGTTCCAGATGCAGATATCATGCGATTAAGAGATGAACCCGCGGAGAAGGTTTTTTGCCAATTCTGCGGACACGGAATAACGGCAAAAGAGATCGGGTTGGACACGCAGAAAAAGGAAAAGGAAAAGAAAAAGGAAAAGAAAAAGGAAAAGAAAAAGAAAAAGAAAAAAGCGTCGCATCCAATGCCGATATTTCATGGTCGGACGGGATCTTACGAAAGAAATAAGAGAGTTAGTTCAGGCGGTACCGACCGAAAACCGATACCGATACCGAAACAGGAATCCGAAAAGAAAAACGCAGGATGGAAGATATGCTGTATTTTCTTTATCGTATTGTTCGTTATCCTTATAATGGCGGAAGTTTTAAGCGGGGCAGCCTCGGATATTCTTTCAACATCGTTCGCATTCGGTTTTGTTCTGATGGTTTTTTGCTGTTTGAGCAGTAGTTGTATGAACGAAAACTAATAATCGTTTATGGGAGAATTTCTCTTTCGCACGGGGATAGCAATTCTGCTCTCCACTATTGTAATTTTTAGCTTATTATTACTCTTTTTATCTCCACTGAATGGTACAAGTGGAATATATGTGTTTGTCTATGGATAGAGTACGATTTTTACAATCATCTCCTCGCATTTCTTCCATAAAAAGTTAAATTATTTTTTTAGGTCCAAGAACTTCTTTCGCAAATATTTTTCGCAGATCGTTAAAATATTGGGGCATCATAACTAATAATACATATGAATACTGGAGTTTTTTATCACGATCTTTTCAGTAAAAAAGTATGGGATATCATCAATGATAAATTTCAGAATTATCCGGAAATTATGCAAGAGCAGTTAGACTTACCGGGGGTGAAACTGATTGAGCCTACCGAGATCTCCGAAGAAATTTTGCTCAAAGTCCATACACCGCGATTCATAAAAAATCTCAAAAAAAGATGGTATGCTCGCGGTGCGTTTTTAACGGTAGGAGGGTGTGTACAAGCCAGCGAAATGTTAATGGATGGAGAACTGGATAATGCTTTGACGTTTGGCGTGGCTGCAGGCCATCATGCGGAGCGGGATTCGGCGTGGGGCGGAACATATTGTTCGGTATCTGGGCCTGTAGTGGCAAATTTGGAAGAAACATATCCAGACATCAAGATCGCTATTTTAGATACCGACTCGCACCACGGGAATGGCACTCGGGATGTCACAGTGGGGCATCAGAATGTGCTTCATGTCTGTTTCTGCTCGCAAAATCTCGAGGAGGATAAAGATACTAAAATATGTGTAGATTCGGGATTTCAAACTACTGATGAGGTCTATCTTGAGTTAGTAAAGAGTGAATTTTTACCCCGCCTAAAAGAATTTAAACCTGATATTATTCTCCATCTGTTAGGTCATGATACTGCAAAGTATGATTATGGGAGTCGGGGATTATCGAAGGATTTTTTCTTGGACTTGGTTCGTCTCATAAAGAATCATTCTAACGGTGCCGACGGCCGTTATCTTATTAATACGCATGGGGGCTCTAACTTACAAGTCTGCGAATATATCTTTCCTAAAATAATACGCATTTTAGCCGAGCCTCAAAAGGAATAAACTGTTCTTAGTGACTACCGGATTTCAAGCATTTTTAAATAATTTAACTTTATTTTCTCCCGAAGAATAGAAATATCTGAAATGAAGAATCGGTTAATTTTTATGAGGTAAGTTCTCCATCACTGAATTTTGAACGAACTCACCATTTTTTCTTTATATAGAGACAGAATATATCTTCTGTATCTCCCCACCATACCCGATACCGTCGAGATTATTCCTGGATTCAAAGGGCTCCTTAAACTTTTTGCTATAATAATGGTGCAAATAGCCGTGTTTAACTTTTTAGAGAACGATGGAAAAGGGATAATTTTATTTTTATCTTCTTACAAAAGATATAACGTTTAGTTGCTTTTTTAGGCAAAATTATAAAGTTATATATAAAAAAAACCAAATTATCTATAAAAATATTTAAAAAGACAAAGTGTAAAATAAATGTCGCAAGTACACGATATTTTAAACACCACTGAAAAAGTCCTCTGGAAGAAAACCAAGAAGAGAAATCTTGTTTCCAATTCAATTATAGGGGCCGTGTTGATAACAATCATGGGATTCATTTTTTTCATAACTATTTTTCCCGCTATTTATCCGGAATCAATCATATCCATATATTCGAACACTTTGGTAAATGATATTGGCGATATTTTATTAATTGTAGGGATTAGCGCAGAAATACTAATTCTTTTTGTACTCTTTAAATTGAGAAGACCCCGTCACCGATATAAAAAGATATTAAATGCTTCAAAAAAAGACTTAAAAGAATATACTATGTCATACATTCTTACAAATGAAAGGGCTATTGTAAAAGATGTAACGAAACTTAAAGATGCGAAGATCTATGCCGAAAATAATTCTATTTCCTCTATTAAATTTCAAAAAGATTACATTTTTTTATATTTAAAAGATATTAAAGAAATTTTAGTAGTAGAGCAATTAAGACAAATTAATTTTTTATTAGAAAAATCTACAAAAGCGAGCTATATTCAATTTAAATTCGATAAGGAAGAGAAAGGAAGGTCAGAAATGAATGAAGTTGTTTCCGTTCTAAAGAAAAATTTCATACTAAAGAAAAAAGTATGGGAAAAAGGAATTGAAATGCGGTACAGTCTTTACTTAAGTAAAAAATCACTTGAAGATCCTGATATGGAGGAAGAGCCTGCTATTTTTGAAAATAGGTATGCAAAATTATCAAGCATATTAAAGATTTCTAGATCTTTCTTTTATTTTATTTTATTCTTTGCCATAATTTTATTAATAATTTACTTTTATTTATTGCTATAATTTTATCATAGACGGCAAAAGAAAACACCGTCCTTTAGGGCGGTGATGACTCCGAGGGCATAACCCAGTATATTTAAAGAGTCTACTCGTTCAATTTCTCAAATTCTTTTATGATGGATTTTTGCATAGATTTCCGAAGATCGAATGAGTTTAAAATTGTCGTGACATCGTCCGTGTCCAGTTCATATTGGTTAAAGATATAGGCGTCGATCTTATTGTCTAATTCTTTTATTTTGTTATCAAGTAAGATAATGTTAAAGTAATCGCTTAAATTTGGAAAAGCGGAGTCCAACCATGTTTCTACTTTTCCTTGACAATCTTTCATTATATTCTGAGTATTCTTTCTCGTTTCTAATTTTATAACGGGAATGTCTGTCTTTGAAAGAATGTCATCCAAACTTTCAATTTTTTTCCTTGAGTTAAATAAATCATCCAATGAGAAATAGACGGTCTGCATCATAAAAATGTCTTTAAATTGCATACTGTAAAGAGTGATCTCTTCAGGACCCTTTAAGGCATAAATTTCAATTGTTTTTTTATTTAGATTTCCGGTAAACCCGAATTTAGAATAACGTCGTTCTAAAAGTGCTGGCTCGTTTTCTGGGTAGAAACTTAGATTTTCAAACCATAGTTTATCGTTCTCATGAGTCTGTCTCAGACCCTTTTCCCTGTTTAGAATTTTTGTCAAGTTTCTGAAATGATCTTTCAGATCGGTTTTCACCTTCTGATAAATTATTTTAATTTGATCTCTTATGTTTCGCAATTTAATGGGTAGATCTTCCTTGAAATGTGTCTCTTTCAGTGTATTTGGAACATGTATCCGCTCCAAATAGTTTGAGCGAAACTTCAGCGATTGCCCCCAAGACCCCGATTCATAGAAAAACCGATATAAATAGTTAAACATTGTCGAATTTAGGAGAAACATTAATTTTTTCATCTGGATCTCACATTCCTTTTCAGAGATAAAATAAATGCCCCCATAAGCCACCCATCCGTTTTTCTCAATGGCGACTCTCGTCTTTGCAGATAATTCGGGAAAGACAAGCTTGGAATATAACTGCATTAATTTATTTGAAAGAGCTCCTTCATTCTCGAATGTTTCAACATCTTTCTCTCTCTGCTTTTTCGGGTAATAAAAATAACCTTTAAACCCTCTTAGCCGATATCTTCTTATATTCTTTCCCCGAAACTCTTGAATGTAATCCTCTTTTACAGGTATATTTTCATATTCTTGCTTCGAGATCTTTTTTCCTCTGAGACCTTCGTGGATCAACCCCTCTAAATTACCAAAATGACTAATTTTTTCAACAATATTGACCTTTACTTTTTGATCGAACAAAATATTATATTGTTGACATATCTGATATTCTATTTCGTCTAAATCCTTTGCGAATAATTTTCCCTTTTCTTTCAAATATTTTGCAGAATATAATGCGTGATTATGGTTTTCGGAAAGAAAAAGAAGACAAGGATGCACATCGGGATCTTCAAATATTTTAACCGTCTGCGCAAAATTTACTAGCCTACGAAGCGATTTATTATCCAAAATATAATCTCGGAATTTCTTAGTGGCGTCATTAGAAATAATCCTATTCGGAATGATAAAACTAAAATCCCTCCCACTCAAGTTAAAGGTCCTCTGAATAAAGAACAAATACATATCGGGTTTACTTCCCTTTAATACTACCTCATTGTAGGTCTCTTTCAAGTACTCAATATAAAAATCGTCCAAAGTTTCACTCATTTTATCAGCACTTAAATAGGGGGGATTTCCAATAACGACATCGAAATTTTGCTTCTGTTCAAAAATATACCAGAAATCTGTAGCCCAATGGAAGGGGACGGTAACATCAATAATTTCTTTGGAAAATCCTCTATATTCCAAGAATTTTTCAAAGATTGGTTCCATCCCCTTATTTATATCGTGAATTATATTATCAATTCTTTCCAAATGCCCTTCAATCCGAGAATTCTCCATATATTCTTCCCTTAATTTGTTTAACCCATCTATCTTTGACGGATATTTTGTTTTAATATATTTATAAGAAGTAGAAGGGGGAAGTCCAACCAAAGAGTCTCCATGCCGTAAATTCATTTTTAAGTCTGGCAGAATTTGCCTTTTTCCTCCTTTAATTTTATCATACCGAAACTCTTCCGGAATAAGTTTTATCGCCTCCAACCAGATATTGAGTTTTGTTACATCTAAAGCTTTAATATCCAGATCATTCCCGTGAATATGACGTAAGATCAATGTTGAAATAAGATCAACTTTATTTGTATGATTCAGTTTTTTTTCAATTTTGTTTATAACGGTTAATACCGGATTTTCCTCAACTTGTAATGCAGTTTGGGCTTTATCAGAAGACGTAAGCCCATCAATATGTTCAGATTTATATTCTTTTACTAACTCAATAATTTCACTATATTTTTTCCATATCAACCGAATAACTTTTATCAAAAAGGGACCAGAACCACAAGCAGGATCCAAAACTCGGAAGGTTATGATATCATTCAAGATGTCCTTAAGCCTTTCGAAATCCTCGTTTTCAAAACCTTCTTTTATTTCCTTTATTTTTTCGTCAAAAAAGGTCCCCACTGTTTCTTGTATAACATATTTTGTAATTAATTTTGGAGTATAAAATATCCCTTGCTCATCTCGAACCTCGGCTAAGTATGTCTCATATGCTTTGCCGAAGATATCTTCATCAATCTCTCGGAAATTGTAGTTTGTTATTCCTCGTTCAGAGCCGGAAAAAATACTCTGCCGTGAGGTTACTCCCAAGACCAATTCTAATTTTGAAAATAAACTTTCAAAATTTTCCTTTGTGTGAGCAATATTATCCAATAAGGAAGTTTTAAACAATTCGGTATTATAGTAGAGAAAAAACCACTTATTCACTTTCTTAAAGAACTCTTCAATTACCGTCTTTTTCGAGATCTGATAATCCTCTACCATGTTCTGCCAGTATTTATGAATCCACTGGAATTTAACGACCGAATAATCATCTAGAGTTTGAATAAATACAAATTTATTAATAAGATTTATAATTATCTCTATTTTTTCCTTTTCGCTAATATCTTTTTTAAATTCAACTGAATTTAGTTGATTTACCCAGAATTTGAGACTTTTGAAAAATAACTCGTCTAATTTCCCTTTATCCTTCCTTCGTTCAAATCGTTCAAGATCATTATATATGTTATTGGCTCCTTTAAACTCTTCGAAAAAATCTTCAAAAGAAAGCGGTTCTTCATTTAAAGATTTACCTTTACTCCTTCTGCTGAAGATGTACCAATCCTTTAGATTTGTTAGAATAACATATTCGTTTTCTAAAGAGTGTTTTTCAATTTGTGCTTGATGTTTATTCCATTCTAATTTTTCTTGCTTGAGATACTCAATTTTACCTTTCTTGTTCTTTTTTGGTACAAAGAGCGGTTTTACTTCAAGCAAGACGGAATTATAATCTATTTGAATTTTGTAATCTATTAACCCTCCTGAAATGCTCACTTCTGGGCTCATACTTCCAAAAAAAAATTTTGCCATCACACAGTCTCCGGCAAATAAATCTTCCCTTAAGGCCGATTCTGGTAAAGATCCCGTTGATAAATCGTCTAGATATCTAATTAATCCATTATTTTTAAGATGTGAAGTTAAATTGGCAATTTCAGAAAGCTTGAGCTTTTCCTTGGGAAATAAAATCTCAAGATCTTCAATGAGATCTTTTAGTTCCTTGGTTGTCATAATTTTGGGAAATCACATATCAATTCCTTTATTTATTGATTTAGATTTGGATATTATTAAAATCTAAGATACCTAAGTTTATTAATATCATAATAAAATTCCACAAATAGAGTCTATGTAGTCCATTTCTCATTTAAATATTATTGAAGTTTCTGCTAAGATGCTCCTTATATTTTTATTTTGAATGCTCTCATAATTGAATTAAACTCATTAGGATGAGAATTATGAGTGATAGTAATATTAGAAGAATAGAAGATTTAAAAAACGAGCTCAAACAAACAGAAAAAAGTTAAGAGAGTTGAAGGAAGAATAATCCTCTATTGTGCTTTATACTTTGATGTCTGGTGATTCAAATTTCCACGGTTTTTGCCTTTTCAAGCCATAAGCTTTTTCTGCATATTCCTTCACCATCCGGTGTGTATTGAAGTAGGCAGCTAACGCAATAGAATGCTTTTGCTTAAAAAGCCAATTCGGTTGGTTCTGATAACACGGAATAATTTGATTTTCTAGTACATCATAAAGGTAATTTGCGTCTTTGTCCCAGTCGTTTTCTGCTGCTTCAGGAAAGGAATCATCGGGACCAATACTCCACCCCGCATCACATTCTCCGCCTTCGGGCTCGCCTCCCGCCATTTTAAAACCCTCTAACCACCATCCATCTAAAACGCTGAAATTTAACACTCCGTTGAGTGCTGCCTTCATTCCAGACGTTCCTGATGCTTCTCTATACCGAGCGGGACAATTAAGCCACACATCACAACCGCTAGTGAGTAAATGTGCTAAGTCCATGTTGTAATTTTCCATTAATACGACCTTTACACCATAATTATCCATTAAATATTCACCAGCTTCAAAAATGCGCTTAATGTAATCCTTTCCGTCTTGGTCTTTTGGATGGGCTTTACCAGCAAAAATAAATTGTACTTGATCCTCACAGATTTTACCTAATCTATCTATATCACGGAAGGGCAATATTGCCCGTTTATAGGTGGCAAATCGACGTGCAAAACCAATTGTTATTAATTCTTCATCTAAAAGATTCCAAGAATGTCCTTTCTGGTAAGAGATTAACTTAAATTTATTTTCTATATGAGCATCAAATAAATCTAAATCATCCAATTCTATGGCATTTTGCAGCATTTTTGGATTTGCCTTCCAATTTGGCCATTGTTTGTCAAATATATCCTCCATTGATTCGCTTACCCAGAATGGTAAATGAACTCCATTCGTAATATAATCAATATCATACTCGGGAAACATTTCTTGAGCTGTTTTCCCATGTTTTTTTGATACGGCATTACTGTATCTGCAGAGACTCAGGGCTAACTTAGTCATATTTAATTCGTCTTTACCTGCTAACTCCTTTATATTATCTGGGAGCCGGTCTTGGAAAACCTTTTCTGCCAGTTCATATTTAAACGTATCATGACCCGCTGGAACTGGCGTATGTTGGGTAAACACAACTTTTTCTCTTACTTTATCTTCATCCTTATTGAACCTCTTTCTTAATTCCAGTGCTGCAAAAGCCCCATGTCCTTCATTAAGATGGTAGGTCTTAATGTTATGATACCCTAAGTTATCCAATAATTTTACTCCTCCAATTCCTAAAATCTGCTCCTGAACTATTCGATTCCAAGTGGAAGTAGAATCATAGAGAGAACCCGTCATTTTTTTCATCCAATGTTCATTTCCTTCCACATCAGTCGTTAATAGGTAAACGGGGAGAATATGTCCAGATTGACCGATAACCTTATATAACCACGCTGAAACCTTAACTTCTTTATTTTCAATCTTAACAGTGATTGGTTTTCCAACTTTTTCAAATTCATAATAAAAGTTCCATTGAAGCTCTTTCTCTTTTTGCTCTCCCTTTTCATTAAAAAGCTGATAAAAATAACCCGAACTATAACATAAACAGACTGCGACCATTGGAATCTCCAAATCTGCAGCAGATCGTACGGTATCTCCCGAAAGAACTCCAAGCCCTCCGCTATAAGTGGGTATATTCGATTCCAATGCTATTTCCATTGAAATATAGGCGACTGACGTATCTTTTTTCCATTCTTTATCGATTTCCATATTAATCAATCAAATTATTAGTTTAAAAATTTTCATTACAAATTATCTGTATAGTTTATTGTTTTCTTTACTTAAATATAATAATTATCAATTTAGATTATAAATCCTTTATTTTGACTCAAGATCTTAACTTGAATCTCCGGATTTTTTTTTGCCAAAATATCTTTCATTTGATTCATATCTTTATCCCAATTATGCATGGGAACTACGATTTTGGGGACTATGTCAATCGCCGCTTCACTTGCTTCTTTCATATCCATAGTATAGTTTCCACCGCAAGGTAATAACGCAACATCTATCTTTTCTCCTTTTAGGTCCTCCATTTCGGGAATCCTCTCGGTATCTCCGGCATGATAAATCTTGTTTTCCCCTATTTTAATAATTATTCCTGCCCATTCGTTTTCTTTAGGGTGTGTGCTCTTTTCAATTGTATAAGCTGGGACTAATTTGATTAAAAGTTCTTTAATTTCTATTTTTTCCCCTAAATCTAACCCTTTGCCACCAAACTGTTTCAACTTATTGGACATTGATTTCGGACCAATTACCTTAGTAGTATCTTGTATCACATTTTTTATTGCGTCCACATCAAAATGATCATAATGCGAGTGGCTTGAAACGATAATATCTGCTTTTTCTCCGCTCTCTGGGATCTCATAAGGATCCAAATAAATTACCGTTTCCTCGTCAGTTTTCATTTTAAAACACGCATGAGATATCCATTTTATTTTAGTCATATTAATTAGCCTCCCATATGCTTAATTAGATAATAAGATTGTAAGAATTGATCAAAATTAAATTTTCACATGTAATATGACCAAAGCAAAAAATAATTTTGGCAGTATGGATAGAATAATAAGAATAATAGAATAATTAGGGAAGGATCTTTTATTACTCTTTTCGAGTTTTCTCGGGATTTAGTTCGGAAGAGGTTATCTTGACCTTTTTTGTCAGTCCGAATTTATCTATATTCCCAAGTTCTATATCCTCTAATCTCTCCTTAAAGGCTTGGGTTCGAAAATCGGGTAACCCATTTATAAAGGGGGAATCTGGTCGGAGATTCATAAGATTCACTCGCTTATAATTTGAAGAGGATTTTACACGTTTTTTAATCTCTCTTTTTCTCTCAAGATGTTTCTTCAAGCGTTGCCCTTGCGGCCTCAGATTTATCGTAGATTTATACATTTCTGAAAATTGCTTTGGTGTGATAGAATATTCAAGACGACATATTGGGCAACTCGAAGCATCTAAACCATGTTTACAAGCCATAATTATCTCGATAGTATTTGTTTTATAAAATCTAAGTTTATCAAATTAATTATTATTATTAATTTTAATGTTTTAAAATTATTATGAGTAAGTTCTGGTCCGAAATTATATCGCAGCCGCAAGCTCTTAATAGGACTTATCAATATTTGAAAGAAAGGAAAAGACATTTTGTTGAGTTAATTAAAACCCAAATGCATAAGTTAAATTTGAACGATTTTATCTTTACGGGTATAGGATCTAGTTTTTTTGCCAATTATCTTCCGTATTATTACTTAAACCAAAGGGGAGTCCATGCAGATATGCGTGAAGCAGGAGAGTTTTTATTTTATTCGTTTCCCGCGCATTCTCAATCTTATTTCAATAATTCTGTGATAGTGTTAACCTCCCAATCGGGAGAATCTGGAGAGATCATAGGTTTATTGGACAAGCTGCGTCAACTTCATAATACTCCGTTTTTAATAGGTGTTACTAATACTCCTAATAGCACTTTGGATAATTCCACAGAATTAACGCTCTTTACGCAAGCTGGAAACGAAGAAACCGTTACCTCTAAGACTTATAGTTCATCGCTTTTAGTCTTAATTTTTCTTGCTGAGATGATAAAACAAATAAACGCCTTAGGAAAAAACCAATCAAGGGTTCACTCGAAATCTGAACGGGATATTTCTCTCCAGATAAAAAATGTATGTGAAAAAACCGAAAAATTCTTTAGCAGATTTAAAACCCCTCACACTGTTCCGAAACCTATTCTTAATTTTTTGGAAGATAATAATTTCACCCATTCGGATTTACATTTTCTTGCACGTGGACCATCCTTGGCAACTGCATATCAAGCAGCTTTAAATGCTAAGGAGATAGCTAAAATTAAATCCGAGGCCAATCCCGTTTCAACCTTTAATCATGGATGCATTGAATGTCTCAACAATAATTCAAATTTAGTATTTTTATCAAGGGATGAAAATAGTTTTAAAGTAAATAATCTTTTTATTAATAAACTTTTTATGAAAATGAATTGTAACAAAATCTTACATATTACTAACCAAAAATCAACAAACTTCTCTGATAAATTAGAAGCTAACTTTCCTACGAAGTTACAGACATTTACCCATAAGATTTCCAATCCGTTTTTAGCACCAATCATGGAAATTTTTCCAATTCAAATTTTATTGTACAAAATCGCACAACACCGGAATATTGAGCCGGGAAAATTCTATTATTCGCATAAAATTACGAGGGAAATTTGAGAAAATGGTAAAAGGAATTATACTATCAGGTGGATGGGGTACCAGATTACGTCCATTAACTTGTACCACCCCCAAAACTCTTATCCCTGTAGTAAATAAGCCTGTCATAGAACGTCAGATGTTATTGTTAAAGGAGGCAGGAGTAGAGGATATCGTATTAGCTGTAAGTGTCATGGCAGAAGAGCTCAAACAATATTTTGGAGATGGAGAGAGATTGGGGTTGAAGATTCATTATACAAAGGAAGAAACTCCCAAGGGAACCGCAGGAGCGATAAAATTGGCAGAGGATTATTTAAAAGATGATAACTTTTTTATGCTGAATGGGGATGTTATCTTGAACTTTGATTTTAAGGAGATGTATCAGAACCATCTGGAATATGGCGGTATTGGGACCATTGCCAGTCAAATGGTGGACGACCCCTCACGATATGGGGTACTTATTATTGATGAGGGGACTCAACAAATAGAAAAGTTTTTAGAGAAAAAGGAATATCAACCTCCGGCAGGAAAAATCGTCCCGATGCCTATAAACGCCGGGGTTTATATGCTTGAACCGGAAATCTTTTCTTATATTGACCCCAATCGGAAGGTTTCAATTGAAAAAGATGTCTTTCCAGTCATTGCTGAGGAAAAAAAAATCTATCATTATCCGATTTCAGGAATTTGGAAGGACATTGGAAAGCCCTTTGAATTGCTTCAAGGAAATATTTTGCTCCTTAAATCTTTACTTAATGAGAGGGCAGAAAGAACCAAAAATTTGATTGGAGGAGGGTTGGAGATTGAAGGAAGGGCAGAAATCTTCCCCCCGAGTAGTATTGGAGATAATGTCACCATACGGAATAATTGCAAAATAGGCCCTAATGTAGTAATTGGAGATAATGTATATATTGGAGCAAATACAGAGATTAAAGACGCAATTATTTATAGTGAAAGTTATATTACAAATAACGTCAAAATTGAAAATGCAATAGTTTCGGATGGGTGCGAAATCAACGATAATACAATATTAAGAGGGAATGGAAGGAATTTGGTTATATTGGCTTCCTACGTTAAAGTGAATAAGGGATTAAAATTAATTGCGCCTTCAAATAACTCTATTTCTGTTTGCCACCATGAAGTCGTGAGGCAAGATATTAAATAATCTCTCTACTTCTTATTCTTATTCCTATTCCTTTTTGATTTTTTCTTAAATTCTTCCGCAATTAGTTCCAAGTATGATTTACGAATTGATTCTTCTTTGGTTATCCCGATTTTTTTTAAAAATCTGAAAAGGATCTCGCGGGCACTTTTTATTTGTCCCTCATCTTTCGCTCTAATTTCAACTTCGATAAAATGTTCTTGAAGAATGGGAAGATAATCAATTAATGCCTCGATCTGCTTTCCGTCAAATGGAATTTTGTATAATTCTCGCTCTTTTTTAACTGTAAAGATTTCACGAAATGTGAGCAGATCTAAAATCTGTTTTAGCTTTTTACCATCTTTCACTTTTGTTTCAAGTTCTTCTCTTGTTTTTGACACTTTATCCAATTTTTTTCCTTTATATGTTAAGTAAAAATTAGTAATTTCCCCCTTTTGCTTATCCTCTTTTTGAAATTCTGTAGATTTTCTGATTCTTAAGGCCTCATCCGTTTTTCTAAAATCTCGTAATCTTTCTGGCATATTATAGTATGTGTCTTCATGTTCTAATGACAACATATACTTTCCTTCTAGTTGCTCAAATTTTTGTCTTATTTTTTCTGGCTCAGTGATTCGTACTTTGATTTCTACCTCAATCATCTTCAGTCCTTCTTAATTTTAAAAATTATAACTAATATCAAAAATAATAAAACATATTTTATTAAAGAAATCAAAAAATATTAACAACTAAAGTATTTCTGATCAATATCAAAGCATAATTTCTGAGGGATCTTATATGACGGATATGGGAGATGCACATAAACTCGCCGAAAAATATGGATATCGGGATTATATGGTGGCTCGATATCTAAAAATGCTCGGATACGAACAAACACGGGAAATGCTGGAATGGAATGACCGCCCCCTTATTCCTGTCATTCGAGTAAATACTTTAAAAATTCCAGTAAAACAATTGCAAAGGAGACTCGAAAAAAAGGGATTTCAATTACGACCGATAAATATAATCCCCTACGGAATTAAAGTGCTAAATGAGCCTCATAATTTAGGGTCTCTGCATGAGTTCTTGCAAGGATATTTTTACATACAGAGTGCGGCGTCTATGATCCCGCCAATAATCTTGGATCCTAAACCAAAAGATCTTGTAATAGATACGTGTGCGGCCCCAGGGAGTAAAGCCACTCAATTAGCCCAGATCATGGGAAATAAAGGGAAACTTATACTAATCGAGAAGAATTCCGAACGCTTAAGGGCTTTAGACTCGAATTTAAAGCGGTTAGGGGTACAAAATGTTCTTACCTTTCATATGGACGCTATGGAATTGGATCGGTTAAATATAAAAGCAGATAAGATCTTATTGGATGCTCCATGTACAGGGGAGGGCTTGATCCGACAAGACCCCAGCAGAAAGACGAGTAGAACGGAAGAGGACATTGAGAAGATGGCCAACATTCAGAAGAAATTGCTCCAGACAGCCATAGACGAATTAAAGGAAGGAGGCGAGCTAGTATATAGTACATGTTCTATTGCTCCCGAAGAGAATGAATTTGTAATTAATTCTATTCTTAAAAAGAATCGAAATATTAAGGTTATGAAACCCGGAGAGGGATTTGGTGTTCCGGGATTTACAAAAGTATTTGGAAAGACATTAGATAATAGTTTGCAATATGCACAAAGAATCTTTCCGCATATTCATGATTCTATTGGCTTCTTCTTCTGTTTACTAAAAAAGGATTAACATTACTGAGCTGAACGTAAGTAATATCCTTTATCGATTAGATTATAAGCAACTATTTTTTTATTTTCCAATAAATTCCATTCGTTAAAATTAACTATTGGCTTTGCAATCGCAATAACTTCTTTTTGTCTGTTCAGAACAGCTAAAATATGATTCTTTTTATAGGATATTGGATGGGTCTCCACCATATATTTCCGTATTTCATTTCCATATAAAACTGCCTTTTCCCCTTCAGAGTTTGTTATTAATTGATGTGGAGTGGTAATTAGTTTCTGGCGATATAAAAAATCCATTCCCTCTATACTCAACCTAAATTCTCCCTTTTTAATAAATCCGAAATTTATTCCCGCGGAAAAAGGAGTTAGTTCATTGGGGATCTGTCTAACCAACGCATTCACTACTTCAAGGAGCAGATGAATTTCTGGATATTGTTCTTTTTGGTTTTTATCGGGAAATTTGATTGTAAAAATAAGATTTGTTTTTCTTGAGATTTTCTCAATGTCTAAAGAGAGCCTATTCAAATCCGAGTTTAATATCTTTTTTTCGATGTTCCTTAATTCTTGAAATTGCTCTCTAACCATTTTTATCAAAATGTATTTTGTATAGGAAAATATCCTCGATTTTTCAGCAATTAAAAATAAATAATATAAGGATTACTAGAATAATTGAGATATTTATTTAATTAATTATAACATTTCAAAATAAAAAATTATTAGGATCGTGGGGAAATTGAATGGGAATCCGTAAGATTAAAGACGATATTGACTTTAAAGAAGCCATGAAAAAGAAAGGAGCCGAGCTGGAATTAAAAGAAATAAAAGCAAAAGCGTCTGTGAAAAATTTTACAAAAGAAAAATTAAGAGAAATTGCCAAAGAACATGGGGTAATTTTAGCGTTAAGTGATGAAGCGAAGGCACAAGTAAAGGATATTCAAGAAGAATTTGATATTCCATCATCTAAAATCATTACTGAGCAAATTGAGGAAGAAGACATTTTAAAAACCTTTAACCGGGCAGATCATGAGAAATTAGGAATGCTTGCTTATCAACGTGTGCTAATGCAAAAGGAAGAAACGGGCGGATTTTTTCCCTTATCAGAAGTATTTGAACTGGTAAATACGGGAGAACTTAAAGGAAATATCGACCTTAAGGATGTAGCTAAAGCCATGGGGAAGTTAAAAAAACAAAATGTGATTGAAGATATTCGCAAACTTGAGTCAGGAACGGTAATGATACTTTTCTTTCCGATCCAATACACGAAAGATCAGCAAAAAGTACTTGACCTCGCAAAAGAAAAAGGCTATGTGACTCTCGAAGAAGTTAGTTTGAAATTAGACTGGACTCAAGATAGATCTCTCAGGGCATTAGAAAGTTTAGAAAAGAGCGGAACAGCTAAAAGGACAGAATCTCTACTTAAAGGAAAGGAATGGTATTTCCCAGGGCTTTAAAGGTTTATTTTTTCTTTCTATGGCTTTTTCTTTAAAATATTATATTTAAAAAGAAAAAAGTTCACGGGATAATTTTTAACGCAAGCTTTTCATTTTCTAATTCGATTATCTTTCCACGATTTTGTTGGGATAAGATCTTATAGACTTTTTTGAGGTCTTCTCGTGGTAAATTACTAAATTGAGTATCAGCTTCTCGAATCTCATAAACCATTACAGGTTCGAGTTTACCGTTTTCTATGCACCATGAATAAATCTCATCTGCCCATGCTTCAAGATCTTTCCAATATACTCGTAATTTTAGATTTTGTTTCTTACCGACCCATCTTGCCAAGTCTTGTTCAATAAGTTTCTCACCAATAAGAGTGAGCGCCTTCACTCTTTTTTTAAATTTTGAAAAAGGTTTCTCTGCACTTACTTCCTTGAGGTATAGAATATGCATAATCGCGAATTTTGCGTAGTCAAATAAGATTTTACTCCATTCTGTTTTCCACGATTCCATATCTTTCTCCTCATCGGGGATAAAATACATAAACTCATATCGCCTTTCTTCCAACCATGGATACTCTTCTATGAGTTTTTCATAAGGGTCAGCAATTCTTTCTTGCAGAAGTTGGGATTTTAATACTTCGTGTTGTTTGAGTAATTGTCTCAACTGATCTTTTTCCAGATTTTCTTGAAAATCGAGTTCAATTTCTTCTAATTTCTTGTCAAGGTTACTGGCAAATGTTTCAATATCGCCTTTCGTCTTTTTTTCGATAGTCTCCGTACTATTAGTTTCTCTTTGCTGTTCTTTCAGTTCCTCTTTGATTCGAGCCTTTTCCTGTTCAATTAATTTCTGCTTTTTTAATTTCTTTAATCGTTTTAATTCTTTAAGATATTCTTGAAGTTCCTTGTCTTTAACTTTTTTTTTCTCTTTGTTTTGTTTCTCTGCTTCTTTAGGTCTTTCTCTTCTTTCCATGCTTTAAATCACAAGAGTTAATTTATTGATTTCGAACTTTTTATACGGATTCTCCATACTCTTCCGACCATTTTGTGAAGCGTTCTAAATCTTTGCCAGTGGTCATTGGCTTTACTTTTTTTAGGGTTTTCAAAAAGTCATCCAATTTAATTGGACGTACTTTAACTTCTTGATCTCTATGCTCTAATAAACCTTTCATATCTAATTCACGTACGGGAATCATAATCACTTCTCGACATATATTGGCGATATCTCGCCCGGAATACCCTTCTGTCCGAACAGCGAGTTCAGCAAAATCCTCTTCCTCTAAATCGGACTCAATTCCCGCAGTATGGATTCTAAAAATCCCTTTTCGTGCTTCTTTATCTGGCAAGGGAACATGCACCTTTTTTTCAAATCGACTTAACATGGCGTTATCAATATCCCATGGACGATTTGTAGCGCCGAGAACCAAGAGGAGGTCATTGTTTTTCGTTTTTAGTCCTTGAATCTCGCTCAGTAATTGAGTTTTGACTCTTCTTTCTCCGGAGCTTTCATTTCCGGACCCTCGTTTGGTGGCAACACTGTCAATTTCATCTATGAAGATTAGACTAGGTGCTTTCAATCGCGCCAATCGAAATAAGGAACTAATTAATTTTTCACTTTCTCCCAGCCATTTACTTAACAGATCTGCTGAACTAACATTAAAAAATGTAGATTCTACTTCACCTGCTGCAGCTTTTGCTAGCAATGTTTTTCCACATCCTGGGGGACCGTATAATAAGATTCCAGACCAAGGTTTTCGAGCACCTCTAAAGAGGTCGGGTTTAATCATAGGTAATACGATAGCTTCACGCAATGCTTGTTTACAAGTGTCTAATCCGGCGATATCGGACCACTCAACATCAGGAGATTCTGTTAGAATTGTTCCCGCGATTGAGTTCCTGAGCTCTCGTTCTTCCTCACTCATTTCTTCTTCCTCTTCGCCGTAATCTTCCTCATCCAAGTTTTTTTTACTTTTAGATTTCACAACAGTTTTTCCTCTTCGTCGACTTTTCCGTCTCTCCATTCCCGAAAGCTTAGCTTTTAACTCTTTTGCACGCTTCATGTAGTCTTGCATCATTTGGTCACACTTTTGCCGCATTACCTCATTTTTATTAAATTTCATAAACTTTAGAAGAATTTCTGCGGCTCGCATATATTTGTTATATGCCTCGTTATATTTTCCAGCCTTGTCCAACGACACAGCTTGTTTTGCTTCCTCCGTGGCATATCTGAATAATTTTGAATTAGACATACAAATCTACTTAATCTCTGTATTTAAAAATTTCTTCAGTTATGTTTTATATTTATAGTGATTGAAACCTAATATAAGTTTTATCCTTAAAGGCAAAAGAATACCCCGTTCTTTAGGGTGAGGATGAATTTTGTCCTAATTTTACCCAAAGAACCGCATTAACCAAAAGATTTAAATAACGAAAACATTATATATTGTGTATGATTCGGACTAATACTTTAGAATTGAAACCAAGTAAACAACAACAGCGCATTCTAAAGATTATGTTGGTCAGAAGTAGTGCTATCTGTGGTTTAAATTAGTATAATTAAAAAAATTTCAAAACTCGTGAGATAAAGTTGGGATTTATTAGTGATTTATCTGACCGCTCCTCTAAGTGGTTAAGGGGAGAGAAAAGTGATAAAAAGGGATTATATAGGACCATCGTAGAACTTCGGATGTTTAATAAACGATTGGTAAGACAAATACGAAAATTAGAAAAAACAGCCGACCGAGAACGAGAACGCGCTAAAAAATACCGAATGGAAGGAGATATAAAGGCGTCTAAAACTCATGCTGGGCGTTATTTGCAAATAAAACAGCAAGTTCGTGGTCTTGAGAATTTTCGCTCTAATTTGGAAGGGCTTCAATTTAAACTCGAGCAAGCTCGGAATATGAGTGATGTGTCTGGCGTCTTAAAGGGGATAGCAAGTTCTGTTTCCTCAATAAAACAACAACTAAGTGTCCCGATGATGCAAAATCTAATGTCGGATTTAAACGTTGATATGGAAGAGATTAGTGTAACTCAAGATGTTGCCTCTGAAAGCTTGGCAGATTTGAACGTCGAGGACGAGGTGAAGAAAGAAAACGTGGATGAACTTTTGGAGGAATTAGATACTGAGATACAAGTCGAAACAGGACGAGAGTTACCCAGTACTGAGACAAGTTCTGATAAGGTTAAAGAACTTGAAGAAAAATTAGATCGGATAAAAAATGAATAAGAAAGAAGAATATAATACCTTAAAATGTGCTCTTTCTATTCATAAAAAGATATTCTGTTTTCGGTAACGCATCTCTAAGCCATATCTTTGGACACTCCAAATGTGTATTCATCTACTCCTTTTCTAATAAAACAATAAATAATATATTTCATACTATCTTAAGTATGATATAGGTGAATCGGATGGCAATTGTATTCCTTGCATATGAATTTATTTAGGTCACTTTCTTTTTGACACGATTGCAAGCGGTGATGGGATTATGTGGACTAAAATTCCATGGAAAGATGAATATGTCCCTTTCGTTAACCTGTTCTGTGAGGAAACTGATGGTTACCACGGGTTGTATTGGGTTGCTCGCTATCAGGAATCCATGTTTAATATCTTGGGAGATGCTGCGGTCATAATCTCTGCTAGAATTATTCAAATCCTCCAGATCCTCTACTCTCTGAATGGATTTTCTTCCGTTACCCTTAATCCTTTCTATATTGCCTCCGTTGTCTATTTATTATTGATGCTGTTATTAAGTAAAGATGAATTATCAGAAAAATTTCTTAAGGACCCGCCAGAAGGTAGATATAATGACTATAGAGTGGATCCAAAGTATATCAATGCCCTCAACGAGGCAGATAAAAGAAGGCACCTTGAAAAATATGGAGATCTATTAGAAGAAATTCAATAAATCTCTGTGGAATATTTATCTTCTTTCAGATAAAAAATGGACTCCAAAAATATATTAAAAAGTAATTTAATATATTATATAGAAATATATCAAAAATGTGACCTTATAGGAATTATTGTAATGGGTTTCTTGAAAGATTTCTCAGAAAAGGCGAGTAAGTGGCTTAAAGGCGAAGGAAATGGAAAAGACGATATAAAATCAGCTACTATTAAGCTTCGGATTTACAATAAACGCTTATTGCGACAAGTGAGAAAATTAGAACAAACAGCAAGCCGCGAGCGGAAAAAAGCGGCCCAATTTCGAAAAGAAGGCGATAATCAAGGGGCGAAAACTCATGCAAGAAGATATCTCCAATTAAAATCGCAAATTCGCTCTGTAGAGAAGTTTCGCTCGAATTTAGAGGGGTTGCAATTTAAACTCAACCAAGCCACTGCTGTGAAGGATGTTGCGGGAATATTTAAGAGCATTTCTGCGTCTGTCTCGTCCGTCAAAAATCAGTTAAATATTCCACAGATTCAAGATGTTCTCACCGATTTGACGGTGGACATGGAAGAGATCGGGATGACCCAAGAAGTTGCCTCAGAGAGTATGGAAGATGTTAATATGGAAATGTCTGTAGATGATTCCAAAGTGGATAATTTTTTGCAAGAACTTGATACCGAGATAGAAGTTGAGGCAGGTGGAAACCTCCCCAGTCCCATGATTGAGGATGAACGGGTCAAAGACCTCGAAGAAGAATTAAAGAAACTGAAATCCGATGAGGTATAATTCGTTTTAGATTTCTTTTTCTCACATTTAGAAGAAAATTATTATCCCAATATCCATAGGGAAGTCAGTCGAAAGAAAAGGGGATCAAACAACCGAAATAGAACAATAGAAATAATATTTAGTATTAATTAAGGAAGTGGAAAAAATAAAAATGAATTCAACCAATAAAAACTTGTTGGACTTAATTACTATTGGCAGTTGTACACTGGATTGCATAATTAAAGTAGAAGATATCCTTCGATTTGAGTTGCTGGATGAAGATGTTGTGAAGAAATATACAGCCATTGAATACAGTCAAAAATTAAATATTGAGAATGTTCGCTTTGTACCAGGCGGCTCGGCAGCAAATATTGCCAGTAATTGTGCAATGATGGATATTAATAGCGCCTATCTTGGGATCTTAGGAAAAGACTTCAGCGCAAATATTTGTATGGAAGACATGGAAAAACGTGGAGTGAATTTAGATCATGTCCTCCAAACAGAGGAAGATAATACGGCATTTTCGGTGATTCTTAAAACAGAATGGGGGAAGGACAGAAGTATTTTAGCCTATAAAGGAGCAAATAACTTATTGACCCCCGATGATGTAAAAGAGGAATTATTTGAAAATATTAAGGCTTTTGCGTGGACTTCATTGACCACAGAAAAAGGCTGTAAAGCAATCGAAAAAGCTTTGACCCTTACCAAGAATAATAACGGAAAGGTTTTTGCAGCTCCCAGTATGTCCATTATTAAGAATAATCTAAAATGGGCCAAGATTTTAATAAGCAATTCAGATGTTATCTCTTTGAATAGGGAAGAGGCAGTGGAATTTACAGGAAAACGAGATACCTCGCAGATAATCCGTAAATTCCTTGATTTAGGTGCAGAGATTATATCCATTACGGATGGATCGAACGGATCTATTATTTCAGACGGTGAAAAGACAGTGAATAGTGGAATTTATGACGGTCCTGTTGAAGATACGACGGGCGCCGGAGATGCCTTCTTAAGTGGTATTTTAATCTCTTGCTTGAAGGATTATTCTTTGGAAAGAACTTCAAAAGTCGCATCTGCCATGGCTGCCTTAGAATCTATGGAAGTGGGAGTAAGAGTAGGGATCCCCCATAATTTTGAGAAAGTAGAAGCGTTTATTAATAATCACAAAATCAAGCAAAATATCTCAAAAATTAAATGACCTCTTTATCTTTTTATTCAATGATTAAATTTTAATTTCTTCCAATATTCTTATTAACATCATTAGTTTTTGATATTTGTTTTCTACATTATATGCGTCAGTAGTATAGAAGTGAATCATTTCGCTTCATTGTAGATTGGTAGTATACGAGCTTGCCATGCTTGTGACTCGGGTTCAAAGAAAAAGTCATTTCGGCTTTTCGAACACATCCCGGCTGACGCATTCAAAATTTTTTTTACTTTCATGAAAAAGTTATGGGTTTCTTTCGTGAGAGATTCTAAATTTCATAAAAACAAGCAAGAAAGGCAAGAAAAACGGGTAAACCTTAGAGAAACCCAAGGAAGTCTGAAACTTCGGAGATTTCTGGGAGTTCATATTCAAAATATTCTTCTACTGTTTCTACGAGTAGATTTAAGAAGGTGAATGTAATATTGACATTAAATCGTTCATAAATTGAATCCATTAAGATTTTTGAATTGATTTTGTCCTTATTTTGTTCTTGACTATATTTTTTGACGTATTCGCTCATTAAATAAAATTTCCTGATTTCGTTTTTTAGCACTATCAGACCGCTTCTTAGTTCTTCCTCTTTAAAAAATTTTTTAACAAATTCCTGGATCTCCTTTAGTGGCTTTGGATCCATGATTTTATCCTCATCTTTTATAATCTCTTTTTTCCGGAGGATGAAATAATCCTCATATTCTTTTTTATTATTTTTATACTCCTTGCTCGTAAGAAATTTAAGATGGAACTCGAAAGATTCTTGAGTTATGTGTTTGAAAAAGTATTCAAAATGAGATGTAAGGTGTTTTTGGTCGAATATAAATAATATCTTTTTCTTGAGAAATATCGCCCGGAGAATATTTGTAATGGTTTTTTCGGGTAGATTATAGCTTACAATATCAAGATCTAAGGAATCATCAAAAGAAACTTTCTCCTTTCCTGATTCTGCAGTCGTACCCTCTTCTTTTATCGGGATTTGAAAATCTGCCACGTAACGATCTCTTACATTCAGATTTTTATCAATATACGCGATAAAATTATGTTCACAGATACGACCTTCTTCAAGATTAACAGCCATTAATCCTTTTCCGCCTTCTACTTCTGGCACTTCCACTTTTCCTTTTTTTTGACAAGTGGGGCACCTAATCTCGATTTCTGGCATAACCTACACACAACTTATTTCTTCTATTGATTTTATGTTCCATTTTTCATTTTAAAATATTCATATACCAAAAGCAGGGAAATAATAGTCCGATAATACACTTAAATCATAATCGTAATTAAATTTGAGTATATCCAATAAGAGTTCGAGATATGAATACTCAACCTTCTCCCGAGAATTCTCTCCTTTGGCTAGTTTATCAATAAGATGTTTTTTACCCAATTTTTCTTTGCCTTTATGAGTATCCATTATCTCCTTTACTTTTTCTGATAAAGTTTTGAGTTTATTAATGTCGTTTTTCATAATTATGAGACTTGAAGTCGGATCGTTTTCTCCCAGAAACTTTTGTACAATTTTTCGTTCAATTTTTATTTTTTTTTTCCGCATTTGCTCTTTCTTATCATTTTTGACCTTACCTTCTTCTAATCTTAGAAATTTTTTGTATTGTTTTTTCTTTTTCTTAAAGCTCTTTTCAGTTTCAATTGCAAAATTAATGGTGAACGAGTCTTTGAAGATAAAATTTAAAAATTTCCTTAAATGAGGATGTAAAGACTTTTGGGAATTGATAATCACCAGATCATGATTGAGTAAACAAGCTCGAATCATGAAAGTAAGGGAGAGAGCAGAAATATTCATTTTAATGAGGTCAACCTTAATATCCTCTAAATGAGAGAGATTTTTTTTCTCTTTATCCTTTTTTACGCTAATCTCAGGCAGTTCAATCTGAAAATCAGCTAGGAAACAATCTCGCACAGTAAGATTTTGATCAATATACACAATGAAGGCGTGCGGGCAAATCTGATTTTTTGCAATATTAAGGGCTGCCACCCCCCGAGAACTCTTATGAACTAGGTCTTCCTCTATCTCAATATATCCATTTTTATGACAACTTGGACATACAATCTTGATTTTTGACAAACTCACACACCTCCATTTATTTGCTTTTTAAATTCACTATCCAAAGTTATATCAAATATCATCATAAACCTATTTAAATATTAACATCATACCCCGGTGATAGTTCTAAGTGATAGTTCCTTGAACATCAATATCGTCTTACCCGGGCGTAATTTTTCTCCAAAAGATTGGCAATAAGTAAACAACCAATAGTGCCCACATTCTCTCCGACAATAAAGGAAAAGAGATTATTCAAAAATACGTTTACAATAAAAAAGCTGCTAAAATAAAGGACTGTAAAGATAATTAAGGTCAAAAAGAGAGGTTTTGAAACGGGAAATCTCAATATCCTTTTTACTATTTTGTTTTCTATCTTAGATTTCCGGAATTGGTTTTTTAAATTCTTTCTTCTCTTCACTTGGGCAAAACTTTCATAGATTATCGTCGATCCGAAAAAAATTGCAAAAATTGACCCGATAGGAATTATGATTATTACCAAGTAGTTTTGGACATTTAGAACGAATTGTGATAAAAGGATTATGAAAAGCTGAATGAAACCACATCCTCCCAACAACATTAAGGCAATCCCAATATATTCCTTTGACGCCCAACGTATTCTAATCGGCATTTTTTAATTTAAAAAATATTTTTGTTATGATTCTTAATTAACGATAATTTTAATTTGTTTTTATGCCTAAAATACATTTAAATTGGCGGGGTTGATCAGTGACTTGAAGAAAAGAAACCGGCCATTTCGAGAGGTGAGGACGATTCTCGGGCAAGAGGGGAATCGGGGATCAAATCAAGGACGAGATCAATACCTATTTAGATTCTCTCGAGGACGCCGCCTCACCAAGGGGATGTTTAAAGATTCTTAAGAAGCGATTCAAAATGTACGATTCTCAAAAGACCAAACGCAAAAACCTTTTAAGGGAGATGAATCTAGCAAATCTTAATAGTATTGATTTAAATACCATAAACAATCAATTTTAATAATTATTGTTAATTTAAAACAATAATACTTATATATTGAGTTATTAACTCTCTTCAAAATAGAGCTGGTGATCTAGCGTGGTTATGATGCCCGCTTGACGTGCGGGAAATCGGGGGTTCGAATCCCCCCCAGCTCATAGGACCGCTATTTTTTCCCAATTTTGGAAGACTTTTTTCAAATCGGCATCTCATCCTCAATTTCTAAAAATAACCCTCATTGAGGGATAAAAAATTATATATATTGAAATTCTACATGTAATCATAATATAATTTTAAAAAATTAAAGAATGATGAAGAATCATAAATTTCGATGTCAAAAGCAGAGGTTAAAAAAGAAAAATTTAAAATAGTGTATATAATAATCGGGGCTTTAATCATCTTTTCTGTGGGAATGGGCTTAATGTTTTCTTTTGTTGATATAGAAAATCTCAATGATTCGGCTGAAGATTCCGATAGTTCAGATGATGACACAATTGATAATTCTACTGATGATGATGGAGGTTGATCAACCGTACAATCTCCCACAATTAAGATAAAGGTCGTCCAAGAAAAATTGCCGCTATGCACTTTATGCGTTATTGACAGTTCCCGATTGAGATAAAATCTAGAAGAACTAACCTTCCTGGATGAGTCTTACAAAAAAATATTGGTTGTAAGAGGACAAAGCTTGCAAGGCTTAGGGAAGATTCATATTTCCTTTTATAATGAATAATTAGGTTAAAAAAACTAATAAGAAATAAAAAAATTGAATAGATTAAATTAATTACTCTGGTTGTTTTTCTCGTAATGCTTTAACCAAGGGAACATCTTTTCCTGAGAGGATTTCCAGCATCGCACCGCCACCCGTGGAGATAAAGGAGACGTCATTGTCATAACCACCCATAGTTGCGGCAGTGCCCATCTCTCCTCCTCCTATCACAGAAAGAGCATCATTTTCCTTGGTCGCTTTTCCCATAACTTCAGCCATCTTGAAGGTTCCCTTGCGAAAAACCTTTTTCTCAAAGATGCCTGGTGGCCCGTTTGCAATGATGGTTTTGCATTTCATCATGATTTCTTCGAAGCTATCCATAGTCTTATCGCCGATATCTCCCGTGACCTCATCATATTCTCCTAACTCATCCATACCGATGGCTTTTCTCTCTCCATTCTCTTCAATAATCAAATCCTTCGGGAGTAAAATTTTGTCCTTATATTTATTATATACTCGCTCAATGTTATCTTCTCCCTCCTCTAGGTCCTCTTTAATCGCTTCCCGATTAGGTTCTCCGGTGTCTGTTCCAATCCCTTCGAGGATGAGCACCGCTGTTAATCCCGCGCATAAGGCATAATCGATTCTATCGTTTTCTAAATTATATTTCATTGCTTTAAATTTATCTATGGCTTTAGCTCCGCCAATGAGCATTGCCATCGGCCTTTGCGGATCCTCTAAAATTTTGCTCATATATTCAAGTTCCCTCTCTACAATTGGACCCGCGACCAGAGTTGGCCAACCAATAATGGAAGGCTGAGCTCGATGGGCGGCTCCAAAAGCCTCAGCAATAAAGTAATCAAATAAAGGCGCCAAGGTTTGGATCATTTCTGTCTCTTGAGCTTTTGAAAAGTCATCAAAAATGGTCAATTCATTGTCCCATTTCCGAACGTTATCCAATACTAAGACTTCTCCTGCTTGAAGATCTTCAATTGCGTGTACAGCTTCATCCCCGAAAATATCGTCCACATACTTTACAGGACGATCCAACAATTCTTTAATTTTATTGGCATGCATTTCCAGTGACGTAAAATCCTTACGGCCAGGTCTGGACTGATGTGCCATTACCACTACAGCAGAATCCTCTAATTCTTCCAAGGACGGAATAATTGCTTGAATCCTTGGCGAGCCCCGCAATTTATTATTCTCGACATCAATGTTCGAGTTAATGTCGACTCTCATCAGAACCTTTTTTCCTTCTAAATCCACATCTTTATAGGATGTATACTCAAACATCTTGATTTCTCACTTTTTATAATTGGTTTGTTTTTTATATTAAACGTTACATCAAATAATAATCATCCATAATTATTATTAATAATCTTCTCTAATTTGTTGAATTTCATTTCAATATTTCATAATATTTCATATAAGATAAATAACAAATATGAGAGAAAATTAATTTATTTAATAGTTGATTGAACAATGGAATATCAATTAAAAGCTTTAGTAATAGATAATTTACGCGAGCTGAAAGAATTTTATGTAGAAAAACCGATTCTGATTCCTCGTCCGAAAGAATTACATTTTAAGAAATCGAAAAAGCAAAATGCATATATCTTATCCGCTGACGTGAATATATCTTTCATTCGCGTCACAGATAAAGACCTTATTTTAAATGACTTAAATAAGGCATTGGGAGAATTTTGTAGCATCAAGGTAGAGGAATCACCTCCGGATTCTGAGGATTTAGAATTTTTTGAAACTAAGAACGTATGGGATCTCTTAGACGTGAACGGGCTGGGGGCGTATAATTTGGAGATACAAGAAAATAAGATATGCATTTATAGTACCTTTGAAAGGGGTCTATTTTACGGTGTTCAGACCCTAATTCAATTAGCAAAAAATGCTTTCCTCACTTCAAATATCATGGACCAAGAGAAAGAAGAGAGAGATCAATTAATCCTTCCAGAAATTTATATAAAAGATACCCCTGATCTTAAAATACGAGGAGTCACGGACGACATTTCCCGGGGACAGATAATTTCCGTGGAAAGTGCAAAACGCTATATTAAACTTCTCAGCCATTATAAAATGAATTTCTATTTCATTTACATTGAGGACGTGTTTGCACATCCGAAGCATCCCGAAATAGGCAAAGACAGAGGGGCGCTAAGTATCGAGGAGATAAGAGAGATCGATAAATTTGCCAAACAGCGATATGTGGAGTTTGTCCCTATTTTTGAGTGTTTAGGACATGTTGATAATATCTTAATGCACGAAAAATATCGCGATCTTGGAGAATTTCCAGGTGCCCAATGTTTAAATGTTTCGAATCCCGATATCTTTGACTTTTTAGAAGATTATGTGGGAAAGTTAAGTGAGATTTTCTCAACAGAATATTTCCATCTGGGCTTGGATGAGACTTTTGATTTAGGGAAATATCATTCAAAAGAGATGATGGAAAAGGAGGGAGAAGAGAGGGTGGTAACTGAATATTATAATGAGTTATATGAGTTGGCAGCGGACCATGGAAATCGACATATTATTATGTACGATGATATTGTCAGAAACAATGATGATATCCTTGAAAATCTTAATAAAGATATGATCTTAATGTACTGGAATTATTCCCCCCAAGATAAATATCCCAAGGTTCGGGATTTACTTGACGCTCACCATCGTGTTATTGTTAGCCCCTCAATGCTGAATTGGGAGAGAAATTTTCCCGATAATAAGAATGCTAGTAAAAATATTATTAATTTAACTAAAGAAGCCTATTCCAACAGAAATAATGGATGTCTGGGAGTATTAACATCCGCGTGGGGAGACCAAAGATATTACTCGCTACGGGAAAATGAAATTTTTGGGGCAGTTTTAACGGCAGGAGTTAGTTGGAATTCCCCAGAATTTAATTATAACGAATTTAAAGACAAATTTGGTTTTCTTTTTTATGGGTTCACCGATGAAGCCACTCAAAAATTTACCAAAATGTTCACACTTTTATCCAGTTCATCAGAGGAAATTTACCGTTTGGGAAAAATCATTCAACCTCTTTTCTATACTTACTTTTTCAAACATCCTTTTCCGAAAAAGGATTACAGTCCAACATTTAAGGGATATGAAGAACTTGGCGCTTTAGCCGAAGAAACGTTAGAAAACTATTCAGAACTAGAATCTGAAGTGCTTTTTGAAAAGGAAAACTTCGAATATATCGAATTTGGAGCTGAATTGGCAAAATATCTAAAGGATAAGATAGAAATTTCATTAGAAGTTTCCAAATTATTAGCAGAACCAGAATTGATAAAAGATGAGGATATTGACAAGGCGCTTGAGCGATTAAAATATGTTCAAGAAAAAATGAGATATTTAATGGTCCGCTATGAGCTTCTCTGGACGAGAAGTGCTAAGCGCCCTTGTTTAGATGCGAACTTAGAGCTGTTTGAATTTCTTATAAAATGTTACGATGAAAAAATAAACCAACTAAAAGATAAAATCTATTTTCAAGATCCTTATTTGCCTTCAGAATGGATTTGGGCTAAAGAGAAAACCTGCCCTCCTCAACCCCGTTTTCTTAAAAAGAGGATCGAGATTGAGGATTCAATTGAAAAGGGAGTCCTTCAAGCGATTTGCTGTAATCAAGGTTTAATTTATATTAATGGGGAATTGGTTGGTGAGGGATTAAGTCGATTCTCGCTATCTATTTTACCGATTCTAAAACGCGTGAAAATATTCGATATAACCAAACAGCTCAAGAAAGGAAAAAATGTGATAGCGGTTGAGGCATACAATTATGAAGGATATAAACCAGCCATTAATATTTATGGTCAAATTAAATTGAAAAATGGCGAGATGCAAGAGATCATTTCCGATGAGACATGGTTGAGTAATAAAAACGAAGAATATCGGAATACAAATTGGACATTCTTAGATTATGACATTTCGGAGTGGGATGATGTCAAATCATACGGAAGACCACCGAGTTTAAACGGAGATATTTACAAACCCGATTTGCTCAATGGTGAGAAGTCCCAGACCATGGATTATTTTGGAATTGAAAGCTACGCCTACAATATGGCATCTAGTTTTTACGGTAAATTCACGGCAAAATATCTTATCCGCCCGTTCATTCGTTTAGCCAAAAAAATCTTAAAACCATTTGGGAAATAAAAATGCGCGAGATTAGGGAAATCTTGAATAAATTACTGAACGGAGAGTTGGATATAGATAATGCCACTAAATTCCTTAAAGCAGAATTAATCGAGAATGTGGGAAATCTCGCTCAACTTGATATTTTTCGAAAAGTCAGAACTGGTATTCCTGAAGTCATATATGCTGAGAAAAAGGATAAGGAGTTATTAATCGATATCATTGATAAATTCTTAACCAATAATCGCTTCGCTGTAGTTTCGCGTTACTCTAAACCACAAAAAGATTTAATATTAGATAATTTTTCCGATAATTCAAACTTAGAGATAGAAGAAAATGAACTAGGGAAAATACTGCTTATCAAGGAAAAATCCTATGAGTTCCCCAAAAAGGAGGGGCGGGTGGGACTAATTACAGCCGGAAGCTCGGATATTTCGGTTGCAGAAGAGGCTTATACCATTCTGAAGGTTATGGGGTGTTCTATTTTTAAGAGTTATGATGTGGGCATAGCGGGTATCCATCGTATATTTAAACCGTTAAGTCAAATGATCCAAGATAATGTACATGTGATTATCGTCTGTGCTGGTATGGAAGGTACCCTTCCCGGTGTTGTTGCCGCATTGGTAGACGTTCCCGTGATTGGTGTGCCAGTTTCCTCTGGTTACGGTTTAGGCGAGAAAGGCAAAGGAGCTCTAACGACAATGCTTCAATCTTGCAGTCCTGGACTTCTTATTGTAAATATCGACAATGGATTTGGTGCGGGAGCTTCAGCAGCATTAATTGCCAATAAAATGCCCCCATAATTTTAGCGTTTTTTTCCTTTACTTAAATAAATATTTAATTGAATTAAAAGTTCCTTAACATATATATAGGTAAATTGGTAATATTTTATTATAGATTTTTAAAAAATAATTTGATTCTAAATTAAAGAAAAGCGAGTTGACCGATATGGTCGCTACAATACAAAATCCCTATTTTAAAAAATCAAAAACTGCTTTTGAAAACGGTGATTTATCAAACTCTCTTAATTTTTTTGAGAAATCAATATCAGAGATTGATAAATCAGAAGATCCAAGCAAATATATAAACTTTTTGAAGGAATTACTACAATATTGTGAAGGACATAATCTCGTTGAAGTGCAAGCCGTGGTTCTAAGATTCTTGGGAAGGGTTAAGCTCCAATTTGGAAAATATGTGGATAGTTTAGATTTCCATAGGAAATCGTTAAAGATTCAGAGAAAATTGGGTAAAAAGCTAGAGATAGCAAACCAGTTGTTATTCTTGGGGGAGGATTTAGAACTATTAGAGCGATACGAGGAGAGTATAAAAAGCTTAAAAAGCGCAGCCGAGATTTTTAAGGAACTGGGAAAACACAAAAAAACCGAAGAGATTCAAAATGAAATCGAACGGATAAAGGATTTCTCAAAAAAAATGCTAGAAGATGAGTATTTACTGAACAAATTCATTCACTCGTAAATGCTCTTTTTTTCTTATCCTTTCTTTCTTTCTTTTCCTTTTATTTATCTTGATATCCTTTTTCCTAAAAAAACTTTTTACTTATATGTTCCATTATCTTAATCCTCACTTTTCGTACCGGCTCTTTCGTTTTAATGCTTATTTCGTATAAATCATCGTATTCCGGCTTAACATTCACAATTTTTTGGGCTTTCCCTTCACCTATATAAGAGATTTTGCATCGAATTTTAAACTTTTTTCCTTTCCAAGGAATCTCAAGAGTGTCTATTTTTCTCTCTACGCAAATACGTTGGATGGTCTCATATCGGACGCCTAAAGTTCCCAGTTCATTTATCATCCATTCAATCAATTCAAATTGATCAACTGGATCACACAATACTTGTATTTGATGGGCAGTTCTATTTTTTTTAGTCATACTTGGGATAACTTGGATATCTAAGACCCTATCCTCTGGATAACTTGAGAGAACATCTCCGATTAATTCACCTGGCACATCATCAATGTTTGTGGTTAGCATAGTAATCGGCTGCGAATATTTCTTTAATGAATGGGACTCTGACTTTGAACTCTTTCGTTTACTCGTTCCTAAAAAGACACGAACCGTATTTAAAAATTCCTTAAACGTCTTTTGACCACATCCATAACCGATATTGAGTATTTTCATGGCCGGAAGAAATGATGCAACGATTGGTTTCAAGTTTACAATTAATGCGGCACCCGTGGGAGTTAAGAGCTCACTTTGTACGGGGCCACCTCTTGTTTCTATTTCGGATTTCTTAAGAATCTCTGCAGTGGCTGGAGCGGGAATCGGTAATGTTCCGTGTGCTGTTTCAATCTTTCCACCACCGAGAGGAATTTCACTACAATAAACTTGACAATCCTCCGAAAATATTTTGAGTGTATCAAGTGCCATGGCGGCTCCCATAATATCTAATAAGGTATCCACTGAGCTCAATTCGTGTAAATGAATATTTTTCTTTACCGCCTTATGCACGGATAATTCTGCTTCAATCAAGGTATCCAATACCGAGCGGGCATATTTATTGGCGCCTTCCGAAAGACTTGTTTGCTCCAAAAACTCGGTTAAGGCAGTTCTTAACGTTTCGACCTTCCGGTGCTCCTTACCCTCCTTTATGTTAATATTTAATTGATTCACATTTACGCCCGAACGAGGAACTGTTTGCTGATTTATTTCCAATTTCTGAACACCGGGTAAAATATCTTTCAAATTTGTCAATTGAGATAAAATATCCTCGGACTTCTCAACTAATTTTAAGAGGCTTGCTAAGAACATATCACCTGAAAGTCCCGAATTTTTTGCATCAATGTACAGCTTTATCATAATAACCTTCTCTAATCTTTTTATTTATATCTGAACATTTATAGAAATACTTAATTTTAAGTATTACTATATTCTTCTAAGAAGTATAAAAGATTATTAAGCAATAAAATTTTTAATTAAAATGTAAATTTTTGAAGAGATAGTAGATATGAGTGAATTTGAAAACTTCAAATGCTATTTAAACCAGCTTCCAGCCACTTTCATCAAACTATTGGGTTTGGAACCCCCAACGGATAAAATACCCGAACCTGTTGATAGAATCGTTGCAGAATATGAGGGGATTAATCGAATTGTAATCAATATGGTTGATAATTTTGGATTATTTGAAGTGACCTATATGAAGCCTAAATTCATGATCACGAATTCCGAGATTATGGCGTTATTATCAACCAAAAATCCATATACATTAGGGGTGTTCCACCAAATCATGTACGGAGGGTTTGAGACAGATCCAAACGGCTTTCACCTCCTTCGGTTTCTTAACGAGCATGAAAAAAAGTCTGTGTTTATTGCCCGTGAGAAAGATCTTGAACGTTATGATGGGGGGACTAAATCTATAGCAAAAAACACGGACATGTCCACGTGGGTAGAATCTGCGAAGGCAATTAATAATTTTGACCTGTCTTGGATGCATTATTTGGATTTTGAGAATTTACACAAGCAACAACAGCGGTTAAAACGGCAAACTCCCGAGGATTTGATCCAGAAATTAATAAAAAGAACCGATAAGTGGATTTTAAGCAATTATAAACAATTACGGAAAAATTCTTTGATGATTATTTTAGGCGATCACGGCAGATCAAAAATGGATTTGGAATATTCTGGAAAAATCGCGCAATGGCGGGAAGCAAGTGTGCCCATAGCCATCTTTATGAGAAAATAACCTTCCATATCTTCTATCAAATTTCTGTATATTAAAATAACAAAATAATAGGCAAGATCTTATGAGTGATGAAGAATATAAGAGATTTACGGTTTCCTTGCCCCAAGATTTATTTACCAAGTTTGAAGAATTTCGAAAAAATTTAGATGTATCTCGTTCTGACGCGATTAGAAAGGCAATGAAAGCTTATATGGTGTCAGAAGAAAATATCGATATTACTTCTGGAGATGTAGTGGGCTGTATTGCAATGATTATGACCCATGAACATATTGAACCCCAAAAAAAAGATACAACAACTGAGCAAAAAGCAACCGAGGAGGAACACTCACACGAAAATGGAGAAACTGATACGCATAGCCACGGAGAAGGAGAAGATCATGAACATTTCCATGAGTTTACGTCTCATCCTCTTTATGCAAATGTGCACCAAACTGATATGCTTTTAAATAATGATATTCAACATCATTTCGGAGATGTCATTATTTCTAAAATGCATATCCATTTACAATTTAATAAATGTCTGGAAATTATTGCGGTTTCAGGTCCTTATGAGCGGGTTAAAATACTGAAGAACAATCTACAAAGGTTAACATCGGTCCGTTCTATTAATTTTTTTATAGTTGACAAGAAGAAATAAGATGATAAGATTCTTTTTTTTCTCCTTCTAAAATTCCTTACCTTATTTTGATAATGGGAAAAAGAAAGAGAAGGAAATAGGATGAATAAAGATTTCTATAATTTTAAAAAGAGTTTGATAAGGCGATTGTGTTTGAAATCTTTATCCATACTTAAATCAAATGAGGTTGTGTGTGTAGTATATGTTATAATTATTAGTCAATGAATATAAAAAGGAAGACTCAGTTGAATTTGTAATTTATTTTAGAATCTTGAAGGTGAAAAAAGAAAAGTAAAAATTAGAAAATAAAAAAAATTCTGGGTTAAGTTAACTTCTTGTTAATTGATTGGTTTAATTCATAACTTAGATATCTTTTTCTTGGACTGTTTTTCTCTTATTTGCTTTTGTTCTCGCGATTGCTTTATCTAATAATTCAATAATAGCATTATTTAGAGAATCTCCATCCAAGACAGCTCCACTTGTATTACAACCCTTTTGCTTGATATACTCGCGAACTTTACTTTTGACGAATAAGGTATCTACATCCTTTTTCTTAGCCATTTTCAATTCCTCCTTTATATTTTTAAAATAATATTAATATTTTTTTTTAAATTTAAGTATTGATTAGTTAAGCTTATTTTTAAACCTTTGGGATAAAGTCATCATGAATGATGAATAAATTGAATCTAAAAACAATTTTTCTTTTCCCAAAATTTACCCTTAAGAACCGATAGAAACGGAAAATTTATCTATCCCCCTTAAGAGCATTGAACTTCCTTTAAACGAGATATGAAAGTCAAAACCGTGAATAAATGGTTCCCAAACGCAAATCTCTTTAGGTCCCCCTAACATCAAGAGTTCCATTTAAGTCAAGGAGAATTTTTAAATTTTCCAATATAATTTAACTTAGAGTATTCTAAAACTTAACTCTTGAACTTCGAATAGTACAATGAAAACCTTAAATTTAAATGGAACATGGCAATATCTTGACGATAAAGATGGAGAGGGGATGGACGAGAAGTGGTATTTACCTCAAAATATCAAAAATCTCGAGAATACTATGGGTTCCATTGATATTCCCAAAAGCTTTAATATATTGGAGGGATTTAAATTATACGAGGGTCCTTTTTGGCACTTTCGAACACTTGATATCCCCCCTTCCACCTCTATTGACAACGATACTGATCTTTTTATCAAATTCAATGGGGCAAATTATCTCACGAAAGTATGGTTAAATGGACAGTATCTTGGCGAGCATAAAGGAGGATTTGTCCCCTTTCGTTTCAAGATAAATTCTGCTCTCAAGGAATCAAATAATCTACTTGTGGTGATGACCGATAATACCCGTAAACACGGACAAGTACCAGACCTCTCGTTTGATTGGTTTAATTACGGCGGGATTTATCGTGATGTGGAACTATTAGCTTTAAATAAGAATCGAGTGGAAGATGTGGTTGTCAAAACAAAAGTGGACACGCAGACCGAGGCAATAATCAATGTAAGCTTTACAATTCATGGAAGCCTTCCGTTTACTTGGCAGATTCTGGATACCGACAAAGAAATGACTCTTTTTGAGGGGAGGTTTTCAAAAATCTCCGAGCAAGGTAATTTTTCGGTTACTTTAACCAATCCTAAACTTTGGTCACCGCGATCCCCTCATCTCTACTATCTCCGATTCTTTAATACCTCAGGCGCGGTAATTTATGAGACTCATTTTGGTATCCGAGAAATTGAAGTACAGGGGAATTACGTGTATTTGAACAAGCGCAGAATCTACATGAGAGGGGTCAGCCTCCACGAGGAACAAGTCCCTTACGGTCGGACTATACCCTATGAGAAGAGGGAAGAAGACATAAGAAATATGAAACAGATTGGATTTAATGCCTTGCGTACGGCACATTATTCTCACGACGAATCACTCATTGAAATTGCCGATAGGCTGGGGTTATTAATTCTAGAAGAGATTCCGGTATATTGGGCATGTGATTTTAAAAGCAATGAAGTTTTCAAGACCGCCGCAAGGATGGCTCGGAGTTTGATAAAACGGGACATTAATCACCCGAGTGTAGTTTGGTGGAGCGTGGGAAATGAAGTTCCCATTGAACGGTTAGAATGTGCGCGGTTTATGAGACGACTAATGGAGTGGGTAAGACGATTTGATGATACCCGAATAGTTACTTATGTATCTAATAAAATGATCTGCGATTTAACGAAGCGCTATGCCGATATTGCGGCTATTAATCTTTATTTCGGCTGGTATTACGGAAGCCCAAAAATGGTGAGTACAGTCTTAGATGTCATACGGGCACCCATTCTTAATCAAAAACCCGTTTTTTATACCGAATTCGGTGCAGGAGCAAAATATGGTTATAGACCCGGCTGGGAACTTCAAAAGAGATTCAGCGAAGAGAAACAATTATATGTGTTGGATTACACCATTCGAACCTTAAATTCTAAGCCTTATTTAGCGGGCTGGTTTATCTGGATCTATAGAGATTTCCGATCTTTCCTCAGACAGAATGAGTATCAGCAAGGATTTAATCGAAAGGGGATCGTAAGTGAACGGAATGAGAAAAAGCTTATCAGTTACCGTATTCCGCAGATTTTGAATAAAAAGCGTAAGTTAACGAATACCAAATATCTGGGGATTCTCTTATGGATTGTTCTTTATCCGTTTGCCTTTTTGTTTACCTATCTTATGGACTTATTAATGAAGTTTGGGCAGCAAAGGCGGATACAAGAGGGAAAAGAAAAGGAAAAGGCTCGTCTTGAGAGATCCAAAACTTAAATTGTAATACTCCAATTCTTGATTTAAATTTTTAAAAGTTTAAATTTTTTAATTTTTTTTTTCGTATAGGATTTACTATTGGTTTTTTGAAAAATAAATAATGTAAATAGTTAAATATGGAAGGAGATCATTTTTTATAATAAGGAAGTATTAAAACAGAAAAATGCGATTAAAATGAAAACGAAATCTGACTTGGCGAAGTTATTTGAGAAGTATCTCTATGCAGCAAACGAGCTTAAAAAGAGCGCGTTTGTTTCAGAGATCATTGAGGAGGTGTTTTCAAATGGGTTTGACGCTGAAAGTATCCAGTTTTTTGCCACCAAGTTCAAAAAAGACAAAAAACAAACCCTCATCAAGGATATTTTTCAAGAACTCGAAAATGCTGATAAATTCTACGAAGTGAAGATCCTCAATACCTTAACCAGTTTTCTACTTGAAACAACCTTGCTAATTCAAGACCAGATTTTGCCGGTCTATTTTGAAAATTTCCAAGCTGAGAGCGATTTTCGCATTGTATTTAAGACGGAGCAAATTTTTGTTGACCATTGGGATAATTTTAGCGATAAGCTCAAGAAACGCGTGTTTCGGGAGTTTTTGACCGTGCTTGAGAATCCGTTGGATTTCTTTATTGAGGAGGGGGTCTATGAGATATTAAAGATAATTTTGAAATCAAAAGCCTCCGGCGAGTATGAAACCGATCTGTTTACCATGCAAGAACTCGAAAATTTGGTGAAAAAGTTAATAAAAGTTGCAAAAAAGAAGAAAAAAGATACGCTCTACGCCGTATTTGAGTCGATTAAACGGATTCTTCGGGAGTATCCCTCCTTAGTTAGTCAAGAGATTTATGATTTACTTTATCCATTTTTCCGAAAATTTAAATATCGAATCGCCTATTTTTATCCCGCACGCAGGCGGTATATCAAGATGGGGGTTTCGTTTCTGGAATTAATGCTTCTTTTTGAACCAAAATTTTGCGATTCAGACTATATCCAATATATGAATTCCATTCTCGGGAAAATGGCCAAGAAAGTGGACCATGCCGATGTCAGAAACTTTCTTCAATTGATCTTGACCATTCTTAAAAAATCGGAGCATATGCCCATCTTAAAGATTATTAATCCTGCCCTTGAGGTTTTGAAAGAAGTTACGCAGAAAAAGGAGCGCTTGGATACCTACACCAACGAACTGCTCCGTGAGATCTTTGATATCATTTGGCCGCATTTACCGGAAGAGCAAAAATCGGAATTTTTTGATACTATTACCCCTGAGAATTCGAGGATATGATTATAAATTAGAAGAAAATAATGATTCTGCCGTAGGGACTAAGGTGAATGCGTTTGGAGAGGATGTCAGACTAATGTTATGTTAGCAATCTTCGATGAATTACGAATCTACGCCATTTATGGCGTGGTAGTTTAAGGAAAACAGTAATAGATATTAATCAATTATTAAAGTTCTCATAGGCAATAACTTGAGATAATTAGGTTATAAATATATTCATAATGACTCATTTGATTTTCTTTCTAATTTATGATTTATAAAAACCAAATTCAAATATTTCTTTAAATAAGATATATTAAAATAGAAAGGTGTTATTAATATGTCAAAAACAGAAAAAGACCTAAAGGAAGCATTTGCCGGAGAATCACAAGCAAACCGGAAATATCTCGCATATGCAGAAAAAGCAGAAAAGGACGGATTCACACAGGTTGCGAAGGTATTTCGAGCTGCTGCCGCCGCGGAAACTGTACATGCTCACAATCATTTTCGAGCAATGGAAGGAATACAATCGACAGAAGAAAATATTAAGGACGCAATCGAAGGAGAGCATTATGAATTTTCTGAAATGTACCCCGAGTTCCTCGAAGATGCGAAAGAGGAGGGAAATAAAAGAGCCGAAAGATCATTTGATTATGCAAATCAAGTAGAAAAGGTTCATCATAAATTATATAAAAGTGCATTAGAAGCGGTTCAAGGAGGGAAAGATTTAGAAGAAAAAGAAATGTATGTCTGTCCCGTCTGCGGATATACCCATGAGGGAGATCTCCCTGAAAAATGTCCGGTCTGTGGGGCAAAGAGACATCTCTTTAACAAAGTCGAATAAAAATCCTAATTATTTGAAATCCCAAGAAATTCTTTTTTTCATTTAAATATTTTTTTCTTTTCTGCTTTTGTCTATAAATTTGGATTATTCGGGTATTCTAACTTCCATGGAATATATCCGCTTTTTATTTTAAGAAGATACTCATCGATAGAAAATTGGTTCTCATTTAAAACCCTCCGCAATGAACCAAAATTTGCCCCATATGTGTAATATTTTGTTAAAATCCGAGAGACATGTCTATCTCCCAAAGAGAAAAGCGTTTGGAGACGGGCTTGTTTTATGATCTTTTTTGCTTTACTGAATTTTGTCTTCACAGACGTAAGGTTTTCTAGTCCATCTTGCAGAATGCTATATTTCTCTACAAAAGAGCTTAGATTTTTACTTAAATACCAATCTGTATAGGATTGGAAAGGTGTATTTAATTTCGGGACGAAAGGATTTATACTAACTCTCAGCGCATTCCTTTTAAACCCAAATGTATCTATCTCTTTTATAAACTGTACGATTTTCCTGACATCCTCCAAATTTTCATTTGGGAGTCCGATCAAGAAATAAAATTTCACATTCCGGATTTGAGAATTCTTAATTTGCTTTAAAGTACTAAATATGAGATCATCCTTAATCTTCTTTCCTAGCTTAAATCTTAAACGCTCGGAGCCTGCCTCTGGTGCGATAGTCACAGTTTTTACATTTGCTTGTCCTAACAAACTGATTAATTCTTGAGTCAAGTGTTCCACTCGTATCGACGGAATACTAAATTGCATTCCCGCCTCTAAAATATACTGGCATATGTCATGAAAGTGCGGATGACCAGTGACACAAGATCCGATTAGACTGATTTTCTCAATATGGGGATTTTCTTTTATGCTATCAATGATATGCTTAATTTGTGTAAGACTTCTATTTCGAAAGGGATAATTATGGAAGGAAGAGATACAGAAATTGCATCGAAATGGACACCCTCGATTCACTTCCAATAAGAAGCTCTTCTCAAATATTGTTCCGCTGCTCCTTCTGCTCTTAATAATTTGACTGCGCGGGACTTTCGATGTATTTAAATCCTTAAGTACTTGTCGTTGGGTCTGATTGTTTAATTCGGAAATATAAATCCCTTGTAGTTTGGATACTTGCTCGATAAACAATTCATAATTGCCATGTCCACGGTATTTTGCAAACAAAGAGAAAAAATCCTTCGCGATCGGTTCTGCATCTCCTATAAAAAACATATCAATGATTTGAGTAAGGGGGAGGGGATTTGATGTGATGGCGGGCCCGCCAGCTATAAGGAGTGGATAAGATTTTCCAGTTTGATTTTTAATGTGTTGTCGTTTTTCCCGTTCCAAGGGAATTTCCAGCTTTTCTAAAAACCAGAGAATATTCCGAAAATCATTCTCATACGGCACGGAAAATCCGAGTATATCAAACTTTAGGGGAAAGATCGAATGTTCTTGACTATGTAACTTTTTCAATGGGGAATAATCCCGGGAGGCGGGAAATGTGATATGATCAGGTAAAAAGATTCGTTCGCATTGTAAGAAAGGAAACTCGTTGAGAAAATGATAAAGTAACCGGATAGAATAAGAAGACATTCCCACTGATATTTTATTCGGGTAAATTAGTCCGAATAATATCTTTTGCTTTTGGGACTGCGAGTTGCTATTCTTAAGGTTTTTCCCCTTTCTCATGTTCTTGCAATTTTTTAATTTCTTCGACTATAAAAGGTAAGATAACTCCCGTTTTATGGTGAATTACCACTTCTGCTTTATCGTCCATTGGAGTTTTACGTTCATTTACAATTACTAGTTTTCCTCCGCTTGCAACCGTTCTTAAGGGAAGATCGGATGCTGGTGCGACAGATAAAGATGATCCGGCAATAAGCATAACATCTGCCTTTTCAGACAAAGCTTGGGATTGGTATATCTCGAAAGTGGGTAAACTCTCTCCAAATAAAACTACTGACGGTTTTAAAGGAGATGTGCACACATCACAGCGTGGTGGGTACTGTTTTTTTTTCTTTAATTTTCGCATTACTTGACTTTTGGTATAACTTGCTCTACAACCAAAACAAGCAAAACGGTTTATGTTTCCATGAAGTTCATAAACCAAAACAGACCCCGCTTTTTGATGTAATCCGTCAATATTTTGAGTGATTAATCCGTCCAAGATCTCCATCTTCTCAAGTTCTGCTAATGCTTTATGACCGGGGTTAGGCTCCGCATCGAATAAAGTGGGTGCGATTTCTTCTGCCATTTCCCAGAATTTTGACGGATCTTTGAGAAAACTTTTGATATTCCCGTAGACCTTTGGCTTATATTTTTCCCAAATCCCTCCTTCACCGCGAAAGTCTGGAATTCCAGACTCTGTTGACACCCCAGCTCCCGTTAATGCAATCGCTTGGTCAGCATCGTATAACAATTGAGCAGCATGCTTGATTTTTTTTCTCTCTAGTAACTTTAATATCTTCATCGTTTAAACCAATAATTCCATGTTATTGAGATGAAATAACTTAATAATAAAAATAGAAAAGAATTAAAATGTTTTAATATTTTACCTTGTAAGAAGATTTTTCTGTTTATTTAATTTAAAACCCTTTAGAACGCTTTCTATGATAACAGGATTTAGTATCATCTATGAAGATGAGATTCTATATGTTTCAAATGAATCCAAGTATACTTCTTTTGAGATTATCTTATTTATTGAAAAATTAATCAGCAGTATAAATCCTAAAAGAACATGGCATCTAAGCAGTATTATATTTGAAGGTTTTCACTTCGGAAAAGAAAGCATGGCTATCAAGCACGTTATCACCGAAAAAGATGAAAACCTCTTTTTCTGTATTGATGGCGATTTTTCTCCATTATCAGAGAAAGCACGAAAAATGGTCAATGAATTTCGATCAAAGATTAAAAAGCTTTACAAAACGCCGGCGAACTTGAAAAAAGCGTCTCAAAAACAGATTTTTAAAGAAATCATTGAGCCGATTACCGACCATTTATGGGACAAATATGATGAGGAAATAGAAGAAGAGGTCGAGCCTCGAACGGATACTTCTGGAAAGAGTAACATTTTATACACCGGGGTTTCTGCTCAAGGGCTTCCTATTATTTCCCAACTTTATGATAAGTCATTATTAGACAATCTTGATAAAAAAATTACCGATGAAAATGTGGATCTTTTTAGTTCCGATATTTCTGCAAAACTTGCCACAATTGCAATGAATACGGCCATCCGAGCAAAAACGAATATTAAAGAAATTCATATCCAAGATCGGGAACAAGAGCACGGTCAAAAACTTATTCTTTATGGGAAGATAAATGACTATTCGTTGGATTTTTTTGCTTCGGGCGATTATTACGAGGTATTAGAAGTCTTTGAAAAGCTAAAAGAAAGGCTTTTACAAGAAGGAATTTTACAAGAAGAGTTTCAAGGGCAATTAAAAGAATATAAACCTCTAAAATCGGTTATCGATGAATCGATAAGAATATTAGACAATTAACATAAGATTGTCGTTTCGTTATATAAAAAATTAAATATTATCTCCTCTTAGATTTAGATATGAAAGCTGTTATCTTAGCTGCTGGAGAAGGGAAACGATTAAGACCGATTACCTTAACCCGACCCAAGCCTTTAATCCCTCTAGCGGGGAAACCGTTGTTAGAGCATACAATAAAAGGTCTTAAAGCATCGGGCATCACCGAGATTTTGCTTATTGTGGGTTACAGAGAGGAAATGATACGAGATTATTTTGGAAATGGATCAGATCTGGGAGTTTCTATTTCCTATAAGATTCAAGAGGAATATCTGGGCACAGCTCATGCTACGAGTTACGCGAAAGAATTTGTAGGTGACGATGAATTTTTGCTTATGTATGGAGACCTTTTGATTGATCCCCAAATATTTAAGGATGTAGTCGAACGATACAAAAAGAATGATTGTGATGGATTAATTAGTTTGCTACGTGTAGAAAATCCTGAGGCGTATGGTATTATCACCCTAAACGAGGGGGGATATGTAGAAAAGATTACAGAGAAGCCCTCCCCTGAGAGGAATTTAGGGAATTTAGCTAATGCCGGTATCTATATCTTCAACTCCCGAATTTTTCGCGCCATCGAATTAACAGAAAAATCTGTTCGAGATGAATATGAATTAACAGACTCGATGGAGATTTTAATCCATCAATTAGAGGGCAATATTATTGGATATATCATTAAAGATAAATTTTGGAATGATATTGGCTTACCTTGGCAATTGTTGGAAGCAAACTCGTACCTTTTAACGAAATTAAAGAGAGAAATCAAAGGAGATATCCAAAAAAATGTCACAATTGAAGGGAACGTGTATATTGGAGAAAATACAAATGTGAGAGCGGGATCTTATATTAAAGGGCCATGTTATATCGGAAAAGACAATCTGATCGGTCCCAACGCCTTTATTCGACCAAATTCTTTCATAGCGGATGGATGTCACATTGGGATGTCTGAAGTGAAGAATTCAATTGTCTTAGCCGATACTGCAGTTCCACACTTTAATTATGTGGGAGATTCTATTCTCTGCGAAGGAATAAACTTAGGTGCAGGAACAAAAATAGCGAATCTCCGATTTGACAACGAAAGTGTCCATGTGCATGTGAAAGGTAAAAGCGTTGATTCATTACGCCGGAAATTGGGTGCAATCATTGGGCCTAAGGTTAAAACGGGTATAAATGTAAGCATTATGTGCGGTAAGAAAATAGGTCAAAATAGTTATATTGGGGCTCATACGTTAGTCAATGAAGATGTCCCTTCTAATCAATTATTTTATCAAGATCCCCAAAAAGACTTAGTTTTTAAAACCAAGGAACAAAAAAAGGTCTAAGAATTTTTAATTCATTTTTCTAATAAAATAAGAATAGAGAAAAAGTTTAAAAAATCGTTCTTAATCTTCCTCTTCGGAAGATTTTTCGCTTTTTTGTTCTTCAGTAATCTCCTCTTCCCCCTGGTCCTCTTTTTTTTCCTCGCCATCCTCTTCTTTTTCTTCTTTTTCTTCTTTTTCTTCTTTCTTCTCTTTATCAGTTTTTCTTTTTCTTCCTTTGCGAGAATACTTTCTTACATTAATTCGTTCTGTTCGCTTGATTTCGGACTTCCGGGTGCGGGGAACATCAACTTCTACCACGTCAAAATCTTCATCGGGTACCACCTTATCTTCTCCGCCTTCTGGAATTTTAACCAACTTGCTCTTAATTACTGTAGAGCTTGATAAGGGATAAATGGTCTTTGAAACACGTTCAATTTGGCTGCCAAACTCCCCCTTAATCATCCCCCGAACGAATTTTTCGTGGTTTAATGACTTCGCAAACTCATTTAAAATATCATACATTATTTTGCGAATTACATGCATTTGGGAGCTTCGTGCTTTTTTAATGGTGACGCAGACTCCTGTAAGTCGGTATTTAAAATCGTCTTTTGTGGTAAAATTTTTAATAATTTGAATCTTTGAGGCATTAGATCCGACAAGAGAGCGGACATAATCACTGGTATATTCATGCCCCATAAATACGCTTGAGCATTGTTTTGCGGTCTCATTGATATCCGTGATTTTAAAATTTAATTTGAGGTTTATGTCGTCATAATCATTTGTAAAATCAAATAATAATGTATCAAGAGTTCGTCCAACTATATTTCCTTTTCTTCCGATAATTTGACCGATCTCTTCTTTGTCAAAACTTTTAGGGGCGATAACGGTATACCAAGACTTATCCTTATAAACCTTCTTCTGTTTTCCTCCTCTCTTTTTTTTTCCTTTCCTTCTTTTACTCATCTTAATATCAATTTAACTTTTTTTCTTTTCATTTACTGTTTATCTTGCAACTAAAGTCCGGATTTCGTCTGGCTTGTATTTGAAATCAGGGGCTAATACACCTTCATCCTTGTAATAATTAACTAACCGATAAATTTTTGCTTCCGTTCGTATAAGTCCCTTTTTACTATCCCAATCTTTATCATTCTCTTCGAGATGTTCGCGAATTTTCAATGCTTTTTTAACGAGGTTTGTTAAATCTTCGGGGAGTGCAGACTCAATACCATTTTCCTCCAAGATTTCACCGATCTTTTTACCGGTGATCACTTTTACCAGGGGAATACCGTAGGAGTCTCTTAGAACTACCCCTATCTGGGACTTAGGTAATCCTTTTCGAGCTAATTTCACCACTAAATTTTCCACTTCTTCAGCAGATCGTTCAGCCCATACAGGTCGTTCTAACCGGGAAGGTCTTGTAGAGTGACTTTTTCCTTTATTGCGACTATGTAAGCGTGCCATTTAAATCATTTTCTGTAAACATTGTTTAAAATATAATAAAACAATTAGAGTTACTACTAACTTAATCTATTAAAAGAAGCAAATTAAATAAAATTTTGTAAATAAAAGTTTAGTATAGGGTAAAAAATAGAATAAAGCTTATTATTTACTTTGGATCAGATAGTAACAGTCTCGTACGCTTGTGTGACCTACATCTCCGCCGGCGCCTTCTCCTCCCACGGAATCCCCCGTCAAATAAAGATTTTCTATTTTATGAACTGTATTTCCCAGCCGTGTAAATTTATGCTGTTCAGTATTGATTTCAACTCCATCTACCATCTCAAGAAATAATGGTCGTTCATGTAATGTCTTTTCTTTGAGGCGTGGAAACGTTTGATAAATTTTTTCCTTAAATTCTTGAAAAATTTCTTGAGATTTACTCTTATTTTTAATATCCTCCACATTTACTGGTCTAAAAAAGGTCATGATTGACTTTTCATCCGGTGCAATATTGGAGTTTTCAAGATTCGAAGGCACAAATCCAAATGAGAGGGGGTCTTCCAAGAAGAAAAAATCCATGTCCGTGATCGCTTCTGAGAGACAAAAATCAATGGATACGCCTGCAGTCGGCCGTATGTTCTTACATTTCTCGACGAAATCTTCAGAACACAAATTTTCATCTAAGATATTAAATAACTTTTGTACAGGGATAGTATTCACGATGATGTTTCCCTTTACACTTTTATCTCCTATTTTCACACCCACAGCAGTTGAGTCCTGTACAATAATCTCATCAACCTTGCTATTTAGCCAAATCTCTCCGTTATTCTCCTCAATTCTTTCCCTAAATTGAGAAAAAATCGAACTCCATCCTCCCTTTGGATAATATATACTTCCCTTGTTGAATATCCGACGGATGTTATGCAATAACTCGCCTGCGGATGATCGTTCTGGAAAAGGACACACTTGTACTCCAGAGCTTGCAATGGTTAAGTATCGTCGTAAATCATGATGTAGATTTATTTGATCAAACCATTCGGCCAAAGAAACATCATATAATTCTTCAATCTTTTTTAAATCCCATTTTTTGACAACTTTAATTATAAATCCTAATGTTTTGAAAAATGGGACCAGATCGCTTCTCAAGATTTGGAATATTCCTCCCGAAGGATAAATGGTTTTGGTTCCGTCTTTCATAACAACCCAGAATTTACCAGGCTCGATAAATTCTATAGGTTTCTCGATCTCATTGAGAGATTTTGCAAGCGCACTATTTGGACCAAAACGAATGGGATGAGCACCATAATCTAATTTAAATCCGTCAATATTTACTACGCGGGCTCTTCCACCGATTTCTCTATCCTTTTCCAAGATTAAAACCTCTCCGTGCTGAGATAATAAGGCCCCTATGTGTAATCCCGCTATTCCGCCTCCAATTATTATATAGTCATATTTTTTTTCCATAGATAAAACACGATTTTATTAAATCATTTGTTATTACTAATTGAACTACTCACGCCTAAGGGCGTGAGATTCATATTCTCTAATGCGTGATCAGTACATTAGACAATATAGGTTGGCTCTCCAACCGTAAATTACGGTTCTGCTTCTTTTTAGAATTACGAAGTATAGTAATGCTAAGGTAGGTATTAGTCCAAAGCATTGTTTAATTATAATTTAGATATCGACCTATTTAAAAATATGGTCTTAAGATATTTATTAATTTAAACGCAAAATTCATCTCCATCTCAAAGGATAATAAAAATTTTTATTATTTGTACTTATAAATAATTATGAAACCGGAAAATTTCAGAAAATCCCTCTATTTTGTAACTGGGAACCCCCATAAATTTAAAGAAGTTAAGGAGATAATCAGTGAAGAAATCGATGATTACCGCTTGAAGCATGGAAAGCTTCCCACAGTTGAAATACAGTCCAATTCACTCGAAGAAGTTGCAAAATATAAATTAAAGAGCGTGAAAGACGGTTTTTCTAATTCATGTTTTGTAGAGGATGCGGGTTTTTTTATTGAAACTCCTTTAAAGGGCTTTCCTGGCGTGTATTCATCATATGTTCATAAAACTATTGGAAATGAGGGAATTCTAAAGTTGATTGATAATTTTGAGAATTCTGTCGCCCACTTTTCTGCCGTAATTGCTCTTTACTTTAAACCCACCGAAGAAATTATGGTATTTACCGGAAAAACAAAGGGAAAAGTATCTAATGAGCAGAGGGGTCAACAAGGATTTGGTTATGATCCTATTTTTATCCCTAAAAAATATCCGGATAAAACGTTTGGAGAACTAACCGTTGATGAGAAAAATACAATATCACACCGTAGTAGAGCGCTCCAAAAGCTTATATCCTTTCTCAAAAAACAATCTTAATTATTCTCTTTTATTGGATTTACGTGAAATCGTATTTGTCCTGGATTTTCGTTTTCTCTTCTTCTTTTTTCTCTTTTTCTTCCAACTCTTGTTCCTTTTTTTCCTTTAATTTTTTGTATCCCTTTTTACCGAATTTTTCTTTCTTCAACATTTTCATATACTTCTTTCTTTTCTTCTTCTTTTTTTTTCTTTCTTTTTGGCGATATTCTTTCCGCAATTGTTCAAGTTTTCTTTTCTTTCTCTCTTCAATACTCATTGTCTTGATACGAGCTTTCTGCTTTAATTCTTGCTTTCTTTTTTCTTCCTTTTTTTGAGCCTTTTGAGGATATAGATATAAATTTATGGAATTAATCGCTCTTAAATTAAAGAAAAGGAGAATAGAAAATAATAATATAAGCACAATCAAAAAACCGGTCATGATAAAAATAAAGGGGTAAAACGCTTCTGCAGTAATTAAACATATGCCCGTCTCCGCATTACACCCTATAAACGGATAAAACAATTGAGCATTTCTCGGATAATAATTTAACCATAGAATTAAGGTCACAACTATTATAAGGGCAAATACAAGTTGTAGCAAGATATTCTTTTTATACGCCTCTCCAGATTTTTTAGCGCGTTGTTTCTTGTCGTAATCCTTTCGTTCTTCCAAGATTTTCAGTCTTGGCTTAATGGTGAAAGTAATCTGCATATAATATAATAAAATATCAAAAGATTGGCTTATGATAATAACCCAAGTCAAGACAGTAGAGAAAGAAATTAAATCGAGCCATTTATAATAGTCAAACGAAATCCCCATCGGATCAATAACTACGAATTGAAGATAGGTGGCTGCAACATATATGATAAAAATCAGAGTCACCCCAATGATAGACAACCCAAAAGAGATCTTATTGAACCTTTGGATGCCTTTTAGTTGCTCCTCCTTTAAAAAACTATAAAATTCTTGATCTAAATTTTCCGATTGCATAAAAAAATTAAAACTCGGGGAATTGAATTAATCTACATTTTTTAATTCAATAATAGGTTCAATAAATATTAAATTTTTTTTAAAGAATTTATGTGCGAAAAAATAAAAAAATAATAGAAAGAAGAAAACAGCAAAAAAAATAACTTAAAAGGATTGTCTGAAAATATCCATGATGCTCTGCCTACTTAATTTTAGGAGAATAATATACATACCGACAATACCTACCGATACTGAAATAATAAAGACCCGCAAAAGGGTATCAACAGGCACTGAATAAATCACGGGCATCTCCGTTAATAATGCAATATTTGTCTCCATAAGGTATGCAGTATAAGAACCGATTAATGTCCCCATAATCCCAGCACTCAGCATGATAATCATGCTTTCCAGTAAGAACATATTCCGAACATTTTTCGACTTCATACCCATTGATCGAAGGATTCCAATCTCAAATTTACGTTCTAACATAATGGAATACATGTTACTTATCAAACCGAAAACACAAATCATAACAGTAAACATCAAAACAATCTCCATTAAAAGACTCTGTCGTTGGCTCATTTCATCCATGTAGTTAATCTTTGAAATTGCATCATCAATGATAAAACTTTTATCTTTAAACCTCGCTTCAATATCTTCTTTTGTTTGTTTAATGTTTTCTTCTGTATTTTCTAATAAATCAATAAAGACTTTATCAATAACCATTTCTGGTTGTCTCGCATTTTCTACATCCATTAATCGCATATAATTATCTAAAGAAACCATTACCCCACCTCCGCTGGCAGAATACTCGGAACTTCTGAAGTTCCAAAATCCCGGGATACCTCCCGAAATCCCAGCAACCTCTAATACTGTAACGTTCCCAGGATCATTTTCTTTTTGAGGATCACGAAGCGTTAATCTGAGTTCTTCCCCTACTTCATCAACTCCTATTGTGTCAGCAATTGATTTTGCAAGGATACATGTATTATTCTTATTAAGCATTTTATTAAACGAATTTTCAAAACCGCTATTTGGACTTTTCCAGATCAGCATATCTTGATCTACCATATCAGCAAAATCTTGCCCAACTCCGATAAAGCCTGCGGAAACACTATCTGTGTTTGAAATATCCGCCACTTCTGTTTCATATTTTTCCTGGCCTTGAGTCGAATAATATTGGAGTAAATCGTTAATTTGTTGTTCTGCCGAATTATCTTCAAAACCCGACCCTCCTTCCGCCACTGAAAAACCAACGGATAAAGCTGCTTGAACATCAAATGTATTATGTAATGAATAGGAAACTTGATCCACCCCACCAATCTGTCTGAGGTCTTTCATCATATCTTGTGTAATTCCACTGTCCTCTCCTCCTTGGTTGACCAGAACTAGATCCGAACCATATTGGAAGCTAAAATTTTGGGCCAAATTATCTGAATTCATTTCGGTATAACTTGTAATGAAAAATATAAATGAAAAGGAAATAGCAAACATGACTACGGTACTTGTATTTCTTCTCCGATATCGTTTTAGGGAAATTTTAATGATATTAGCGTATTTTTTAATTGCGGGAGAGATGATCCCTAAAAAGATACGCTGAATTAATGGAACAACTCCAACCGATGCAAATACCAATCCAATTAGTATTGCCGCGAGTAAAAATATAAATAGTCCCGCAATTAGCATCATCTCTCCAGTTACAAATATTTGAGGCATTACGATGAAAATTATCATCCCAATAGTTGCAATCGAGATCCCTACTAAAAAACTCTTTACATTAACACTTCCTTCTTTTTTTACTTCCCATCCTTCTTCTTTTGTCTGGAAGGGTGTTATTGATTTGATTAAATCCATTCGAGCTGCTTTTAATGAAGGAAGAAGTGCAACAAGTAATGAAACGACCGTCCCAATTCCAAAACCAATCAAAAGCATTTCTGGATTTATTATAAATTGGATATCAGAGAATTCAAATTCAAGTAATGTGAATATACTTTCAGCAATAGACGGTGTTAGAGAAATCCCTGCCACGATTCCTCCAATTGAACCGATTAGACCTAGTAGAAACCCTTCAAATAATACCATTTTCACTGGAAATTTCTTTTGCCCGCCAACCACCCGTAAAATCCCAAATTCTCTTATTCTTTCTTCGACTGAAGTCGAGAGGATACTATTAATTAATATTCCCGTGATAAGCATAGATAAAATTGTAATAAACCAGAAAATAATCGTGGTTCCCATTAATAAAAATTCTCCCCCTTCTAATTCTTCCAATTTTGGAAGCGCAACTTGGTATTCATTAATATCTAATCTTTCTTGAATTTTATCTCCTAAACGACGTAGATTTCTCGTAGTTGCCGTGAGGTCGCTGGCATCATATAAATCCTCGGGATTATTGAACGTTCCATAGATCATATTTATTTTTCCATCCTTTTCGAGAAAATCTTGAGCAAAGTCTAAATTGACCAAAATTAATGCCTTTTCAAATTCCATAAATTTTAAATCTTGTTCGCAAATACCGACAACTTCTACTGAGTCGTTATGTTGCTGGTAACCGATATTGATTGTATCTCCTTTACTGACATTGAGTAATTCTGCTACCTTGTATAATATCACACATTCTCCATTACCTGGTTCGTCCTCGTATTTTTCACCGGTGGGTTCGCCATTCTCGTCAACGAGTAATAAATCGCCCATACGGCTTGTATTAGCCTCTTTCTGAAAGTCCATTCCGTACATCTGTAGTGTGCCGTTTGCGCTTGTTTTCTCAGAACTGGTCTCTACGGGCATCATAATTCGCGGATAAAATTCATCGATTCCCTCTATATCTTGCAGCTTATCATCAATAATTGCTTCATCAAAAAAGGGATCATATGTTACATCAACGTCTATTGATCTCGTGACTAAAATATCGGCATCACCAGTGGTGGTCGTCAAAACTTGTACATAATTATAGTTTATCGTGTCATTGAGCATACCGATGGCTGACAAAAGAAATATAGATATTGCTATCCCGATGACTCCAAAGATCGTCTTGGCCTTATCTCTTTTCATATCTAACCAAGTTAACTTTACGAACTGGAGATCGAATTTTCTCTTTAACTTGTATATAAAGTTCCTAATATCTAACTTCATGTGCTTCCGCTTTTTTTTAATTCTTTTTTTCTATCTTATAATTTATTTTTAGTAAACTACAGTAAATTTGAAATAATCTTATCTAATCTAATATGCTAAACTCATCATCTTTCTTTTTCTTTTTAAATTTTAGAGGGAATTTACCCTCTTCTGCTAATATTTCTTTAATATCTTTGCTTGTCCGTCTAATTAATCGTATACCTTTACATTCTTTATTAGGACAATAATATTCTCTGCTGGGTTCCTCTTTAAAATACCAATTCCCGCAATTTACACAATTATATGCGGCGTATATTTGATCGTGTCCGCATTCGGGACAAATCATATCAAATTTATCAGAGATGAACCATCTTTTACATAATTTACAATGCAGAGATAGCGGCCTTGCCATTTCTTCTTCTGGCTCTAAAATCTCGATTCGTTTAATTGCCTGATTCCGATCGATCCTTTCTAATCGCTTCTTTTCAGCGTTATAGTTCTGGATACGATTTATCCACGCTTTACCGCGCCTTTCTGCAATAAGATACATGGCAGTTGCTAAAATGATTGCGATCAATATCCCAATTATCCAAGGTCCCCACTTATAAAAATCAATATATCCATTCTCAATTTCAACGGTAATTGTCTCTTCAACTCGATTACCCTCTTTGTCAAAGGCAACAATAGTGATATCATAAATCCCGTCATCATGCTGCCACGTGTCCCATGTATATGTAAGAATCCCGGTCTCTTCGTCAAACTCAAATTGATCTTTCTTTGCGCTTTCGTCGTTGATATATATCTGGACTCTCTCTTCATCAATTGCGGTATTATCGCTGAGTTCTGCTTTTATCTCTACATCAGAATTAACCGTTTCTTTATGAGTTGGGCTTAAGATTTCGATGGTTGGGGCTACAAAATCGGCAGATTTTTCAAAACCTACATATATATCTTTCAAAAACCATCCCGTTCCTGTGTTGGTAGAGTTAATCATTTCATAAGGGTCCCAATCATTTGAGTCCAAGGTAAACATCATCATAACATTTTTTTCTCTATATTTTGATATATCAATTTTAACAGAAGCTTCATCATCTGGAGAGTCTTCTCTATAATATTCACGAATTGGTTCCCACGATTCTCCAAAATCAGTACTTACAGAAACAATCAATTTATCATGCTCTCCCGTAAAAAATTCAAAATCTTCATAATCAAGTGAAAAATCATGGGTGAATTTCAAGTAAGGTGTATGGATTTTACCGATATAAATTGGTTTAGTAATCAATTTGGCATTCCAATTTTTTCCATATCCGTTATTTTCTCCGAACTGAATATTGTACTGTCCAACTCCTCCATACATTACATTTCCGTAGGTAAGGGAATTTATTGGATGCCATGTGTTATCGCCACCCAGCCAAGCGGTACGTTCATTAGGCACCGGTTTTCCGCCCACATAAAAATCATCCAAACTGGTGACGTTGTATTCATATCCAATTCCCAAGCCGGTATCCGTATAGGTATTATATTCTAAGGGGTTCGGATCACTTAATTGAATCAAACTATCATCTTCGTTGTACCACTCTGATTTTATTGTTTTATTGCCATCATTAACTATAAACCTGAAGGTTCGATTTGCCATATCCCCCACGATCAGACTTTTTTGAAATAATATCCCCCAATCATCGACATCCTCTGATGAAGCATCCCAATCTCCGTAAATATTTAGCATATCATAAGTATTTCCATTAATCTCTAATTTGACATCCTCTGGATAATTATTATCTTCATCGTAATATTCACATGCAAATTTAAATCTCCGGTATCGAAAACCTTCATTGGGAGTTACTGCTAAATCTTTTTTAGCACGAATCTCACCTGGTGAATTATTTGTATAATTTTGGATTGCAAAATAGTCAAACATAAATCCCCTGTATTTTGTTTGGTCAAATGTATCATCGAGATCGGCTTCAAACCTAAATTGTACATAAGAACCCTTATACTCGGAAAGGTTTACTTTAAATAGAGACCATTCTTCTTCTTGGTTTTCAAAACTTGCAATTTCTTCCCATGTTGACCAATTGTGTGATAAATATAAATTCATCTCATCTCCGTCATTTATACTCACCCTTATACCAAATTTTGCAATCGGATTTGTGTCCTCATTTAAATTTGTCAAATTATATAAAGGACTTGTTAAAGTACCATTCGGATAGGGATCTCCAAAAATAGCAGGTTGATAAGTATATTCGTCTGTATAAGAATATGCCGTTCCAAAATACATTGTATTCCATCCCCCTGGATGGATTCGTTCTCTATCATCATTAGTATTTGACTGCAATAAACGGTTCCACCCGGTTCCAGTATCAGCCCACTCGTTTCCAATTGAACTACCCCTTATTTCGTGGGGAAATTGCTCCGTTTCGGGTTGAGTTATCTCTATTGAAAGGGATCCACTTTCTGGATATCTTATATCATGTGCTCCATCACTTCCTACAAAATAATACTTAAAGGTCCCCGGTACAGAAAACTTAATCTCTTCACTTGAATAGATTACCCCCTCGGAGAAGTTTATTTCTCCCTCATTTCTTAGTTGGTCAATATTTAATGAATAGTTGTTTTTATCCTCAATGACCAGTTCTATCTCTTGGGGTTGGGAATTAAAAGTATCATTATCTGAATATTCGATGAAGAATTGAAAGCTATCGATTGTATAATTTCCTTCAATGATTTCTCCTTCATCTTCACGCGTACTCAAAACAGTTGTATTTTTATCTTCGGTTCCATTAGCATAAGATATTTCTGGAACTTCAAATTCTGGTTCATAAGCATTTGTGATATTCGTAATACTCAAATTGAATGGACTAGCCCCATCTCTCGCTTTTATCACTACAATACTTTCCGTCTGGTCCTTATTAGGCGAGAAATAAAATGAATTTGAAGTAGGGTCATACCATTTCCTTATAGATTCCAAGAGTATAGGTTCTCCGTATTGATTTGATTCATTCGAAAATAAAAACATATCAAAATCTGCGTCATCTGAAACTCCGGTCAGGTTAAAAACATATGTTTTATTCGATTCTAAGTGAATTCGCCGAGCAAAAGCATGAGTCCCTAAGGGGTTGACATTAGAACTTTCGAGGTGCCCCGATATGGATTTATTCACTTCTGTATATTTGGTTAATGCATCAATTGCAGTTTGTAGGTTCATTCGTCCATAACCCTCATGAATATCCGTTATACCCTCGGTAAGTGGTGCGTCTGAAAGAGAGGGGGAATAATCACTTTCATCATATGACGTATTTGGATCATCCTCCCTTAGGAGATTGGTCTCGCTGCCCGTCATTAAGAGGATTGACTTAATTGTCTTGACCACTTTAGTAAGATTCTGATTTTTCCATTCACTCCAATTATTCCATTTCGCTTGCACTAAGATGTTTGTTGCGGCCGAAACTAACGCAGCAGAAATGGAAGTACCATATGCGGCGGTTGTTTTATTTGTTTGCCCCCCCGCAGCAATTATAGATCGATGCTGAGAAACACTACTTCCCCCCGCAGCAAGAATATCTGGTTTTATAACTCCACTTTCTAATTCCTCTCCCATATTACTATAAGATGTAACTTGATCCTTATCGTTAGTTGCCCCGACTACAATAGCGTTTTCGTTGGTAGCTAAGCGATTAAGACTTTCAGGAGTAACTCCGTTATTTCCCGCGGCAATAATGACCAATGTTCCGTTATTAATCACTTCATCAATAACTGTACTAAGAGCATCCACATCTTCTCCCAAAGTTCCTATACTTAGGCAAACACTAATAATATGCTTTTCATTTTTGTTGCTAATGGTTCTATTTAATGCTTTAATGACATCTGAAACAGAACCTAAACCAGATTGATTGATTACCTTATAAGAAGCAAGTTTAGTTTCATTTGCCAATCCAGAAAAATTTCTTTCCCGAGAATAACTTTCTGGATAAAAATTCATACTGGCATTAAAGGTAAAAAGGGGTTCTATATCTACTTTTTTATGGTATTTTATGTATAAATCATATAAACCTAATTGTTCCTCTGAAACAGTATGGTTTATATTGTAATGAGTTTCATTTACTAAATTTTCTGAATTATCAACTAACGTTGAATTATGATAAAGTTCCACCCAAAATTTATCCAATCCCTCATTTAAGTCATTCCTAGAGGTATTTATCTTAATTTGTGAGTTTGGAGATGAGATATTGAATGTCATTATTTTTGATGAAAAATTTCCGGGTGCTGGATCTGACCCAAATGTATCTGTATGAGAATAATTTTTAGAAAAGAAAAGGTCCGTCGAATTTTTGCCCTCTATATCGCCTGAACCAGATATAACGGATGAAATAAACGTACCGTGACCGTCATCGTCCGTAACTTCTCCGGACTCATCCACAAAGTTCTTCTGATCAACGATATCTCCTTCTAATCTTGTTCCGTTATATCCATTTGGAAAAAAGGAATGGTTTGCATTTATTCCGGAATCTATTACCGCAATTGAGCCATTTGTAGATCCATTATATTTTGTATGATTCCACGCAGTATTATTTGCAGCGGTCTGGACGGTAGCATAATTCATATAAGTTTCAACAATCTCATCATCCTCTATAGTTGCATTTGGCCATGTTTCTTTAAATGTAGTTTTATTTTCCTTGGGAATTGACCCGAAAAACATAGAAATTGAATTAAATGTATCATTATTAAATTGCTTTACATTTTCTCCTCCGTATTTTGTAAAATTTGTAATAATCTCACTGGAATAACTGGATTGGTTAAAGGAAACGATTATATCTTGAAAATCCTCTTCGCTAGAGAGAAGAGGTCCATTATCAGAATTATTATATTGGTCTATCTCCTCTGAATTTTTATAATCATCGCTAAATTCAGGAGTCAGAAAAAATGCCAATTGACCGACTAAAATAATTCCAATTAAACTAAGGAATTTTATCTTCGGTATCAGTTTTTTCCAATTCCTTTTCATTTTATTTTTTCTTTTTTTTATTATTGACATAGATATATTTTGTAATTTTGAATGATTAAGTAATTGATTAACTACTAATTTGAGGGTCGCCAGAGTCTTCTGCCATTCCCTTAAGTTCCTCCTTTAGCGTATGTTCAACTTTGAGTACTGACTCCTCTGAGTCTAATGTAAATAGGAGGAGTTCATTTCGCCTGAGTTCCATCTTCTCTTTTTTATATTTATTTTGTTGTCGATAATATAGACCGAGAATCGCAAGGGCTCCTGCTGCCGGTAATAAAATGAATAGTATTTGAATATAACGGGGAATAATTATTTTTACATGAACCTTATTTGAGATATCCTCGTTTTTTAATAGGTAATAGTAATCTATGGATGCTTCCTCCAAGTATAAATCAGACTGACTCTTCGCTTTAATTTTATAGGTAAAAGTTTGAGTCTCTCCAGCTTTTAGGCAGGATATTTTATTGATTAATTTCCCTTTAACTAAGGAGAATTGCAATTGAGAGTAACTAATAACGTCGTCTAGCGAGATGTTTTTAATACATATATCTCCGATATTTTTTACTTTTAGTTCAACAGTAATATTTTCCCCGATCTCTACTTGACTCACATCCACATCTTTTTTTATTTCAAATTCAATATTTCCCAATATTACCGGATCTGACTTCCTAATCTGAATTGTTCTGGATTCTGAACCTTGCAAGAAGTTGATCGGCGGATAATAATACCCTTTCCATTCTTGCTTATGTAAGGTTATATCAAATTCCTCTGTCTCATTATAACCGATATGTGTTAAATTAATTTTTCTATCGTCAATTCTTTTCAAATCGCCGTATTGATCATCCATATTCAATTGAACATCGGGAATCTCCATACCCTCCGGACCTGTATTTTCCATACCAACGGTCAAGTTAAATTCTTCCCTGATCTCTGGATGAAAATTAGAGGGAGTATACTCTAAATCAACCGTCCGCACATATGGAAATCTATTTTTATAATCCACAGGTGCTGAATAATATACCTCATTTGAAAGAGTTGATAAGCTTGTGCTATTTTGATTTGCTACAATCTCTGGATTATCATAATTAATAATTACACTGTCTAAACTTCCTTGGTTAGGGGTATAAAAACTAAAATTAAGAGATTTATGCTCCTCGGGGTCTAATTCTTTAAGATTGTAAGTGAGATAATTATTTGTAAGATTAAATCCTCCCGTGTCGTTTATTATTCCTGGAATTAAGATATTAATTGAGACATTTTTCGCGATTTCAGAACCGATATTTGTAAAATTTAAGGTATAGGTATTTAAATCTCCGGGTTGAGCGCTATAATCTGCTAAGGATGAGTGCGCAGAAATGGAAGCCATATCATACGTACTGAGAGTAAAAGTATTCGACCTTCTATCTAATTGAGTCTGTCCATAAGGAGAGGAATACATTACTCGTGCTCCATAATCATTAACTGCATTAATATCCCTATCTGATAGAATAACATCCAAATCATTTATGGAGAGATTAAATGAAGCACTATCAGATCCATAAATTTTAAACAATATTGAATGATTTTCTTTTATATTTGGGTTAAACAAACCATTAAATCCTGAATTATCTATATTGGTAAAATCAAATGTCCAAGTGTCATTTTCGATATTTCTGAGATTTGGTAAAATATTCTGATATTCATTTGAAGAATAATTATAAACTTGGAAATCTAAATCCTCTAAAGATGAGGTAAAGTTAATCCTAATGGATACTCTTTGAATGGTGTTATTTTCTAAATCTAACTCGGAGGCATTATGCAAAAAACGGGAATAAACTCCTAATTCATGTAAATCAGGGGCCACTTGTTCAGAATCAATGACCCACGATTTATTATCTGTCTCCAATGCCATAGATGGGCTGGTTCCCGGTCGTTCTTCTCCTGGGTAGATATCCGGAGTATTATCATTAATAATAAAACTATAATTATAAAATTGAGAATAACTATCATACCCCGAGATTGTGTTATTTGTCGTTAAATATGATAGCTGCTCATTGGGTTCCAATTTCCAATTTTCTCTCTTCCAAATACTATACTCGTTTTGGAATGATTCTGGACCTAACCCCATTGAAGCAACTAAACTTCCTATAAGGGGATCTGAATTAATTAAATCAACCATTTCATCACTATAGGGCATAAAATTAGACACATTTGTTATATCTGGAAAGTATCTGTCGGTTATTCCATTTCCATTACTATCGAATAAGATGCATTTGGGCTTCTCTTCCATACCCATAAATTCTTCTAATGTATCATATTTATCATATTCTGGATAATTCTGAATGTAATCCCACAATTGATTATAGAAAGTTTCAGCATTCTCTTCAGCGTCTTCTTCATCTTGATCCAGAACAGTCATAAAATAGGTTTTAAAAATTAATTTTAAATCATTGGGAATTTGTTCCATGGTATTTCCCCACACAGTGACATTTCCTACATTTTTCCCCGTGATATTAAAACTATAATCTTGAAACGCTAAATTTGATGCATTTTTTCCTACTAATTCCTTGGTAACCTTCATATTTGGCTCGGAATTATTGACCTCGTAGCTCACAGTAAGGTCGTCTATGGGATTTAATAACCCCGTGGGAAGGAATGGTATGCCTTGAAAGCCATATTGTTCTAAATCGTTAACAGGATCATCGCTGTCGTTCAGATTTTTTGGAATAACATAATTACGATAAATTCCACCTTCATTTCCCCATTTAAGTTTGAAGGAATATTCCTTTAATTGCTGTACATCGAAATCAACATCAGCAAGGTATAATATTAATCCGACTTGATCGAGCATGTAATCATAAAGATTAAAATATTTTGGTGACGCATCAATAACTTCCGTACCTAATATGTTAATATCAATTTCGCTTAAGAGGCTTCCTACTAATGCAATATATATTTTTTCACTAGGGTGTAAACTTTCGCCAGAATAACCCATTGCATCATAAAGATTAAATTTATATTGTTTAGAGCCCGTTTCTTTAATACCTTCATTCCTTCCTTCATATTGAACTAGTAGTGTTGAATAATGGGAATCGTTTCTCAACGCAAATGATCCTCCTAATACTTCCATCATTTCTGCCATATCTCCGAATTCCGAAACGGATTCATTCCCCAATCCTAAAAGCGGGGCTAAATCACCAAATTGCTCTTCATATTCGAGTAATAATTCATTAAATTGCCCAATCATCGCCTCCATGTCTAAATTTTCTAAATAAGAAAGATCAACTCCTGCAAGATTGTAATCCAATTGGTCAGTTGAGACATTCAACCCTTCTTCTATGATATCTAACGAATTAATGAGCATAAAGGTGGAAGAAAGATGATGATTATTTACATACTCTGCACTGCTTAAATATTCAGAATCTAATGCTTCCCAATATCCGTCATTGGGTAGGTTTGCAAGGACTTCCTCAAAATAGACACTCCAGTCAGGATAATAGCCTACAAAAGGAAAAAAATTGGGATCGGTACTATTTACCATTATCGTATCGATTTCCAACTTTTCTCGAATTATTTTCATTGCTCTTTCTGATCGTTTTTCAGCGATACTCTCATCGACATCTTGGTCGTAATAGAGAAAGCCTATAAAACTATTATAGGAAAAGGAAAATTGCGATCCATATATACTCTCGGTTAAGATATCCGGAAATAATTCCGGCGTGATCCCGTTTGACGCACTTATGAGAATATTACATTTATGAAATGCGGGATCATTGGCATCAAATTGGGGAAATATATTTGTATCATTCGTAAATAATGATTGTCGAATCATGCTTTTTGCACCAGCAACATATGCACTAATTTGCTCTGCGTATAAATCTGACCCGGCAACATCGGATGTCTGTAATTTGTTAGAATTATCTTGACTCTTATTTTCAGATTGACTCTCATTTTCCGAAATATCCGTATTGTCAGATCCTACCATGAGAGGAAGTACACTGAATAATGGCATAATTAATAATATGAGAAAAAAGTGACAATATATTATTTTTAAATTTTTTTTCTTCATTTTTCTCCTCCTATTGTGTTTCTCTATAAATATCTACAATTTTTTGTTTTCTAGATTTTCTCAACATTAAAAACATTCCAATCAATACAAACACGATTGATAAACCGTACACTATTGCGAGATTAATCCATGGAATTACGGGGAGATAGGGGATATCCATAAAGAGATTTAGGCTGTCTGATAATAGGTATCCTGTAAACCACCCCACTAAAACTCCCACTGTACCACTGCCTAACATAATTATTAAAGCTTCGATTATAAACATCCGGTTGACTTCCTTGCCTTTTAATCCTAATGTTCTAATGATTCCTATCTCTTTCTTACGCTCGATAATCGCCGAATAAGAGGAGGATAGTAATCCGAACAAACAAGTAATTACTGTGGTCATTAAAACAAGGGTAAATAATGTATCCACAATTGAAAAAGACGATTCTTGGCTTGCTACTCTTCTCTTTAAATTATAGAGGTTATAATCATAATCATTTTGCCATTGATTGTCGATTAGCACTTCAACTTCCCCACTGGATGCAGGTTGTCCGTCCATGAGTTTTATGAAAAAGGTATCAGTCCATGTCGGTGTGGGGATATCCATAATTTCCAAATATGTTTCTTGATTAAGCATAACGCCTCCTCGTTCAACACCGGTTTGCCTTCCACTAAATTCGCTGGAAAATCCTGGTAAAGTCGTTGCAGTCCCCACAATTGTAAAAGGATAACTTTCGGACTCCTCTCCTCGCTGAATATTCAATCGTATTTTATCGCCAGATTTGAGATTCATATTGATGGCAACTGATTCAGAAATGATGCAGTTATATTCCGTGGTATTAAATACTGATTTAAACGATTCATCACTATTACCTTGCTCAAATTTAATATATTTTTCATCCACAGTTGAAGGATATTCTTCATCAATTCCCAAAAGTGTAATATCTGTGGTAGATAAACCAGCGTAATCTCCTAATTCAGCACTAAATTCTTTTTTATCTTCTGAATAAATTTGGGTTAATTGAAATGGATTTGCTAATACGCTGGAAACTTTTTCAACGCCTTCTATAGCGAGAATATCTTCTTTAAATTCTGTGGTCATTATTCTATCTGGATTTATCGAAAGTTCATTTGATTGTGATAGTTCTAAGTCTGATGTTTGATAAGAAAATTGATCATAGTTTGTCCCCCCAGCGGGCTGAGAATTTAGCATAAGTAATTTTTCTTCTGACGGATCGCTGCTAAAGAGTCCTATTCCTCCTCCAAAACCTCCCGGCATTTCACCTCCATCTCCATAATATTCGCTATAGTCTTTCCATCCTGAGGTCTCAATAACTAAATCAGAACCATATTGAACGCGCGTCATTACGGCGACTTGAGAAGACATGGTTTGTAATACGGTGGATGTAAATGTTACAAAGGAAAAGGACAATGCAAATATAATTACTGTACTTGAATTTCTTCTCTGATACCTAAAAACGAAGATCTTTATAACCTGGATCATTCGCCTTGCGATGGGTTTAAAAACATAAACAAAAAGTCTTAACACTACAGGAACTAACCCCAGTCCCGCAAGTGTTAATCCGATTAGAAATATCAGCAAAACGGAAATTAATGTCCCTGCCATTAATGTGATATTCATAGAAAGGAGTAATCGAGGAATTACAAAATAAATAAAACCCCCATTAAAGGCTAATATTAATCCAACAATTATTAATTTATAATTAACCGAAGCCTTTTTCTTGAGATTATATAACGTATCTTCATGTCGATAGGGGTGAATAGATTCAATCAATTGGAGTTTCATAACTTTTAGGGCGGGCGAAATACTAACGAGCAACCCCACTCCTATACCCATTACATATGCGATGAGAATTGATATGAAATTAAAGGAAAAAACAACTGTGGTTCCACCCATTATATCGCCGCCTAGTAAAAATTGATTAGCAAAAGGGATCAAAGCACCTTGAGTTCCAAAAAATGCCCCTACAATCCCTAATATGGTCCCAAAATTACATAGAATAAACCCTTGTACTAATACAACCGCCAGATTAAATTTTTTATGGGCTCCTAAAGTTCTAAAAACCCCGAATTCTCGTATTCTTTCTTCTACTGACGTTTTTAGAATTCCATTGATTAAAACACCTGCTATAAGCATAGCAATAATTGAAACAGAAATAAAGATAATAGTAATTCCCATTGTTAGAAACTCAGAATACCCTAAAACTTCTAACTTGGGAAGGTCAATATTATATTCTTCTATCCCTAATTCTAATTGTATAGTGGACGCGATATCTTTAACCTTCTCTTCGGTTGCTCCTACATCTCTCGCGTCATATATTTCTTCACTATCCTCCAAGGTCATAATTAATTTATTACAGCGACCTTGGAATTCGTCTGGTCCAAAGATTTCATATAAAGTGTTTATATCTACTGCGATCAGATTATTTTCTCTATATTCATTAGGCCATTTCACTTCATAATCAAAGATATGATCAATAACTAACTCCGCTGTTTTGTTAAAATACTCCTCTCCATGGGTAAATTCCATATTTACGGTGATATTCTCTTCTTCACTATATTTAATTTTTTCATTGAATCCAGTATAGATGGCGCAATGAAATGTATCAAGTTTTTCAATTTCTAATTCTTTATCGGAATCTGGTTCCTTGAAGTGACCAAAGTTTATACTTTTTTCTAAACTGAAATTAATGCCCGATATGGTGGTACCTTCTTGATCATTTGAAATTTCTTCCGTATCAAATCCGGGTGATACATTTACTCTGCCACCCATTTGCATACGTGGAATATAGTGTTCGATTTGATCACTAGACCCTTCTATTTGATTTATTATTGGGTTATATTCAAAATAAGATGACCTATTTTCTGGTTCACCGTTATAATGTCGTACTGAAACAACCATATCTTGGTTTCCCGCATCTGTTGCAAGAAAATCCACAAAAGATACGCTTATAGAATCCGATACAAACAGTATAATGGCTAATAGACCAATACTAATTGCAGTCCCTAAAATTCCAAGAATTGTTCTTATTTTTTGTTTTCTTAGGTCGTTGAACGCATACTTAAAAATTAATTTTATATTAGCCATAACGAATCCAATTTTTTTCTTAAATGAAATTATTTATGAAGGAAAATTATATCCCCAATTAGAAATATTTACAAAATTTATATTTATTCTAAAATTAAAAGTTCTCCCTTTACCCTTCCTTGAATATTGCTTTCTTCCATTAATTCAGTTAATACATCATTAAAGTGTTTAGGCAAATTATTTAAAATTGGCTGAGGAACACTACTTTTAATATCTTCGATCTTTAACTCATTTTCTCCTTGGTGGCTGAAAAGGAAATTGAAAATTTTACTCTTTGCCTTTTCTTTATTAATTTGCTCTTCCTTGCGTTTTTTGATATCTTCTACTGATTTTAATCCTTCGACTTTTCCTTCCGTGACTAATTTACCGTCTTTCATATGAAAGACAGTTGTTGCGGGTTCTGCAACCGCTGCATCGTGAGAAACTGCGATAAAAGTTGCTCCTCGCTCATTCAATCTTTCTAGAAGTTTTAAAATCATTACTCCTGTCTTGCTATCCAAATCTCCTGTAGGTTCGTCTAAAATTACAATTGCGGGGTCATTTGCAAAAGCCCGGGCAATTGCAACCCTCTGCTGCTCACCACCACTTAATTCTGAAGGAGTATGATGTCCCCTATCCTCTAACCCGACCATTCTTAATAAATCCATTGCACGTTTTCTCTTTCCGCGTTTACTTAATTTACCGCTAAAATGTAGGGGAACCATTACATTTTCAATACCGGTCATTTGAGGTAAAAGATTATAAAATTGGAATACAAAACCAATTCTTTCTCTGCGTAGATCTGCCAATTCATTATCATTTAACATGGCAATATTTTGTCCTTCCAAGAAGATTTTGCCTCTGGTTGGGGTATCTAACCCTCCGATTAGATTCAATAAAGTAGTTTTTCCAGAGCCTGAGGGTCCCATGATGTCAATAAATTCTCCTTTATCAATGGTGAGATCAATACCACGCAAGGCGGCAACGGCTGTGGTTCCTAACAAATATGTTTTATGTAGGTTTTCTACCACAATGAGATGATCATAATCCTTTCCAACTTGTTTTTCTTGATCTAGTTCTCCCTTTAATTTCTTTCGGTCCTTTTTGGCTTCCTTTAATTCTTCTAATTTCTCTTGTTTTTCTATTTCTTCTTCTTTTTTTTCTTTCCATTTTTGGAAGCCTTTTGTTAATTCTCCCTTCCATACGGCAAGCTTACCAGTCTCTTGCTCGTATTCCTCCATTAATTGGGTC
>JAWOCD010000022.1:0-64156 GCA_046483985.1 Promethearchaeia archaeon
GATACTACATATAATTTTACTATTGAAGATGCTACCGGGGATGTGAATGCATCCATTTGGGATCAAAATGAAGATATGTTAACTAGTTCTACTGATTCGCTTTCCTTTAATGCAACAAAAGATACGAACTATTTTCTTGTCCTTGATCCGGATGATCCTTGTACGACAAATGTTTCATTTGGCGGGATATGTTGGCCAGGGAAGAATCCAACGTATGCTAAATTAATGAATATCCCGTATGGTGGCGATTATGCAAATATTCAAGAAGGGGAAAGTGTCTGGTATTCATTTGATGCGAATTCAGGAGACCAAATAAGTTTCTGGCTTTATGAGTTCAATGAAGCCGATAATTTGGATTTAACCCTCTATGATTCAAGTGAATCAGAAATTTCTGATGTAAATATTATTGAGAATAATACCAACAAAACATTGACTACAAACCTGGACTCAAGTGGCCGTTATTATCTTGAGGTTAACGGAAGCTCGGTCGTTTCTGGAGAAGGGGATTATAAATTAGATTTTGGATATTCTGTAAGTGAGGAAGGTACTAGTAGCGGAACTCCGATTGATTTTGATACATCAACCGTTGAAGGAAATTTACGGGGAGCTGAAGTTGAGACCAAAGGAGGAGTCTGGTATTCGATTGAATGTGAAGAGAAAAAGGAATACTCGTTTACATTTAATGGTGATGCCTCTGCTCTTTATGATTACGAATTAGTTGATTCCGACGGAATTACCGTGATCTCTCGAAAGACATTCTCTGGAAGTCCTTCAACCCTCGATTACAAATGCCTTTCGGCGGGAGAGAAATATATCCATATCTTACCCTATAAGGGCGGTGTCAACTATTCGATTTCGAAAGATGTGCAACCGTTTGATCATGTGGGAGAGAGTTCGGAGTCTGCACAGCCTTTCAGTGAGAATTTCCCCTTACAGTCAAACTTACCGACTGGATGGGGTTCTTCCACGTATTGGGATGAAATTTCTCTTGAAAAGGACACGAAACTTCTCCTAAAATTGGATTATGACGATTCCACTAATTTTGATCTGTATTTATACGACCAACAAGGTTCGGAAGTCTTAGATTCCTCTTATCAAAAGAATCCGGAGATTATCTCCTATGATATTTCCGACTCGGGCAATTATAAAGTTCTTGTGGATGGGATTGAGGGCTCGGGACAATATACATTAACCGCGGCTCCTGCGACTAAATTGAGCACCGGTGAGATCTCAGGTGAGTTTGCCCCAAGTAGTCTAAATGAATATCATTATGTCCACCTGAAGAAAGGAGAGACCTTAGAAATAGACTTAGAAAGTTCTGGCTTTCGATCACCTTATTTTGGAGTCTATCTCTATGATCAAGAATTCAGCGAAGTCGGGAAAGATGTTGAGGGGACGAAGATCATGCTCGAATACACCGCAGAAGAGGAGGGGGATTATTATATCCGATTTTGTAATTCAGAAATGGGAAATGGCGATTATAGCGGAACCATTAATATTAGACCTCCCGATATTACTGTCCTTTACACGATCTTAGCTGCTATTGTGATTCCGCTCGTGTTCGGATTGACTTTTATGGCAGTTTCCACACGCTATAAGAAGAAACACGGAGAATGGTTCTGGAAAGATTCCGAATTCAGGGAAAAACTTTACGATATGAAGTTCAATTCAAAACGGAAATTAAGAGAAGTAAGAAAAGATATCTCGGAAAAATATGAAAATTTCAAGGATAAATCATCTTCGACGATGGGAAACGCAAAGAAAAAGGTTTCCCGAAAAATATCTGATTTGAAAGCGGGAACTAAACGTACTGAAACTTCCGCAGATTTATTTGACTTCCCAGATAAAACGGAATCGTTTTCGGAGTCTCCCGAATTTTCGTTTGAAGAAGACGAAGAGTTAGACGATGGTGCGTTAGATAACCTAAAAGATTTAGTAGATTCGGATTATAAAGTGTCTTTTGAAGAAAAGGAGAAATTAAGTGAAAAAGAATTAGAAAACCTAAGGAATCTCATAGATTCTGACGAGGATTAAAATTAAATCAATTTTTTTTATTTTTTTTTATTTTTTGAATACCTTTCCCAGTTTTTAGGAGTCATTAATTTTTTTGAGTTTTGGATATATTTGCATGAACTTCTGTCTATGTTCCATAGCGTGAACCTTAATCTTCCATTTGGGCATTTTTCAGAAAACCTAATCCTCTCGGCGTAATTTTCCATCCTTCTTCCGTATCCATTATATACCTCAACTGTTCGAGCATCGAAAGATGGTATTTCACTTGATCTTTTGTTAGATCTATATGCTCGAGAAAATCCTCTGTTTGCATTATATTAAGATCAAGTATCTTTAGAATTTTCCTCCTAATTGGATTGCTCATTGTTCGATAGGCTCGCGCATGGTCCTCCTTGCGTTCCATCTCATCTACTCTATTCAGAAATTCTTCAAACTCTTCTTCCGTTAGTTTTGTATTATTCTCAATCTCACGATGTCCCATACAATAAATCCCTACCTTTTGTTAAATTTTTATATAACTTATTAAAAATAAATTAAGGATACTTTAAAAAAAATCATTTCTAATCTAAAATAATTGTTAAGTTTCTCAAATGGCTTCATTAAATCAAAATCTTGAAAAAGAGGTAATTTAAAGAAAAAAGATTAAACCTTTACTCCGTATTTATCCAAATTTAAAGAACAACGTGTTAGCCGAATTAGAGATGGAAATCTGTTACTTTTTCTCGTACTTCTAATTCTGGATAGTATTTTCCAGCTAATGGTGGTGAACTGTTATAACATTCTTCTATATCCACTATGCCTACTTTCATTAAGCGGGAACGTTGATATCCTCTAAATGTCCCTTTCGCCACTTGGCTGGCTAAATCCGTGTTCAAGGCAATGACTGCCACTCTGGTCCCCTCTGGTATGAGGGTTAGTTCCTCTTTAAAAAGAGAAGGGGAAAAAACGAGTCGGTTATGGTCTACTGCACGCAGCTGAATAACTGGAACGATAATAGGATATCCATCCCTTGGATCCACATATGCTAAAAATTTCGGATTCATAACACCCGTAAATAAATCATAACCGATGACATTCAGAGCCTCTTCCTCCCTATTTGTTTTCACTCCTCCTTTGGCAATGAGCGTTTTGATGATTCCGCTCATTAATCGCAGAAGTGAAAGCTTTTTGATCGCAGAAACAGCAACAACTTCGTTATAATAAGCTTTATAGACATTCATATAAGTCATATACCGGAGTAATTCACTATCATTGAAATGTTGAAGTGCCTTTCCTTCTTTTTTGGTATGTGTAAATTTTGCCTTGACGCGCATGCATTTAAACGGCATTTCAATGGTCATATAGAAAATCCCTTGTTTCGGATTTACGTTTTGGACGTTTTTCTTGGAATTTCCTCTAGAAAACTGACCCCATACGATCTCGTTTTTATCAAATGCTTGATTACTCGTAATGATAGTCAAATGAGGCCACCCCCTTTCATCAATAGTGCCAACAAGTTTCAGCATCATCTCGGGTTGGGTGAATTCCATTTCTTTTTCTGATAATTCTGGTGCCCATTCTATATTTTTTCCTTTCTTACTCATATCTGTTCAACTTCAATATTAAAGAGATACTTATGGTTTATTTAGTTTTTTAAATTATTTTTATACCCTTGATATTAATTTCCCCTGAAGATTTGTAATATAATATAGAAGAGAAACGCTATACTTAGAAGCGGTGATCTATTAATCTGGACAACTAGGCAATGGCGATACATCGTTTTTCTCTTTTTTTTCCTCTTTTTCCTCTCCCTTTGTCATACCTGACCACTGCGCATTTTTTACTCCTGTATTCTGAGCAATTCGGCGAAAATCCTCCATTTTCTCTTCTGTAAATATGTCCAAATTGCGTAAGGGCCAAATCTTATCCAGCCGTTCATATTTTGAAACGCAGATATTATTAAACGCCAATAAATCCCAACGCTCTGGGATATTGTATAACTTATTTACGATAAACTCTCCAATCTCTCTTATATTTCTTTCTGTGGCGGTATATTTAGGGATAATCGGAGTCCGAATCCACAACCTTTTCCCATTTTCTTTAACGTACTTCGCCAACCATATGGCGTTCTCTAAAATCCTCTTGTTAGATACCCCCGTAAATTTTTTATGCAGATCGTTATCCATCACCTTGATATCCAGTAAAATTAAGTCAACGTAAGGTAACAAATCTAAATAGGTTTCTTTGGTGGCAATACCACAAGTATCCAATGCCGTCGAGATTTCACTTTCTTTACAGCGTTTTAGAAATCTCAACACAAAATGCTTTTGTTGAGTGGGCTCTCCGCCAGAAACGGTGATCCCGCCGTCAGATTTAGTGTAATATATTTTGTCTTTCTCCACTTCCTTAATTAGATCGGCCAAGCTCCACCATTCGCCAATTAGGTTCAATGCCGTACTGGGACATTCTTTTACACAATCTCCACAAACGCTACAAAGATCACGATCTATATGAAGCCCTTCTTCATCAAGTAAGAGCGCTTGTTGTTCGCAAGTCTCTATACACCTCTCACATCTTATACATTTATTCTTAAACCATTGAAGTTGTTGATCTTTCGTAATACTCTCTGGATTATGGCACCATTCACACCGTAGGGGACATCCTTTAAGGAAAACGGTGGTACGAATTCCAGGACCATCCTCAGTGGAGAGTTTTTGTATTTCGAACACTAAACCGTCTTCTCTTTTGCTCATTTCCTTTTATTCATTATTCTCTCTTCTTGCTATAGTAATAATATTGTAAAAACTAATAAAAGTTATTTATAGATGTGAAAATGTATTCTTTCAACACGATATAGGGAATAATGAATTTTAAGCGTAAATATTATTTTTTATTCCTTCTTAACCATTCAATAAGAAAGGATTTTAAAAATTTTATATTACTGGTTATTATGTCTGACCAAGCAGAAAAAGAAGAGAACACCCTTGGAAAATCTTCAGAAAAAGAACATTGGGAAAATTGTGCAGTAATTGAAATAAATAAGGAACGTCCTCACAATACCCTTGTTCCGTTTAATTCGGTTGATTCTGCCAAGAACGGGATGAAATCTTCTCAATATTATAGTTCTTTAAACGGAGATTGGAAGTTTCATTGGGTGAAATCACCAGAACAACGACCTAAGGAGTTTTTTAAAGTAGACTATGAGATATCCCAGTGGGATACCATAGATGTTCCGAGCAATTGGCAAATGCGGGGATATGGAATGCCAATCTATACAAATAAGAAATATCCAAAAAGTGTAAAAAGATGGTTCCGCCCACGCATTGATCATGAGTATAATCCGGTGGGATCATATCGGAGAGAATTTAAGATTTCCGATGATTGGAACGGGAGGGAGATATTCATCCATTTTGGGGGGGTGAAATCGGCCTTTTACCTATGGATTAATGGTAAGTTCGTAGGATACAGCCAAGGAAGTATGACGCCTGCTGAATTTAACATTACAGATTTCGTTCATAAAAAGGAAAATGTTCTCGCAGTAGAGGTCTACCGGTGGTCTGACGGTTCATATTTAGAAGACCAAGATATGTGGAGATTAAGTGGGATTTACCGGGATGTATTTCTCTACTCTGTACCAAAAATCCATATCAGAGATTTTTTTGCATACTGCGATCTGGACGAGGAGTACAAAGATGCGTTCCTGGAAGTAAGGATTAATGTTATTAACTATTCGGATGAGATGGTTGAAAACAACAAAATAGAACTCTCGCTGACCAATCCACAAGGTAAATTAGTTCAAACAAAAATATTGGATGAGGCTAGCTTGACGTGTGACACACAAGAGGAAGAAACACTTATTTTGAGGGCGACGATAAGGAATCCGCTAAAATGGACAGCTGAAACCCCCAATTTATATGATCTCTTTTTAACTCTTAAAGAATCAGATGGGAACATTAAGGAGGTAGAACATTCTAAATTTGGGTTCAGGAAAATAGAAATCGGTGATGATGATGGTATTTATATTAATGGGAAATCCGTCATCTTTAAGGGAGTTAATAGACATGATCACGATCCCGATCAGGGACGCGCAGTTCCGGTCGAGCGGATGGAACAAGATATTCAGCTTTTCAAACAGTATAACATTAATGCCGTTAGGACCAGTCATTATCCCAATGACCCGCGATTCTTAGATCTGTGCGATGAATATGGAATCTACGTGTTAGATGAATGCAATTTGGAATCCCACGGCCTTCGAAGGAAAGTACCAAATAGTAAGCCGAAGTGGGAAGACTCTTGTATCAATAGAATGGTGCGCATGGTCGAAAGAGATAAAAACCATCCAAGTATATTTATGTGGTCGTTGGGAAATGAAGCAGGGTCGGGCGATAATTTTAAAAAGATGAAGACCGCGGCTTTAGCCATTGATCATACCCGTAAAATTCATTATGAAGGAGACTATGATTTAGAATATTCAGACGTATTTAGTACCATGTATAGTTCGCCCCAAGAGTTGGAAAAAGCGGGAAACTATAAAAAGACAAAAACGGGGTTAATCCATAGGGTAAAACCCAAGGACTACCGCGGAAAGCCACGAATTTTATGTGAATATGCACATGCCATGGGAAATAGCTTAGGGAACTTTCAAGAATATATGGACGTCTTCGAAAAATATCCTAATTGCGTTGGTGGATTTATTTGGGACTGGGTGGATCAAGGACTAAGGAAAAAAAGTGAGAAAGGAGATGAATATTGGGCTTATGGAGGTGATTTCGGAGATGAACCCAACGATGGTGCATTTTGCATTAACGGGATAGTCATGCCCGATAGAAACCCTAACCCGTCTCTTCATGAAGTAAAAAAAGTGTACCAAAATATTAGCGTTTATGATAAAAATGTTGTAGAAGGGAAAGTCTTAGTACATAATAAATATCGTTTTAGATCCTTAAATTTTGTAACTATCCTCTGGGAATTGACTGCTAACGGTAAGAAAATTCAAGAAGGGAAAAGAGAGAACCTTGATATAGACCCTTTAGAAAGAAAAGAGATTTCCCTCTCCTTGAAAAAGCCGCAAGCAAAACCCAAGACCGAATTTCATTTAAAGGTCTCATTTATCCTAAAAACGGATTTAAAGTGGGCCAAACAAGGTCAAATAGTGGCATGGGATCAGTTTAAGCTCCCGATTGAAGCGAAAGAGGGTGAGGTTAAGATCGTTGAGAAGATGCCCTTAGTACGTCTAATGGATTTAACAAAAACCTATACGGTTAAAGGAAGAAATTTTCAAGTGGCCATAGGAAAAAAATCCGGTGCTCTTGAGTCTTTTAAATATAAGGGTACTGAATTAATTGCAGGTCCATTAGAACCAAACTTTTGGAGGGCCCCCACAGATAATGATTTTGGCTTTGCGAATCATGTAAATTTACTTAAAAAGTTGCGGAGAAATGTATGGAAAAAAGCAGGGGAGAAGAGAGAAGTAGAGGAGATTACTATCGATAAACCTGAGCATCAGATCATTAAAATAACCGTTTTATCAGACGTAAAAAGGGGCAAAAAACCATTAGAAACGGTTTATACTATATTTGGAAGCGGAGATGTTATTATAGAAAACACTTTTATTCCTAAGAAAGACATGATTCGCTTCGGGATGCAGATGCAAGTCTCCGAGAAATACGATACGATGACGTGGTTCGGAAAAGGTCCTCATGAAACGATGCTGGATAGAAAAACGGGTGCCGCGGTAGGAAAATATTCAGGAAACGTTAATGATTTAATCCACAACTACGTACGTCCTCAAGAGAATGGAAACCGCACGGAAATCAGATGGGTTGCTATGACTGATGAGGATATGTCGGGATTATTTGTCGCAGATTATGGTGGAACCCTCCTCAATACCAGCTGCTGGCCCTATACATTGGATGATCTTGAAAAAGCTGACCATATTCATGAACTACCCCGAAGAGATAAAATCACATGGAATATTGATTATAAGCAAAGAGGGGTAGGAGGAGATGTCCCCGCATTATTACGGCTACACGATGAATACAAATTGAAAAAAAAGAAGAAATATTATTATGCATTTCGAATTACCCCGTATACGGAGGAAAAGGGTTCAATGAATAAATTCTATTTACAAAAATTACCCAAACAAACCAAAAAAGAAGAATAAAATAATAAAAAATTATTTAACGATCTGCGAAAGAAGTCCCCATCCCTTTAGGGTGGGGATGAATTTCGTATTTATACAAACATTTTTAAATCCCCGTCCTTTAGGGCGGGGAGACTTCAATTTCCGTTTTCTTTCTTAAAAAATAAAAACCAATTTCGAAAAACCAAAATATTATTGCAAAAAAGACCATCCACTCAATGAATCTTGTGGGTGCCGCCCGAAGATCTGTACTTTTTAATAGAACCATTAAATCAATTCCTTCAGTCATATATGGGACATAGCTGATTAAAAACGCAATAAATACCCCAGTAACTCCAAATCCAATGATTGCTTGAGAATTAGCAATCTCATCACAGAAGATCATAGAAAGGCTAAAAAACAGAATCATAAACAGTCCAGCAAAAAAGAAGGTGGTCGATCCGGTGATATGTAATTGGGAATTATCCCTCATATTCCAAATTGCGTTAATTTCTAATCCAATAATTGACAATATTCCGAAGAGAAAAGCACTCCAAATCATTATTTGGTGTCTTTCAATGTTATTCGATAAGAACTGAAATAAAAATATGATGAAGATGGTCGCGAAAATGGAAGTAATCGTGAGCCCAACCATGAATACATATTGGGCCCCATTCGGACCTGCCCCTAAATGACTTATCCAATGAGAAAAAAGACTGAATGGTTCAGCAAGCATATATAATATTGACCCGATAAGAACCGTTAATCCCCCGCACATACCCGTTAAAAGTGCAAAATAAGCAGGTTTGATTTTTTCAAATAAAGATTTTAACATTTCTGTTCTCCTAATAATTTGCTTTCCTCAAATCTATAAACATATTTAATGGAAAAAATATTTAAGGTTATTGGTTTGCTATTTTTAGTTTATATATAAAGCCATTTCCCTATTTTATATAAAGAAAATGACATATTTTTATAAATAAATTTGAAAAATTTTCAAAGAGAAATTAGACAAATGCGAGGATATTGAAGATTCTGGAACCCAGCGGGACTGTAAGATTAAGGTCTTGTAAGATGCCGTTCTGAAGATTGGAGAACATCAGAAACCCGTCAGTTGGCGGTTAGAGGTTATTGCTGAGGGAAAAAAACCGTTATTCGATGATCTAAATAAACGGATAGACGGTTTCCCGGCTATTTTTACATTAGCGTTTGAGTAAACATCTTTATTTTGTTCTTTAAGACTTTCAAACTGGTCATACGCTTATCTCCTACATCAAGATCCACTACCAGCATGGGGATTCCTAACTCATCCTTAAGGGCTTCCCGTAAAATCTGCGTAACACTTCCAAATTGCTTGCAACCGATATGAGCGGTAAAAACAAAGCAATCCGCCTTATAATCTCTCGCCAAATTGATGGAGTCTTCTATAAAGGAATAGTAGAAATCAGTAGATTGTTTCATCATAGGAAATTCCATCCCCTTTTTTGCCATTCCGTAAAACATCTTTTCCATTCCATTAGTAGTATCAATGGGTTCGGTAAAATTATAATTGAAGATATCAAACAACACGCTCATGCCGAGCTCTCTATCCAACCACTCACATAGGGAAAGATCAAAAAAGATTAACATGTAGGGCCAGATTGAGCGAACCCTCTCCTCTCCTCCATGGTGAATCCCCTTTTTATAATTATTCTTGGCTACTTCGAGCATTTCATTATAATATTTTTCTTTTTCTTTAGTGCCCGCCATAAAAACGGAGACTGCCGCTGACATTGCATTAAAAATATTTTCTACAGGACACGGAACGGCTTTTTTTAATTCGAATATTTCAAGTTCGGTCTTGGTAATATTATCATCTAACTCTATTGCCTGCTCCATTTTATCCCAGTTGGGCTTTTGTCCGATAATTTCTCCAAGATCTTCTAAACTTTTCCGTATCTCTTCTCCATAATAATGATATCCCTCTTCCGAATGTCGAAAGGGCAAATCAGGCAGTACCAAGGGGGTATCCTCTTTATGTTTAAAAAAGGGATAAGAAGCGTATGTATTATCACAAGGGGCTGTGGGGGTGATAATTGCGTCGAAATCGAATAAATCATCGAGAGTCATCCCCATCACCCCTTTTTGTGAGGAACACGTATGAAATGGATGGCCCCAGCTTTCAATAAGGTCATAATATGCTTCTACACCTTCGGGCAATAATGCAGAAAGAATATAAGAAACACCCTCGATACAAACAGGTACGATGTCAAAACATTTTAAATATTCCGCTTGAAATGCAAAATGATGTCCTACAATCGGCAGACCATCTCTTGCCTTTTCCACAAACTCTTCCAGTTTTTTTCCTAAATATTTAAGACCGATCCTTAAAGAGGGTATGGTTTGCTTTAGTAAAATAGTATCCACTAACTGATGCGTATTTTGGAGAGCTTCCAGTAACATTTTAAAGGGAATTACTCGATTATCTAATTTAGCTGTTTTTTGCATTTTTTAATCTCCTCATTTATTATAATCTATTTTATCATTTCTAAAAATGCTTCTATCCGTGTTCTTAATCTTGTATAATCTGATTGGGTTGCTTCTCTATCTATGTTAAAGACGGGGATTCCAAGACTCTTTAAATCATGCTCACACATCATGTTTTCACATCCATGAAGATCGCAGTTGTTTATCCGCTGCAGGATTACGCCTTCCACATTGCCTTCCTTGATTTCCTTGATTATATAATCGAATCTTCTGGAATGGTCGTCCATAAAGCGCGGACAAGATAATCGATAATAAGTTCTTTCTACGATGCTCTTAAGGGGATCACTTGTGGTTTTTACATCATCGATAATATTCCGGGTTCCAAAACATAACATGTCGGATACAATACTTGCTCCGGCTTTCTCAACTAAGGTAATAAAATCGACGTTATCGATTACACTCCCGACCAGCATAATTCGTTTTTTGTTATTCTCAAGTGCAAGCCTTTCTTTTAATTTTTTTAGAATCCTTTTCAGTTCTCTATTTGCTATCTCCTTGGGCACGGAGGAATTTGCCATTGTTATTTTTAAAAATTCTTTTCCTGTCAGTTTCGGTTGTTTTCTTTTTCGATATCCGTGAATTTCGCGTAAAAGCTCTCTATTTTTGTTATAAATTTCTATTGAATTTGTTAACTTTTTTGCAGTTATTTCTGGTATATTATATTCGTCTAACAATTCATTTTTAAAATTTCGAACCTCTCGCTTATACCATTCGAGTCCTTCCTCTGTTAAAACATGGGGAACCGCGGTATAAAAGCAAGGGGGTTTAGCTGTATAGGTATCTCGCTCAAATACAGTAAGATCAAAAATTTCATACATTCTTCGACTATGATCGCACGAATTTGAAACAAAAAGACCATCAAGAAAGTTATATCCACCTCTTAAGGCCATATCAAGGGATAATCTGACATATCCACATGTGAATCGAACCATATAGATATCTGCTAAATTATCGCTTATATGACCAGTTGTGCGGATCCGATATGGTAAAATTCCCGCCGCATGGATAAGTTCTTCTGGAATATAAGTACAATAGTAACCTAATACCTTTTTGCCTTCTTGCTTCCATTGCTGTACATAGGAATTTTCTATTGTCTCAGAGAGTTTTAGGAAAGGATCATTCTCTAAATTCAAAATTTTCTTTTGCTCCATTATTTATTTGGTTTTTCTTTATATATTTTATTTTTGCCAATCATCATCAGCCTACAGAGAGTCAGAGCGCTTAAAAAACTCCCTTTAATTTTAATTTTTCCCGTTAAAATTTTTGGGACAATTTTCAGAAGCCCAAAAATATTACTCTTCGAACGAATTATCTTGCTTACTATATCGGTGGCTTTATATTTATCCTCCACGTTGATGATAATAACGGCGGCTGGATTTTCAGCTTTTTCCACGCGTACCTCGAAATTCTCGATCTCCCGAGTAAGCACAAACTTTAGGGAACCCGTAAGCGCGGGAAACTGCATCTCAATTTGTTCTCCCTCTTGTTCTTCCTTTACATATTTCTTAAATGATTTTTCTAGGCCAAATAAATCAATTAACATATTTGCCATTTTGGCAAAGTTCGCCAGCCGAGTTTCCCTTACCAAACGTTCAGCCCGTACATCTCGATTTTCTTGAATTGATGAAGTTATACCTCTAACACCTTTTTAGAATTCCAATCTCAAAATCAATATATTACATTTCAACCTTACTCATATATTTAATTTTACCTTTGGTTCTTGATAATAAGATTATAATAAAAAGAATAAAAAAATAGCTGATGTTGGGCTTGTCCCGATATTTCCAGATTTTTTCTGACAGTATATCTTAAAATATCAGCGAAATAAGGAACCATATTACCCATATAAATCCTATCAATATTACAATCGCTCCCACTCCAAGCCACGAGGTCAACACATTTTTAACAATGTTAACCTTGAAATCTACAGCTTCATATGGACATAGTTCTGCGCAGCAATAACAAGTGATGCATTTATCTTTATCCCATGAGGGAACATATTTACTGGGGTCATTGATTTCTGGCTTAGAAATGGCATCCACTGGACAATTTTCCCAACAAGTCCCGCATAATCTACATTTTTCCAAATCAAATTTTACCGTAGACTTAAAAATCACTTCACTGGCATAATCAGCCAAGAATCTGGGTAACGGAAAACTGATGGGGCGACCAGGAGGACTTGTGAATTTCTTTTCCATTGATTTTATAGACTCTCCGAGAATCTCGAAAGATCGTAACTCTGTGGTTCCTAAATTTCTTATTTCTCCCTTCTTTAGGTATTTAATCTCTTTAGGATCAAAACCAATTAATTTACAGACCAAGGTGTCAAGGGCAACGGGATCAAACCCCGCAATGATGGTATCCATTTTCACAATATCACCGGAAGAGGGCCCATTCCCTTCCATTCCATAATATCCGTCAATGACGGTCAGTTGGGGTCTGGAAACCGAATAGATATCGGTCAATGCCGCGCAGAAATCCTCAAGTTTCGGGAACTTAGCGTGAGTAGCTGCTTTATTTCCAAGGATTAAGGTCCCGAACATGTTCTTGATGCAACATGTGACCGTACATTGCCCGTGTGTTTTAATTTTCGGGAGATTGATGATTATATCCGCTTCCTCTAAAAGGGTGGATGAGGAGATCTGATTAAGCACGAGTGGATTCTCTACCTTGTATAATTTTCGCGGTGTGGCTTCAAATGGAGTCCATTTTACATCTTCACGTTCACACACTTTTTTTAATCCGCTTTTTTCAAACGATTCTTCCGTTTTTCCGCGTTTTTGAGTCCCGCTTGAGTCTGCTACAATAATCTCTTCTGGGTTAAATTGTTTTACCCATTGGATTACGGCAGACAATACAGAAGGGTGTGTGGTTGTTCCCTCTTTGGGTGCCTTGGGCATGAGAAGATTGGGTTTTAGGAGAACTTTTCTTGGATTATTGTGAAACAACTTTTCTGCATGAATGAGTTCCAAGGCTTCAAAAACTGCCTCTTTTACGTTCTCATTTCGTATTTTGGTGAGTGATATTTTTTTATTGCTCATAGATCTTTTTAACCTTTGTAGACTTTTTTATTTTTGCCTATAGATCATTAATGAATTGTTTGATATTTCGATTTCTTATATCTCTTTTTCCACGAATGTTCTAAGTTTGTCTATTGCAATTTTTATCTCATTTAGTTCGGTTGCATAGGAGAGACGGATAAAATCGTCTCCATGAGGACCGAACGAAACCCCAGGGCAAGTTGCCACATGAGCCTTTTCAAGTAATTGGGTTGAAAAATTCATGCTATCCTTGCCCGTTTTTTTTATATTTACAAAAATATAGAAAGCTCCAGGGGGAGTCAAGCAGCTTATTCCTTCTATCTTGTTTACTTCTTCCACGATATAATCCCTTCTCTTTTTATAGGTTTGAATCATATTCTTCTTATCGTCTTCGCAATTTAAAGCATACATCCCCGCCACTTGAGAAATGGAAGGGGCGCAAATAGAGAAATTTTGCTGGATTGGAATCATTGCCGCATTAAATTTCGGTGGCGAGATAATATATCCCAAACGCCATCCCGTCATGGCATAAATTTTGCTGAATCCGTCCAAAATAATTAATCTGTCCTTTACTTTGTCATATAGTTCTTTATCGCTTAACGATGGTGCGATGGAACCGGTATATGTTAATTCCGAATAGATCTCATCCGAAATGACCCAGAATTGGTGATCTTGCACCAAGTCAGCAACTCCTTCTAAAGTTTCCTCGGGTATTATTTGTCCCGTGGGATTAGATGGGCTGTTTAAAATAAGTGCCTTGGTATTAGAGGTAATTTTATCTTTTAACCGTTCCATGTCCAAATTAAACTCATCCTTTTCATAAATCGGGAGCATGGTTACCTTTCCATTAAAAAAATTGACGAAATTCACGTAACAAGGATAGCCGGGATCCGTAATTATTATTTCGTCCGGAGAATCTATCAAAACAGACATGATATTAAAAAAGGCTGGAGATGTCCCTGAAGTGATCATCATTTCCGTTTCTGGATCAAATTGGACTTCTCGCTGATCGTATTTATTCTCTGCAATAGCTTCTCGTAATTCTAAGATTCCTAATGAATGCGTATAGTGCGTTTTCCCTCTGGAGATCTCATCCATGCAACCATTTATAATGCGTTGCGGCGTATCAAAATCGGGCTCCCCAATCTCTAGATGTTTTACATCAATCCCTTTTCTTTCCATCTGTTTTGCTTTTTCTAATACTTCCATTACAATAAACGGTTTTATCCGCTCTAATCTCCTTGAAAATTCCATTTTCTTATAACTCTCTTCTTTTTAGTTTTCGTTCCATATCTGATTTAAATCAATTATCCATTATAATATAAATATCCTTTAAAATATTAAAAATAAGACGATGTTATAACTTTAAAAAGAGAAATATAAAGAAGAATTTAAATATTATGTGACTCCCGCGCAATTATCTCATCTTGCAATTCCTTCCCTATACTATTGAAATAGGCATTATAACCTGTAACTCGTACAAGAAGGTTTGGATAGTCCTTAGGATGCTTTTGGGCATCTTTAAGCATATCCACATCAAGCATATTAATTTGTAATGAGGTACCTCCGTTTTCAATATATCCTCGAAGGTATGCCTTAAATTTTTCTCGATGTTCCGGGTCGCGGATAATTGATGGATTAAAGGTGATTGTGTGACTGGCTCCGTTGGGAAGATAATTGATGTATTCTCCATCCTCATTTTTACCGCCTAAAGCCCTTCCCACAGAGTTAGTGACCGCAGTTGGACCCTTTTTGTCCGCTCCGGTATTAGGACATATGGCGTTTGACATAAAAGTTCCTTCATTTCTTCCATCTGGAGTTGCCGCCGTGAATGATGCATCAGCTCCTGCCCAATAATTCCAAGAAAGCATGCCGGGTCGATATTGGAACCCCGTCGGAGTTTTATACTTCCAAGTTTCGTCCGCCCACGTTTTCATTACTTTTCTGGCTAACTCATCGGGTTCCTTATTATCATTTCCGTATTTTGGTGCTTTATTCTTTAGGAAGGTTTGCATGATTATATTTTCTTTTCCTTCAAAATCATCTCTTAAAGCTTGTTTGACCTCCTTAATGGTATATCTTTCTTCATCATACACGAAATGTTTAATTGCAAGTAATGAATCCACCGTTGTGGCAAAACCTACTCCTTCGACGGTGACAAAGGAAAGTTCTGCCCCTCCATTTCTCACGTCTTTTCCTTGTTCAATGCATCCCCGAACGAGGGTTGATAGATATGGGGTTGGTAAAAAGGCTCCGCGTAATTCTTCTGTCTTATTATTTACCTCCACTAGGTATTTAATAATGAACCTAACTTGCTCTTGCCATGCATTCCATAAATCCTCCCAACTCTCAAAATCTTCTGGTCTTCCCGTTTCAGGACCAATTTGTTCTCCATCTTTTGTGGCTTCATTATTGCCTGGCATATTCTTCCCGTTCCATAAGGTTAATTCTATACTTTTGGCAAGGTTCGGATTGCAATTAACTGTTCCGGATCTGTCGTTTCCTTGCATTGTATTTTCTAAGCACCCCACACAGGCGTAATCCCATGCATCCTCTTCTGGAATTCCCTCTCTTACCATACCAGCAATACTTCGCTCGTCAAAATTCAAGAGAAAGGGAGATCCTTGAGATCGGGAGATCATATCGATAATAATGTCTAATAGTTTATCTGGCGAATTTCTATTGAGTCGAATATTCGGTTTTGGCTCCAAAATTGGTGACCATTCATCAATTACTTCTAAGATCGTGTAAGTTAATTCATTTGTTAGGTCTTCTCCATTTGGTCCACAGCCCGATAAGGTCATCAGTTGACCGAACGCGCTGGTGATCCCTTGTTTCCCTAACTTAATTTGAGCATCGTAGGCGGTATTACAATGAAACCAAAAGCTCCCCAAGATATCTTTGGCAAAATCTTTGGTGATGTTTCTTTCTTCAATTACGTCCCTTTTATAAAGTTCCCATAAATATTGATCTGTTCTGCCAAATGAGGTTCCTGGGCCAGGATAGGATTCCTCGGCCATAATTAACATATGCGTTAACCATAGGGCTTGAACTCCTTGCCAAAATGTTTTCGCCGGTTCCCACGGTACTTTTTCTAAATTGATTGCCATTTGCTCTAGTTCTTCTTTTCTTTCTGGAGATTCCGTTTCTGAGATTAAGCGTCTGCATTCATCCGCATACTTTTTTGCCAATTTCCGTGGAATTTCCGTGGCTTTAATCATTGCTCTTAATTCTTCTCCCTTGGGTCCGTTTTTTTCTTTTTTTGATAGTTGTTCGTAGGACTTTTTGGCTTTTATGTGTAAATATTTAAATCCTTTCTTGATAATCGTATCATGATCGGGAATAATGTGGCCTGCCGTTGCTCCCGTATTGCCGAATCCGGAACGATGAAATTTAAAAAGTGCATGTCTACATTCCAAATTTTTCTCCCAATATTCCTCTGCCTCCGTTTTGGTGAGACATTTACTCAACTGGGTATTGAATCGTCCTCCCGCAATGAGATCATTTTCTGAAATGATTTCTTGGGGGATATAATTTAATATGCCCTCCTCAAAGAAAGTTATCCGCCTTTCTGGCAACGATAGTTCCCAAAAATTATCCGGCAGCTCAACTTTTTGAGCCATCGAACGTATAGAGGCTACAAATGGTCCATATTCGTCCTCTCCGATATAGTAATATACCTCTGGAGCTACATAATAATCCCCTTCGTGCCAGATGACATCCCAATCAGTTCCTGTAGTTAAGGGGGTAAACTCATTTGCCCACTCTCTATCTGCTCCCTTAAAATAGTATTCCCGGAGCCATTGTTGTCTGGGGGAGAGATCATGCGATTCGGCAATTTGAAACTGCCGTTCGCGGGATAATTTAGATTTATTTTTACTCTTACTCATTTTTAAATCCCTTTCTTATTTGGTACTTACGATAAAGTAATAAAAAATATATTATATATAGATTGGTTTTACAAAATAAAGTGTTAAGTTTTAGAATTATTCTGATAAATTGAGATGGTATTTTCACCCTCTACAAAAACCTCAAAAATCTCTTTTACTCACCCGTTTTCGGCCATTTTTGTATCTTTTTTATGAAAATCCATAGCGCGCTCTTCTTGGGAACGGTAAGGCTTTAAAACTTCTAAAAGAAAAGAGAAGTAATTATGGCGACTTTTGGTGAAAATGTTAATGATTTATTTTTAAAATATATATCATTCATTAATATGACGATTACTAAATAAAGTGATTTTGAATGAAAAATGTATTAGGGGTCGATCCGGGTACGAAATCTTGGGACTTTTTTGGGTTATCTGATAAAGATGTTGTTGTCGATACATCAATTCCCTCCAAAGAGTTAATGGAAAAGCCGCAGAAAGCAATTATGATTATTGAATCGATGGAAGATATAGATTTAATGGTGGCACCAAGCGGATTTGGGCTGCCGCTTAAAAAAGTCCAAGGTCTTGATAAAGATGATATATTTTTCACGCTGTTAAAATTTAAGAAAAAAGCAAAGGATCAATTACTCGGGCTGGGAGATGTCTTACGTTTAATTAAGAAAGCGGATATTCCAGGTATAATGGTTCCTGGTGTAAAGCATCTATCCACGGTCCCTACCTATAGGAAGATAAATAAAGTAGATATGGGCACTGCCGATAAACTTTGTACCAGTGTGGTGGGAATTAAACATCAAATGGAACGATTTCATATTCTCCCGGAAAAAACGAATTTTATTATGGTTGAAATAGGACACGGATTTACCGCAGTATTAGCCGTTGAAAATGGTCAAATTATCGATGGAATCGGCGGATCTAATATAATGGGATTCAGAGCATGTGGCAGTTTAGATGGCGAATTAGCATATTTAATTAAAAATATTAGGAAGAAAAATATTTACCGTGGGGGAGTGTCGTATATCTCTGGTTATCCGGATTTGAGTATTAAGGAAATTACATTCCTTGCTGAAAAGGATGAACATGTGAGAAATGCCTTAAAAGCTTATGTAGATGATGTTACAAAAGCAGTCTATGCGATATCATCTTCTTATCTCGAAACCCATGAGAATATGGAGATTTTATTGGCTGGGAGGGGCGCGAAGATCGATTATTTACGTAATATGCTAGTAAACTCGATAGAATCGATCGCACCGGTAAAGTTAATGGGAAATTATAGTCAAATCGCGAAGCGAGCAGCTCAAGGAGCTGCCTTTATCGCAAATGGCCTTTTAGACGGCGAATATGAGCCAATAATCGATAATCTAAAGCTCAAAGAAGCTTCGGGGTCGATCCTTGACGATATTTATATCCCCCTCGATAATAAAGAACTCAAACCATATTTGCCCTAATTCATACTGTATTATCTAAAGAAGAAGATTATTATTTATCTACTGAGGAGAAAATTATGAACATAGTTATCATTACCGGTGAGCAAAGCTATTCCATTCTTGAGGAGATAGTTAAAAATCTCCAGGAGCACCAATTCTCCATTGAAGTGGCTCCTGTTTCCATCTCTGCGTTTATAACAAAACAAATGGTTCGTTCTCTACTTTCTTCTTTGCAAATCTCTTCGGTTGATTTAGTCCTACTTCCGGGTTTTATTCAATGGGATACTGTTTCTTTAGAAGGACAATTCAACGTTAAAATCAGAAAAGGCCCAGAATTTGCTTCAGATCTCCCGGTCATTATTGAACAGCTTGAAGATATCGAATTATCAACGACTATTCCTGCAAATAAGTTACTGCAAGTCTCTGGTGAAAAAGAATATAAAAACTTGGTGCAAAGAAAGCTCAAAACTGCAAAAGAACATATCTGCCATCACACTTTTTATGTGAAAAAAAGCCGCTCGGATTTAATGATTGGTAAATATTTACCGCCCCCCATTATTGCTGAGATAGTTAATTGTACAGAAAAAACAGATGCGAAAATTATTAGGAAAGTTGCCCATTATTCTAAGACGGGAGCGGATATTATTGATATTGGATGCGTATCAAATAAACCTAACCCGCAACGAGTTAGGGAGATTATAAGATTAATTCGAGATAAATTTAACATTTTGATTAGTATCGATTCAATGGATTCTAATGAAATTTCTGCTGCAGTCCATGAAGAGATTGATTTGATTTTAAGCCTTGATCTCAGTAATTATCGGACCTTCTTAGATATTCCCAAAGATATTCCAATTGTATTACTCCCCACGAAAATTAAGGAAGGGTTTTTCCCCCAAGACGCTGAGACACGAGTAAATAATCTACTTGAATTAACGGAGATTATGCAGCAGCACGGCTTTAAAAAATTAATTGCAGATCCCTTATTAGAGACGCCCATAGCTCCCGGTATGTGCAATTCACTAAAAGCATACTTTTTGTACCAAGAAAAGGTCAGTCAAAAGAAAAATTTACCTTTGGAGCTGCCGCTCTTTTTCGGAATCTCAAATGTGGTGGAACTTATGGATGTGGATTCCATAGGGATAAACGGTTTACTAGCGAGTATTGCGACCGAATTAGAGATAGGAATAGTTTTTACCGTCGAGCATAGCGCAAAACTCATGTACGGGGTGGCTGAGTTAAAACAGGCACTTATGCTTAATTATTTGGCTAAGGGGAAAAAAACGCCGCCAATCAATCAAGGGATCTCCGCATTTAAAGCGAAAGGAAAGACACGCGAAAAAATCCCCAACGAAGTTCGAAATAACCTCGAGGAGAACGTTATCCAAGCCGAAGAACAGAAAGAATATAAGCCCGATAAGAATGGCTATTTTCGAATATATATTGAACATTATTCCGGGAAGATTTTCGTGTTATTTTATGATAACGCTGATAATTTTCTTCATTCTTTTCAAGGTAACACCGCTGAAGATCTCAGTAAAAAGATCATAGAAATGAATTTAACTCAAAATATACAACATCTGAATTATCTTGGACGAGAATTGGCAAAAGCTGAATATTGTCTGAAGTCTGGGAAACCTTATTTACAAGACCAGTAAGAAATATTTATTCTTTATTATATTGAATGATTTCATTCGGTCCTTTAAGTATGGAGCCTATACAAAAGATTAAACTGATTTACATTTTTGCTTAACCCATGATGTTTAACAATATATACATCTTCTATTTCATTTTTTTCCACCACTTCAGCGAGTTTGTTTCCGGCAATATCCAAGAATTTTAACTTGGGCATTCTTTTTAGATAGTCGATATTTTTTTTTTCTTTAAGTTTATTGTTTGCCAAATACAGATGGGTTATTGAACCGATTGTTGATAATGTTCTTATATTGGTCAAGTGATTATTGTTAAGATTTAATTCTTTTACATACGTTAATCTTTTGATTTCTGGAATTTCTGATAAATTTTTAATTCGCTCAGCATATTTTTGCCTCCACACATTGACATTCCATCCGATTTCCGATAAATCAAGCTTTGTAATAACCCCTTGCTCCCATTCAAAGAAAACCGTATAAAATCTTTCGGTTAACCTTTTAATGGTTAAATAATTGATGAGAATCTCTGCTAGCCGTTCAATAGGAAAATCTTGGTATTCCTTTCCCTGAAATAAGGTGGTAATATTTTTTCTAAATTCTTTATTTGAGTAGTTCCGATGCTTATCCAGATATTTTCGCTCTATTATTTCTTGGATTCGGTTCCAAATGATAGTCTGTGCTTTATGGGTATTAATTTCTATTAAGGTTTCGATAATTTCAATTAAACATTCATAATCTGACTCGTGAGTGATGGCCCATGCCATCGGAATTAATGCTCTCTCGAGGAATCTTCTTCTAATGATATGAGCTGCTAAAGTTCTAACCTTACTATTAGCATCTGTAACTAATAAATTCTCTAGGAGTTTGAAGAAGAAATCTTGGTTTTCTTGAAGATTGTTCAAATAGATGATGCTCTTCTTTCGCGTTTGTGTATTTTTGCTATTTTCAATTAGCGATAATAATAACTGAATCGCTGTTTCCCTTGTAATTCTTTTATGATCAAGATCTTCTAATATTTCAGCAAGCTTAGAGTCCATATTACTAATGTTAATAGTATTTTCTATAGATTTAAACCTTTAGAGTTTAGTGTTTGCATTATTTAACAGGATATATAACCCTGGTGGGTATAGAGTTCCATTTCCGATTTAACGATCTGCGAAAGAAGTCCCCATCCCTTTACAGCCCTAAGATATGCCCACCAGCTAACGCTTAGTGGACTCGTAGGAATCCCCGTCCTTTAGGGCGGGGAGACTTCAATAATGCTGGATTGTATTATATACAGTGTCCCTCTGAATGGGTTTTTTTCCTGCCGCCTTGATGATTTTAATGATCTCTTCGGGCAAAATAAACTCTCCATAGTCTGCTCCCGCGCTTTTTGAGATATTTTCTTCCATCAATGTTCCGGAAAAATCGTTTACGCCATAATTCAAAGAGACTTGAGCAAATTTTGGCCCCAATTTAACCCACGAACATTGAATATTGTCAATATAATCTTTTAAAAATATTCTAGCCACCGCAAACAATTTTAAATCTGCCATACCATAACAGGGTTTCAGCGGGTATTTTTTTATCCGCGCGAGTTTCGGGTTTTTTTTCACAAACGGTAAGGGAACAAATTCTGTAATACCCTTTGTTTCTTTCTGCACCTCACGTAATACACTTAAATGTTCTATCCGGTCTTCCAAACTCTCAATATGTCCATACATCATTGTAGAAGTGGTTGGAATGTCTAATTGGTGGGCAATAGTGATGATCTCTTTCCAATGTTCCACATTAATTTTATTCGGACACATAATTCTTCTTATTTCATCAACTAAAATCTCTGCCGCGGTCCCGGGCATTGAACCCAGACCATTCTTCTTTAGCTCCTTTAAAGTATTTTTAATACTCAATCCGGTTATTTCTGCCATATGGAAAATTTCTTGAGGGGAAAAAGCATGAATGTGTATCTCAGAATCCACCTCTTTAACGGTTTTGAGGATATCGATATAAAATTGAAAATCTACTTCAGCATTTATGCCTCCTTGGATGCAAACCTCCGTACATCCTTTACTTTTAGCTTCTTTCACTTTATTTTTGATTTCTTCGAGAGACAAAAGAAAAGCTTCCTCGTGATTGGGGGGGACACTGAAAGAACAAAAAAGACATCCTTGCTGGCAAATATTGGTAAAGTTTATATTACGATTTATAACAAAAGAAACCATGTTCTTGGTTTTTTCAACACAAATTCTATTTGCGACTCGTTGTAGGCCAATAAATTCTTTCCCCGTAACTTTAAGTAATTCAACAGCTTCTTCCTTCTTTAATTGGTGACCATCTAAGACCCTGCTAAGAATATTGTTGATATCCGCTTTAATTTCGTGTTTAAAAAAGTCGAAACTTCCCATATACTTTCAATTATCTTAAATTATTTATCACATTTAAAATCATATCGGAACAAAAGCCTTCTTCTTGAATATATTTTTCATAAATGGGAAGCCTTTCCTTCAGAGTAAATCCGTTTTGAGAACAAATCCTTTTTAAAGTATTAATTTTGGGCCATGGTTTTTTGGGGTTAATTTGATCTGCTGTAAACGGGGAAATACCTCCGAAATCATCGATTCCCATCTTTAAAAACTTCTCGGCATGGTTTTCGATAAGATTGGGGGGGACTTGTACTGGAATTTCATTACCAAAAATTAGTTTCGCAATTCCTACGGTTTTTAATATTTCTTGGATGCTTATCGGTTCGGGGGGGTGAAATGCAATTCCTGGTTTCTCGATGAAGTTCTGAATTATCACTTCCTGGATATGTCCAAATTCTTCATGAATTTCCTTTATTATAAGAAGATCTTTTATCCGATCTGAGAGGTTCTCGCCAATTCCAAGTAAAAGCCCTGTAGTGAAGGGGATTTTGAGTTTTCCCGCATTTCGTAAGTGTTTAATTCGTTTTTCTGGGGTTTTTTTCGGAGATTTTTCATGAACTTCTCCTTTTTCAAATAACTTCATGCTGGTACTTTCAAGCATTAACCCCATACTTGCATTAAACTTTTTCAGATCTTCTAACTCTCGGTAAGAAAGATATCCAATATTCGTATGGGGGAGAATGTTAAAATCCAACAAATAGGAGGAAACATCTTTTACAAATTCAATAAAGTCAGCACACCCTCTTTTTTCCAACTCGGACTGGACTTCCTTGTAATGATTTGGCCTTTCTCCGGAAATTAATAAACCCTCTTTACAATTGTGTTCCAATCCCTTTTGAATGAGCGAGGTCATTTTTTCGTTTTCGATTAAGACCACATTTCCTTCTCCCTTTAGTTTGGGGACTTTATAGTTGTAAAAGCAATATCCGCATTGATTTTGACAATAGTTGGATAATGAAAGGGTAAAATTTCGGGAGTAGGTAATGACATTTCTTTTTTCCTTCGGCAATCGGCCTTTGATTTCGTGAACTCGTTCCCGAATGGTTCTCAAGGATAATGCTTTTAGCTCTTTTATCCTTTGTTCCTTATTCATTTGACTTATCCCTCCGTGTATAATATAACGTTACATACCCATCCCGATGAGCGACATCTTTTACTTTGTATCGAGGGCAATCTCTCATCTCCCCAAAACCGAACCCTTCCACTAAACTTGTAGCATCTTCTCCCCCAACCATCCAAGGCGCGATAGTCACACGTATCTCATCTATCAAGTCATTTTTTACAAAACTCCAATTTAGTGTGCCTCCTCCCTCCAAAAGGATTGATTTAATGCCCTTTTTATACAATTCTGGCATAAGACTAGGGAGTGCAACCCTCTTACCCTTTCCTGCTTTAATAATTGTGATTTCTTTTTCTTGGAAATTACGTTCCTTATGGGGTGTAATATTTTCTGTGGTGCAGATAATAGTTGGATATAAATCTTGTTGATATGTGACCACCTTTGCTTCCAAGGGAATAGAAAGATTACTATCTAATATAATTCTGTAATAACCAGAATGCTCGTAGTATTTAATATGCAGTTTCGGGTCGTCTTTCAAGATTGTTCCTTTGCCTACCATGATGGCATCTACATTCGTTCTTAATTTATGAACCTCCCGCCAATCTTGTTCATCCGATAACTCGGGATCGCCCGTTCTAGAAGCGATTTTCCCATCTATCGTCATTGCGGCACTTAATATTATATATGGATTTTTATCCTCTTTCAAATACTAATTCACCATGGATATATACTTTTTTTATGTTTTCTGCTGTTGTCCTTTGGACTATTATGGAATAAATATTTTTTTTATTGAGTTGATAAACAAAATAATTGGGATCGTTTAAATTTACCAAGAAAAAATTTCCCTTCTTTCCGTTTTCGATATATCCTTGCTTTTTATTCAATTTAAAATTTTCTGCGGCATTTATCGTTACCATTTTCAATAAATCTTTCGCAGTTAGGGATTTTATATCAGTTCCTTTTGTTAATGCCCTAGAGATCAAATATAAATAACGCATTTCCTCAAATAAATCTGGAGATACCGCCATGATATTATCTGTGCCCAAAGATATTTGTACTTTCCTTTTTTGAATCTCTATTATAGGGGGAAATCCCATTTGAAAATAACTATTACTTCGAGGACACAACACTAAACTTTTGTTTTTCTTTTTTATTCTCTCCAGATCCTTACCTTGGAATTGAGTTCCATGTACAATGACATCCACGAGGTCATCGGCAAATAGTTCATTAATTAATTTTTTCCTACGTTCTTTTTCTGCACAGTGGACAGCAATGATCTTCTTCAATTCTGTGTGATATTTTCTCAATTCTTTTTTATCCTTCTGGGAAATGTGCCGGTAACTGACTAACCCGATCCCGTCCGCTTCTCTGAAGACAGATTGAATTTGCTCAGTCTTCTGAAATCGCCCTAAAATGACCGTCTTTATTTGAAAATCACGTTTAGCAGTCTTTAATACCTCTATCCCGTCCATTTCCCGCTCTCTAAAATCAACAAAACAAGTTATTCCCCTTGAAATCATATCTTCGATTGCGTTTTGGATTCCTTGCTCTTTAAGTTGGTTAGAAGTTGCTTCAAGGAGTTTATGTTTGATGCCTCCTGGTGGGGCAACCACAGAGTCAAGATCTCTGTTGAATCCCGCCTCTTTAGCGAAACTATCCCCAATATGAACATGGGAATTAATAAGGCCGGGAATAAGCAAAAAATTGTTTTCATGGTCTGAAAGGATTAATTTTTTATTACACTGCTCATAATAGAGATTTTGTATTATCCCGTCAGAGTTGACATTGAATTCAATATTCTTTTTTAGGGATAACTGTTCTCCAATGAGTCCATACTTGTATGAAAATCTCGGCATTGCTTATCAAATCATATATTACAATACTGTGTAAATATATTAATTTTTTAGTAAATTTTTAGAAAGGGTAATATAGGGGTCACTTTACTCATATGAGGCGGGTTTTCCCAATTCTTTTTATTGCTCATATACGATATGTAATTCTTTTTATCAATTCTGTATTTTGAAAAAGAATCATAACTTATTATTTATTTTTCAGATTAAATTGTAAAATACTTATTTTATCATTGTTTTTACTACGTGATTTAAGCTAATCGGTGATTGAATTATTCATAAATTCAAAAAAGATCTTCAAAACTCTGAATCGACCATCGATATGGGAATCGATAAGGTCGGGATTGTAGGAGTTGAGAAAAAAGTAGAAATTGTACAAGAGAATAAGAGATATTCTTTTTATCCGGAGATCTCAGCGCTAATTTCCCTGCCGGCACAACAAAGGGGAATTCATATGAGCAGGACCTCCGAGACAATCGAGGAGATTATTAATGAGGTCGTTTTTAAACCGACTCCTACCATTGAAGTTGTGGGAGATCGTATAGTTCGACGCCTACTGGAACGCCATCCATATACTTCCAGAGTAGAGGTCAAATTGGAAGGTAAACTTATAATTCAAGTAAGAGAAACCGAAAAGCGGAACATTCAAAAAGCCTATGATGTCAGTTCTTGCGTCCATGCAAAAAGAAAAAAATCGGGGGAGATTGATTACAATTACTATATTGCAGCAAAGGCTAAAGGGATGACGTGTTGTCCTTGTGCTTTGGGTATGTCTAAAGAATTCGCGGAAGAAGTCATTAATACCAGAAAAGATATTGATATTTCAGAAGATCAGTTGGCAAAGATTTTGAAATTAATGCCTCTTTCTTCTCACAACCAGAGGGCTATCGGTACAATCAAACTGCAGATCAAGGATTTGGATGTCCACAAAATTGATGTCTTGGATATAATTGAAATAATCGAGGATAGTATGTCCGGGAAGATCCAGTCTGTTTTAAAGCGCCCAGAAGAGGCGGAGCTTGTACGTTCTGCCCATCTGAAACCTCTATTTGCCGAAGATGCAATACGAGAAATGGGAAAAAACTTTATCCTTCGCGATTTTCCCAATCTGGAAGATTCTTTTCATGTGACTTTTAAAATAGAGAGCCTCGAATCCATCCACCCTCATAACGTTTATGCTGAATTAAATACCACGATTGGAGAACTTAAGCAAGCTATATTAAATAAGGCTAACTCTCTAAATGATTAACTCAAAATGAAAGAGATCAAGGGAATAGAAGGAGATTACCTTCAAACAAAAGAAACTAATCTTTTTTTCGACATCAAGGGATTAGTACATCCTGAAGAAAGAAAAATCTGTTTTATCCGATTTTATCAAGATCCGGACGGAGATCGGGTAAGAAAAGGGAAAAAATATACAAAGATTTACAAGTTAGCCGAGCGTTATGAGTTTTTAAAGGAAAAGTATCCCCAATATCTCTTTTATTCGGATCAACGGGACCTCTTGCTTCAAGGAGTCCCAAAAGAGGAGATAAAGAAGATTTACACGCCCAGGGATTATTTTAATCGTTTGCAAGATAAACACTCCTTGTCAAGAATGGAAAAATGTTCTCTTCAACTATGCCACTTCTTAATTGAGAATAGTCACCTTCCCGAAGATGCGATTGGCATCACCGGCTCCCCTATGGTAAGCTTAAGTAAGGAGAAGTCTGACATCGATTTAATCATTTATGGAACCGAAGTTGGTCGGAATTTTCAAGATAGTATGGCAGACATTTTAAGAGCTGGAGATTTTTGCAGAAAATATAATATGCGTGAGTATCAATCGCATTATCGATGGAGGGCTGGTGGTTCTGGGATCCCGTTTGATAAATTCCTTAAGAGTGAAAAACGGAAACTCCATCAAGGAATGTATAAAGGATTTGAATTTTTTATTCGCTATATAAAAAGTCCAGAAGACTGGCCAAGTTCTTATTATGATTACCAATATAAAGATATGGGGAGAATTAAGATAAATGCCAAGGTCATTGAAGATAAGGATTCGATATTTACCCCATGTACGTATAAAGTTGATAATGTTCAAATCTTAGAAGATAAAAACCTAAATGATGCAATAGATGATAAATTGGTTGATCAAGTTAAATCCTACCGAGGTCGTTTCTGTGAACAAGCCAAGAAAGGGGAAAATGTACTAATTGAAGGAAAACTGGAGAAGGTTATGGAGAAGAAGAAGGATTTTTATTACCAGATTCTACTTCAAGACCAGACAAGAGATAAAATGCTCATTTTAAACTAAAATATGGTTTCTTGGAACCTTTCCGCTCTATATATAATATTTAGACCGTATGTTCAAATTGGAGAAATCTTTAAATATTTTAAAGCCTTAATAATTCCGAAATTAAACTTTTTATTGAATTGAATTTTTAAGAGTATATGGATACTTATAACGCAGATTTGCATATTCACAGCCCGCATTCCATTGCTGTTTCCCAATCGTTAAATTTGGACACGATGCTGAAAACTGCAAAGATTAAGGGGTTGCATCTTATCGGGACTGGAGATATTCTGCAACCCGATTGGTTTCAATATATGAAGAAAAATCTTACAAAACATGATGATGGAAGTTTTTCCTATAAGGAAATTAATTTTCTTCTGCAAACCGAGATAGAAGACAAGGAAAGTATTCACCATGTTGTCTTTTTTCCCGATTTTGATACTGTGAAGGAGATCCAGACCCAGTTAGAACCGCATTCCAAGAATATTTTAAATGAGTGGGGGGGACGACCCCGGGTTAATTTATCTCCTCCGGAACTGGTAGACATCGTTACAGATTCCAATGCGATTATCGGACCCGCCCATGCTTTCACACCTTACCGGGCTATTTTCCGCCAAGGTAAATTCAATTCTTTAGAAGATTGTTATCAAGATGCCACCAGTAAGGTGGATTTTCTTGAATTAGGTTTATCGGCCAATACAGAATTAGCAGATAGGATGGAATGTCTCAAAGATGTCTCCTTTTTGAGTAATAGTGATGCGCATTCCCAAAAACCCACCTCATTGGGACGAGAATTTAATAAATTTGCTTTAGAGACTCCGTCTTTTGAAGAAATACGTCTCGCTCTTCGTCGAAAGGATGACAGGAAAGTAACATTAAACGTGGGATTACACCCCAAGCTGGGAAAATACTACAATATGTTCTGCGGAAAATGTAGACGCCGCGTCTTATTTAAAAAAATGAAAAAAAAGAACAAAAACCCCTTTACCAGTTATTCCATTACCGAAAATTTTATTATTTATCAGGTAGATAATCCAGCAGAACGTCGCAAAAAATATATTAATAAGGTTTCCAAAAAAAACGTCACGTGTCCAGCGTGTAAACAGAAAACTGGAAAAAATTATAAAATGAAGCTGGGGGTAAGCGAACGAATAGATGTGATTTCCTCCTATCCAGAACCCAAACATCCGACTCACCGACCGGAATATATAAACGCGGTTCCATTGTATGATATTTTAAGGGCGATAAAAGGCATTAAGAGCAAGAATAGCAAAACAGTGAACAGAGCATACGATAAAATAATTAAGCACCTGGGCAACGAATTTGATATCGTTTTAGATATACCCCTCGCAGAGGTTAAGGAATATAATGAGAAAATTGGGAAGATCATTGAAGCAATCAGAGAAGATGAAATCGAATACACTCCCGGTGGCGGCGGGACATACGGTGATATTAATCTTCCACAATTTTGAACTTAAATTTTGACTTTCAATATCCCTGGAAAAAGTTGGAACTTTTAGATCTGCTTTTGATTTTGGATAACGAAAAAGAAAAAGATTGTATATGAGTTTATCTTATATCTCAAATTCCAATTCCAATTCTAAAAGCTCTCCGCAATCGCAAGTTAACCAATCGAAACATTTAATTGCCACAATCATGGATTCAATATTTTCTCTGGTAAACTTATTACGAAAAACCTTATTATAATCGCAATTTGGGCATGTGATAATCGCTCTTACTCGAATTAGATTTGATCTGGACTCAGAATCCACCAGCTCGTTTTGCTCGCGATTATTATAATTTATTTCCATCTATAATCCACATACCCTTATTATATTATAAATGAAACAAATCAGCTATATAAATTTTTATACTTTTATTTATTTATCAAAAAAGCTTAAAAAATGAATTTCACGCCTTTAGGCGTTAGTAGTTCAAACTCATAGGAAAAAGATTAAAATGTGAATTTTTAGAAAAAGAAGGGAATTATTTCCCCTCTTTTTTAGTCGGTGTAGTCGGAGTAGTACTTAGCGTAACCGTATCCTTCTGTGGGTGGAGGGAGGAATAATTTTTTTTTTGTTTTATTCCTTGTTTTGCTTCTATCTAATATTATTTTCCACATTTCATATCAAATGCAGTAATATCTATGTGATATCAAATGAGATCAACTTTATCACTCGACTTCTAGATTAAAAAAATTGGGGATGTAAACATCCTTGGATATGGGTTTCTGATTTCCGTGCTCATATCGTTTATTACGATGATAGGCTTAATATCCATTTATCGGAAAGAAAGAAAGAAGTTTTAAAATCTTTTAATTTTTATTTTTTTTTATTTGCTTAGATATTTTCGTATTTGAATTGCAGTTGAGAATATGTTTTAACCAGCGTCACGGATCTTTTTTTCGAGTTCGCTCAGATCCTCATCTTCCTCCCCCTCCTCTTCAGAAGTTTCCGATTCATCAGTTTGTGTTCCCTCTCCAGCAGCTTGAATTTGTTTTTCTAACTCACTTAAATCCTCATTCTCGGAGGGGGTTGCTTCTGAAGTGTCTGTATCCGATCCAGCGGCTTGAATCTGCTTTTCTAAGTCCGTTAATTCTTCTCCGCCTCCTTGAGATTCCTGCGATCTGTCATCCTTAGAGACCTCTTGGGCCATATTTTCTAAATCTTGTGCGAATTTGGCTTCTCTTTTTTCGAATTTCTTCTGAAATTCTGTTGCCTCCTTTTCTGCTTCCTTTTTCTGCTTTCGATATTCCCGATTTTCCTTTACTTCCTGCTTGGCTTTTCTCAATTCTCGTTTGAATTGTTTCAATTGCGTTCTGAGCATTTTGGGCACAATTTCTCCCTCTTCTTCAAGTTCCTTTATATCTTTTTCCAATTGGACAACATTTTTTTGCATCATTTCCACATAGCCCTCTTCGAATTGTTTGCTCATCCCTTCGGTCATTGCCCAATAATTCGATTCAAAATCCCTCTGTTTTTTGTAGGCATCCTTGAGTTTTTGATCCACCTCTTCGGGCTTTTCCGAGATGCTGGAGGGAGTAAGCGTCACTTGTTGGTTCATCATGATTTTTGTACTTTTTCCCAAGTCCTTATGCGTTATTTCAGCATATCCCGAAACTAATGCAACTGATACTTTCTCCTCATCTTTCACATGAATCCAGAAGAAATGATCCGAATCGACTAGATACTCAATTTCAGCTAGGGGTAGGGAGATCGGCCCGTAGGTTCGCACTCGAAATAAGCCATCCATTAAAGTGACCTTTGTAATAGTGGCGCCCTTAATATTCAGCTTCGCTTTCGAGTTCGGAAATAGACTGACATAGGTGTAATGATCTGTATTTTCATCGCTAATATCGATTGCATATGAATCTTCCCCTGTGATGATGGTATCACCGTCCTTGATCGGCACCACGAGGTCCTTCTCTAAATCCTCCTCATTTTCGGGGGCTCTCGCTTCTACTTTCTGTTTTTCCCCATTCCTTTTGATATATACGGTACCTTCCGTTTGATTTAATTCTACTTGTTTCTTCATACAACATTAATATTGTCTTTTCTTATAAATCCATGGAATTGGTTAAAGTTTTGAGGAAAGAATTTTGCCATGATAATAATTTGAACTATCACACCCTAAAGGGGATGGATTCGTGATTCATTGAAGATTTCTGACATACCATCAGTCTGACATCTTCTCCAAATGCCAGCCCCGTAGTCCTTACGGTTGAAGATGAACTTGGTTATCGTCCATCAATTACATTATAGTAGCGCTCTTTTATAAATATATATGCGATTCAGCACCCCCCTAAAAGACGGTGTTTTCTCGCACTTTAGTGATAAAAAGAAAAATTAAAAATAAAAAACCAAATCTCTTTAATTATTTTCCCTTAGGATTACTACGTCTACATATAACTCATAGTTTTCATCTTCGTCCATATCATGGATTTTTACCTTTTCTACGGAGTTTGTTCCCAAAATTTCCAAAAGTTCGGACTGATATAAGGTTTTCACGTCAGATCGTTTCAATTTTTTCTGCAGTTCTTTATTACCGGGTGGATTTTCGCTTGATGTGACTAACACCACTCTTCCGGTGTGTTTAGTCAGTTGGATCGCTAATTTGATAGATTTATCTCCAGTATCGATAACAAGCACTCGTTTATCAGTGAATTGTTTCAAGTTTTCTACTTCTTCATATACCCCTTTTCCTGAAAATTCATCAATACCTTTAATTATTTCAAAATCGATTGCTTCACATGTTGTTTTAGCTTCAACGGATTGCTCTTCGCCTGTTCTATAATTGTCTATTGCAGCTTTAAGAGCACCAGCAGCAAGATTGGAGCAATGCATCTTGATGGGGGGCAATCCTTCCAATTCCTCTGCCACATCGCTTCTTGTTATTGTATATGCTTCTTCTAATTTCATCCCTTTTGCCATTTCGGTGGTCATTGATGAGGTTGCCACCGCTGAACCACAGCCAAATGTTTTAAATTTTATATCCGTGATGATTTCCTCTCCTTTTTCATTTTTTCCCACATTGATAAACATTTCCATGATATCCCCACAGACGGGATTTCCGACTTTTCCATAACCATCGGGGTTTTCTATTTCCCCCACATTTCGTGGTTTTCGAAAATGGTCCATTACTCGTTCGGAATATTGCGTTGATTTCATGATTTATTCATTCACCTCCTTATAATTACTAAATTCAGGGGGAGTTAATGGCGAGAGGGTTCTTAATCGCTTAACTATATCTGGCAAAACTTCAATTACTTTATTTATATCATCTTCTTTTGTAAATCGTCCTAATGTGAATAAGAGGCTCCCATGGGCTTCTTCATGTAGTAAACCCATTGCAATCAAAGTATGAGAGGGTTCTAGAGTTTTTGAAGTGCACGCCGATCCTGTTGCAGCTGCAATTTTCTCGTCTTTTAACCCCAAGATCAAAGATTCCCCTTCAATAAAATCAAATCGGAAGTGAGCATTATGCGGTAATCGATTTGTAGGGTGTCCATTGAGGTATGACTTCGGGATAGTATCCAAGATACCCTCTATTAATTTATCACGTAAATGTGCAAGCCTTTTCGCCTCTGCATTGATCTCGCTCTTCATGATTTCAGCGGCCTTTCCAAAACCAACAATTCCAGGCATATTATGAGAACCCGAGCGCATCCCTCGTTCTTGACCTCCTCCGATGATGATCGGATTTACTCTAACTCCTTTTTTAAGATATAAGGCTCCGACCCCGCGTGGACCGTAGATATCATTGGAAGACAGCGTAATCATATCTATTGGGTTTTTCTGAACATTTATATGTATGTCGCTTTCACTGGCAACCGCATCTGTATGAAATAAAATGCCATTCTCTGCGGCGAGCTTACTTATTTCTTTTATGGGCTGGATAGATCCCACCTCATTGCTCGCGGTGGAAATGGATATCATGATCGTCTCATCGCGTATAAGATTCCTTAATTTATCCAAACTTACAATTCCATATTGATCCACTGGCACTCTACTCACTTCAAATTCTTCGCGTTCCAAATATTTTCCTAAATTCAAGATCGAAATATGTTCAATTTCAGAAATTATTATATGATTTCCTTTCTGCTTATTTCGTAAGGCGCCCCCAATTAATGCCAAATTATTAGATTCTGTTGCACTTCCGGTAAATATAATACTTTTTGGATCGGGTGCATGGATAAATTTGGCAACTTTTTCTCGGGCGTGTTCCAGAGCTTCTGTTGCTATATCTCCAGTTCCATGCAAGGATGCGGGATTTGCAAATGTATCTGTAAAATAAGGTTTCATTTCCGTAAAAACCCTTGGATCTACGGGCTTTGCCGCTTGATAATCTAGATATACTTGTTTCATTATTTTATCACAAATTTTAATCTTTTTAATTTTTTTCTATGTTCTAATTTTGTAAATATATCGATTCCGGGGTTAAAACCATAATGTCCCGTCAGCTTCAAGTACTAAATCATTTAAGGTTGCTGCGCCGACAATCTTAACTCCTGGAATCAGATCAACTTTCTCCCAGCCCAACATTCTCTTAGAAGCCTCGCAAACTAAAATTTCAACTCCGATATCCAAAGCTTTATCGATCATTTTCTTAACAGAGGGAAAATCGCCTAATTTAATCTTTTCTGCGGTTCCAGGCTTTAGAATTTTTAAGCCCATTCCCAAATAATAAACCGTAGCTTTGATATCCATTGCTTTAGCAGTTTGAGCCAACACTAAAGGAGAATACTGACGTGCTGGAGCCTCGCTTGTTTGTACATATAATAAATATTTGTTTTCCATCATTTTCCACCTCCTAATTGATTATTCTAAAATAAAAGATAAATTCATTTTTTTCTTTCTTGAGATCTAATAATTCTGTACCAGTTCTTTTAGCCCATCGCTTAAAATCTTCTTCAGCTGCTGGATCGTCTGCTAAAACCTTTAAGATTTGTCCTTTTTCCAAGGTTTCAGAGGTATTTCGAACTTCAAACAACGGTTCTGGACAAAAGAGTCCTCTGGTGTCTAACTCTTTATCAAATGCCTTTTTTTCACCTTTTTCGGTCATTTTTAACCACCCAATTCTGAAATTTAAAATTTATTTGCATTAAACTAACTTTTTTCGATATTTATATTAATTAAAACGATATCTTGTTTTATCCAAAAATTAAATAGACGGTCAAGTCTATAAAGGTGATCTTTATATTTTCAAAGTTTTGTTTTAGTATTGGGTTTTCTCGAATAACTGAAATTTAGACTTATTAATAATAAATAAGCTGCTTAAGAGTAATCTGGATTTTTAAATTCTCTTTCCCGTTATTCATATTTTTATTAAAGTTAATTTTAAGGGAGTGTCTCGGAAAGAGGTTCATTTAGGCTCCCAGTCCGATAGCCTTCTAAATCGAGTGAGATATAGGTAAAACCTAACTTTTTGATTTTATCTACTATATCTGAATTCTTTAAAATTACCTGAAAATCATTTTTTTCAATTTCGATACGTGCCACTTCTCCATGGAATCGAACGCGAACTTGATGAATTCCTAAATCTTTAATTAATTGCTCTGCTTTATCAATTTTTTTAATTTTTTTTTGGGTAATTTTAACACCGTATGGGAATCTCGAGGATAAACAAGCTAAAGATGGTTTGTCCCATGTTTCTAAGCTCATCTTCTTCGATAGTGCTCTTATTTCTTTTTTGGTTAATTGAACTTCCTTTAATGGACTTATAATATCCAGTTCCTCCAATGCTTTTATTCCTGGGCGATAATCTCCTAAATCATCGTAGTTTGTCCCGTCCAAAACATAATTTATTCTTTTTTTCTCCGCCAACTTTTTTATTTTTGAAAAAAGCTCTTGTTTACAGAAATAACAGCGATCCTTGGGATTTTTGACGAAATTTTGATTTTCCATCTCTTTTGACTTGATGATGATATGTTCGAAACCCCACTTTTTTGCTAATTTTTTAGTAAAGTCCAATTCATCCCTTGGAAAGGTAGGAGAGTTACTAGTAATGGCAATAACATTATCTTTTAGAATAACTTGGGAAACTCTTAGAAGAAAACTGCTATCAACCCCTCCGGAAAAAGCTATTGCGACTTTTTCCATTTTCTTCAAAATTTTCTTCAAATTCCTAAACTTTATTTGAGTCGTTTCCTTCATTTCCGTCATTCTCTGTATTGGAGTTAATTTTAAATCTGATTTAAATTTAAGAGCAATATTTGCATTAAAAGAAAAATTATAGGACAAATAACGAATTCTTCAAGTAAATTTTTCGATGTATTTACAATATGTGCAAGTTTTTCCATTACTACAAGGATAACCGCAGTTTTTGCAAAAATTGTAGTTTACTTGAGGTTTTATTTTGTCCCTGTTTTTATATAAGATTTTTGATAATCTTAAAAAACTCTCTAAAAGATTATATTCAATTTCAGGCACCAAATTTTTCAATCTTTGAATAATCTGGAGCACTTTTTTTCTCGTTATGGGTTCCTCCTCTCTGTAAGGACAATGAGATCGATAGTACCTGAGGTTTTTTAAATTACAATACAAGAAAATTTCCTCCTCGGGGATATGCATTAACGGAGTTATTTTTTTTACATAATACTTTTTTAATGTTTTTGACCGTTCTCTAAAGATGTATTGATTTCCAATTAAATAAAACCGTTTGTATAAGATGTTCATAAGGTATGTTTCGGCTATATCTGTCAGGTTATGACCCATGGCAAGAACGGTCCCCTTTAGTTCTTTTGCACCTTCATTAAGCAGTCGTCTTCTAATTATTGCACAATAGTTACAAGAATATCTTTTATTTTCTTTACCTTTCATTGTTTTAATGATCTCGTCTAATGTCATTCCGACTCTTCTTCTGAACGAAATAATCTTATATTCTACATCTAATTTCTCACAGAAGGCCTTCGCGAACTCAACACTCTTGTCTCGATATCCTTTAATACCTTCATCAATGATTAAAGCAGTTATAGAATTTAAATTGTCGTTATTAAGTAAAAGTTTATTTAAGTTGTAAAGCAAAGCAATTGAATCCTTACCTCCAGAGAGCCCAATGATCAATTGATCCTCGGGAGTCCATAGTTTTGACCTTGAAATCATCCTTTTGATTCTGTTTTCAATGGATTCAATAAAACAACTTCGGCATAAATTACGGTCAGAATATCTCTGTTCAATGACTGGTGATTTCCCACATTGCGTACATTCATCTAACTTTAAATGAATTTGATAATTTGAACGATTCAAGAAAGTTTTCCTCCTGAAATTGAAAAAAAGAGCGGATTACCTTATTTATGATTCTTTTTTCTTTTGGCGGTATTTTTCAACTGCTTCATGCAATCCATCAGCGGCTAAATTACTGCAGTGCATTTTAACTTGTGGTAATCCATCGAGCGCGTCTGCGACATTCTTTCTCGTTATCTTCATACCTTCGTCTAAGGTTTTTCCCTTTGCTAATTCTGTTATCATACTTGATGTTGCTATAGCAGCTCCGCACCCAAAAGTTTGGAAGGAAATATCCTTAATGATTTCTTCTCCATTTTTTTCTTTAACTTTTAAATAAATATACATGAGATCACCGCATACTGGGTTTCCAACTTCTCCAACTGCATCGGGATCTTTCATTTCTCCCATGTTTCTTGGGTTTTTGAAATGGTCCATAACTTTATCTGAATACATATTTTTCTTTCTCCTCTTTGTTTAAATTTATCTACTTTTAAACATATCTTAAACTTCTTTTTTCAGCGGGGACATTTTTCTAAGCCGTTCAATAACTGGAGGTAGTTTCTCTAAGAAAAAATCCACATCCTCTTCTGATGTAAATCTTCCTAATGTAATTCTAAGAGAACCATGTGCCTCTTCTGTCTCTAATCCAATCGCTAGTAGTACGTGAGATGCTTTTAACTCCTTTGAAGAGCAAGCTGATCCGGTGGAAGTTTCTATACCTTCCATGTCTAAACTTAATACCATTGACTCACCTTCAATATATTTAAATCCCACATTGACGTTATTTGGAAGACGCCGAGACGGATGACCGTTTAAATAAGAATCCTCGATATTATTTAAGACGGTATCTATTATCTTATCTCTTAAGCTCTTTAATCTTTTTGCCTCTTCTTCCATCTTGTTTTCTGCTAATTCCGCTGCTTTGGCAAATCCTGCGATTAATGGTACCGCTTCGGTGCTAGGTCTTATTTTTCTCTCATGACCTCCTCCTTCCATTAATGGTTTAATGAATCTTCCTTGTCCCTTCTTCCTACCTCCGTTCCGGATGTAGAGTAATCCTATACCCTTAGGCCCATAAATTTTATGACCGCTAACCGAAAGTAAGTCTATATTCATTTCATCCACATCAATGGGGATCTTTCCAAATGCTTGAACCGCATCAGTATGAAAAAGGATATCGTGCTTTTTTGCAATCTTTCCGATTTTTTTAATTGGTTGGATCGTGCCTATTTCATTATTAGCAAACATAACCGAGATAAGAATTGTATTTTTAGTTATTGAATCCTCCAATTCCTTTAAATCAATTAATCCATTCCTATCTACGGGTAAATAGGTAACATTAAAACCTTGCTTTTCTAATTCTTCACAAGGATGTAATACTGCGTGATGTTCTATTTTTGATGTGATAATATGATTTCCTCTTTTTTTATTTTTATAGGCAACTCCTTTAATTGCTAAGTTATCTGCTTCTGTTCCTGAAGAGACAAAAAAGATATCATCTTTATCACTGTTAATAAGATTAGCAATTTTCCCTCTTGATCTTTCCATCACTTTTGTAGCCTTTTGTCCGAGGGAATGTAAACTTGATGCGTTTCCATAATTAGTTTTGAACTGTTTACATATTACTTTTATAACTTCTGGATCCATTGGAGTGGTAGCCGCGTTATCCAAATATATATAATGTAAATCTTTCAAATTCTTACCCTTTAAGATTAGCAATTTATTTTTATTTTTTTCGAATTTATCTTCCGTTAAATGGTAGCCTCAAAAATACTTATTCTTTTATCATCATCGTCCTTATAGCTCCTTATAAAATGGGAATCTTTAAGCTTTCTTAGAGAGTATGCCACCGTCCGATTTGGGAGAAGCGTTTCTTTTAAGATCTTTTGCCGATTCATGGGGCCATATTGTTTCAATAAATATAATATGAACTTACTTGAGGGAGCTAAAGAATACAATTCTTCTTTTTCCTTTAGATCGGATATAATATACAAATCACTAATTATCATATTATCACCTTTTTCAAATAACTCAAATTTCTAAAGAGTTATCTAAAATTAAGAAAGAGCTAATTATATTTAAGACTTTGGGTTATATGCAGATCTAAACACCCTAATGCCGTTCTGTTTCAATTTAAAACCCAGAACGTAAAAAAGTTTCAAAATGAAACTCCTGAAAAGATTAAAATTTACCGCATCCATCACACTTCCCAGAAAGAAAAGCCTCACAATCTTCACAAACATTTTCACATTTACATTCTTGACTCTCGTTGGTGAACAGCTTAACAGGCAAGAATCTTTCCCCCGGAAAACTGAGAGCGAAAAGAATCTGAGAGTGTAAAATCCCTTCTTTATTCGTAGGACCACAATGGTTTATGTATCTATGGAGAATATCCATATTTTGACCGACAATCCCCATAATTAAATCATATTGTCCAGAGATATGAGATAATAAAAATACCCGGGGGCAATCGGTATAACCTTTAATAATTTTTTTCGTAACCTCAAAATTTTTTGTTTCTAAAAGAATATAACACGCTTTATAGCCTAAATTATCAATATTAATATCCCCTTGAATTTTCAGAACTTTCCCCTCTTTTAATTTCACAATTCGCTTCTTTATTCCGGTATGGCTCATTGTTTCGTTGTTACTTTTAACAATTTTATCTTTAAGGTCGGTTAAGCTTTCACGTCCATCTTTGAAAAGTTCCCTAATTATTTGTTTATCAATATCGTCTATATTCATTTTTCATTTCTATATAATTATAGGGTTTGGCATTTTTTTATTTTGCTATACATAGTCCCGAAATTTTAATAACTTAAAGATTCTGTCTATTTCTTGTCCATAGATATTATTTCTGCAATAGTTGCAGTTTTATTTTTAAGTATAAAAAGGATTTATATATTGAGAACAACTGGGGTTGTGATAAAATTGAATTTAACCGAGGAACAAATTGAGAGATACTCTAGACAAATCGTACTTAAAGAAGTGGGAGGAAAAGGTCAAGAAAAATTATTAGATTCTACTGTGACTATTTTGGGATTAGGTGCTCTAGGCTCTCCTACTGCATATTATTTAGCTGCAGCAGGTATAGGCCGTTTAAGATTAATTGATTTTGACAACGTGGAACTATCTAACTTACATAGGCAAATATTGCATTCCACTCGAAATATTGATAAAAAAAAGACTTCAAGCGCATACGAGAGATTAAAACAAATTAATCCGGACTGTGAAATAGAACTCGTTGAGAAGAGAATCACCCCAAATAATGTAAAAGGGATTATAACAAATTCAGATTTTTTAATTGAGGGTTCTGATAATCTTCCCACCAAAATGTTGATTAATGATGCTTGTATTAATTTAGGAATACCCTTTACGATTGCTGGTGTACTAAGATTCCATGGGCAAATATTAACCGTAGTTCCTGAAGAAAAAACCACTTGCTATAGATGTTTGTTTGGAGGTAATGAAGAATCCTCCCAAGCGATGTCTTGTTCACGTGCTGGCGTAATCGGATTAATTCCAGGGGTTATGGGATGCTTTGAATCTATGGAAGCGATCAAATATATTTTAGATATGGGAGATCTAATAACAAATAGAATTCTGTATGTAGATTTACTGAAAATGAGTTTTAATTTCATCGATGTCCATAGAAATAAGGGTTGCGAAGCTTGTGGAGATAAACCAAAGCATTTAATTTCAAATTATGACTACGGATTTGATAAATTATGTCTTTAAATAATTATTCAAAGAAGTTAGATATAAGGGGTAAAACGTGTCCTATGACCTTTGTATATACTAAGTTAGCTTTAGAGGATTTAAAAAAAGGGGAAATTCTCAAGGTTATTTTGGATTATCCTCCAGCTGTGGAAAATATTCCGGAAAACAGTAAAAGACAAAGTTTGGCTGAGACTCTCAAGGTTAAGAAACAAAAATCCCGTTCAAATGAATGGGTACTATTATTACAAAAAAAATAACATCTGTAAACGATGTGGAATTGGTTTCATAAGCAAAATTTGCAGTTATTTTTAAAAAGAACAAAATTTTTCATATCATGATTAAAGAACTAATATCTTGAATTCTTTAAAATTTTAGGAGAATCAATTTTACAAAAAAAGCATTTCTATGCAGTTATTGCCACACAACGAGTGATTATTGACTTAAATTTTATTTATCAATTAAGTGGTGAATGGGATTAATATATACAAAAAAGTAAGAAAGAAAATTAATCTAAAATACTATTCAGTGGGTGTTAAACTGATAACTAATGAAAATAAAGGGATTAATTCAAATAAGGATTTTAAAGTACCGAAAAATTCGCATAGGTACTGTGAATTTGTTAAAAGAGCTTCAGAAGGAGAATTTCTCAAAATTTCTAAAGAGAAATTATCTTGTGTAACTTCTCAAATAATGTTGGGGTTCAAGAAACCGAGAAAGATCAAAATGGATATGCGAATGGATTTAGACAATCTTGATTCCGTTATATTATTCCCGCTGGATGATTTTCCAACTAAAAATTTTGATAGTATTGTGCTTCGAGTAAATCCAAAACACGCTATGGATATTATCGAAGCATATCGAAAGGTATTTCATAAACCCTTAGAGGTAAATTGGGGGTTATATTCAGGTATTTGCAGCGAGATAACTGCTTCGGTTATAAAAAATCAAGATATTAATTTTTCGTTTTTATGCTCTGGTTCGAGAATTTATACCGGATTTGATGATTGTGAATTAATGTGTGGTATCTACAATGCATTGGTTGAAAAGATATTCAAAAAACTAATTGAAATCTCTAATGAGAGAGAAATGGATCTTCAATTAGTTAATGAATTAGATAATTATGAAAATAAAAACTATAATAAAGGCAAAATAGAAGAATAAAGAGGTAATCGTGTTGGAAGACTTTTTAAGATGCTTAGGATGTGGAAGAAAATTAGGGGATAAAGAAGGAAGACACTACAATTATTGTTCAGAATGTCTTTTGAATTTAGAATTCCAGATCAATGATTTGGATATTGATACGATAAAAACTAACCTTCAAAAGATCTTAAATTTCTTTGTATCCGATGTAAATGCCGCATTTAATAAAGACCCAGCAGCTCATTCTCTAATGGAAGTTCTTACAAGTTATCCTGGAATTAAAGCGGTGTTATTATATCGAATCGCGCATTTCTTTTGGGATCTTGATATGCCTTTTGTCCCTAGATATCTTTCAGAAGTGGGGAGAGAAAGTACGGGAATTGAAATCCATCCTGGGGCTCGAATAGGGAGCGACTTTTTTATCGACCACGGTGGTGGAGTAGTAATAGGAGAAACTGCCGAGATAGGGGATAATGTGACCATTTATCAAGGAGTTGTTTTGGGAGGTACAACTCTTGATCCGGTTAAGCGCCATCCTACTTTGGGTAATAATGTTGTTGTGGGGACGGGAGCAAAACTCCTAGGTCCTATTACGATTGGAGACAATGTTAGAATCGGTGCAAATTCCGTCGTTGTAAAGGATATTCCTTCAAACTCTGTTGTGGTAGGAGTTCCAGGAAGGGTTATCTCAAGAGAAGGTGAAAAGATAGATAAAATAGATCTCAAACATGGGGATCTTCCCGACCCTTTATCTATTACCTTATCTACTTTAAATTCGAGAATAGAATTCCTAGAAAAAAAGATACTTGAAAGTAAGGAACAAAATAAGGAAGAAATAAAAATAGAATATGGTAAATATGGCGGTGGTATATGAAGAATGCGGACAATTATAATGATTATTGGGTCCAAATTAAAATTGATACAATTATTGCAAACATCTTTAAAAGACTTCGCTTCCCATTTTCTTATAAATTATTCTAAAAATTAAAGTCGTGATTTACAATGGTAAAAGTATATAGCAATATTATTAAGGCAATAGGAAATACGCCTTTAGTAAAATTTAACAGAATTACGGAAGATATTAAACCTAATATTTACGGTAAAGTCGAAGCATTTAATCCAGGAGGAAGCGTGAAAGATAGAATTTGTATGGCAATGATAGAGAAAGCAGAAGAAAAAATAATAAAAAAAGACACTACAATTGTTGAACCGACTTCCGGAAACACTGGAATCGGCTTGGCTTTAGTCTGCGCTGTGAAAGGATATAAACTTATCCTCACAATGCCTGAAAGCATGTCTGAAGAAAGGCGAAGGATATTAAAAGCATATGGTGCAGAATTAATATTAACTCCCGCAGAAAGAGGAATGAAAGGAGCAATCGAAAAAGCGGAGCAATTAAATGAAGAAAACGGAAAAGTTTATATACCTCAGCAATTTAAGAATGAAGCGAATCCCGAAATCCATCGGAAAACGACCGGAAGAGAAATTATCGAGGATCTAGACGGCAAAGTGGATGGTTTTGTAGCGGGTATAGGAACTGGAGGCACTATTACGGGAGTAGGAGAGGTTTTGAGAAAAGAACTCGGGGAACAGGTAAAAATTTATGGAGTAGAACCAAAGAATTCCCCGGTACTTTCGGGAGGACAACCAGGATCTCATAAGATTCAAGGGATTGGTGCGGGTTTTGTACCAGATGTATTGAACACTAAAATCTATGATGATGTAATCCAAGTTGAATCTGAGGACGCACGAGATACCTCAAGAAAATTAGCGAAATTAGAAGGTATTTTCGCGGGTATATCTTCTGGAGCGGCTACTTGGGCAGCATTAAATATTGCTAATGAAGAATTTGATGAGGGAGAAAATATAGTTATCATCCTTCCAGACACTGGAGAACGCTATTTAACAACAGATTTATTTAATCTCTAAATATTTCTAATAGAAATAAGGATTTAATTAAATCAACGAAATAATCAATTTTAACAAAGTTTTTTTTACTAAAAGATTCCAAAATTGGGTGTATTGATATTCAGCATCTATTAGATAACTATACAAATGTTAAATATTTTTATTCGGAAAAAGAATTTGGACTTGAATCAAGTCAAATTTTACCCAATTTTAGATTGGCATATGAAACTTATGGAGTATTAAATAAATCTAAGACTAATGCTATCCTAATTTTTCATGCTCTTTCTGGAAGCTCTCATGTATATAGTGATGATACTGAAATAGGCGGGTGGTGGGATGAAGTCGTTGGTCCAAATCTTCCTATTGATACAAATAAATATTTTGTAATTTGTGCTAACATGTTAGGAAGTTGTTATGGCTCGACTGGTCCCGCATCCACTAATTCTAAGACTAAAAAACCTTACGGACTTGAATTTCCCATAATTACCATTCATGATATGGTAAAAGCAAATAAACTTTTGATTGACCATTTGGGAATTGAGAGTCTCTTAGCTGTTGTTGGAGGGAGTATGGGAGGGATGCAAGCGCTCGATTGGGCAATTAGTTATCCCAAAATTACATACGCCGTCATTCCCATTGCAACTGCTGCTTACGCTACTACCTTTAATATCGCCTTTAATGAAGTGCAGAGACAAGCTATTTTTTCTGATCCCAATTGGAACCAAGGAAACTATTATGATAACCATTCTCCTCCCAATCAAGGTTTAAGATTGGCTCGACAAATTGGGCACATTACTTATCTCAGTGAGGAATCTATGAAGGAAAAATTTGGAAGAGATCTCCGACACAATCCGAAATTAGTTTTCCAATTTACCGAAGAATTTGAGGTAGAAAGTTATTTACAATATAAAGGATCTTCTTTTACAAAAAGATTTGATGCCAATTCGTATCTCTATTTAACGAAAGCAATCGATTATTTTGATATACGAGAAAACGGAAATTTAGCACATCCACTTTCCAATTTAGAAACTATACAATTTTTAGTAATATCATTTACCTCTGATTGGTTATATCCCACCACGCAGGCAAGGGAAATTGTATGTGCTCTAAAAGCAAATGGTATAAAAACGAGCTTCGTGGAAATTGATTATAATTACGGACATGATTCTTTCCTGCTTGATTGTAAGGATTTCAAAGTGATTTTATCCAATTTCTTGGAGAATCTTGAATTGTGATGTGATAAAAAGATGTTGCTAAGAACAGATTTAAAGATTATTTATACTCTAATAGAACCAAACTCTAAAGTCTTAGATTTAGGCTGCGGAGAAGGAGTACTATTATACGAGTTAACTGAAAATAAACAAATTGAGGGATTAGGGATAGAAATCTCGATAGAAAGGATAAAAAAGTGTATGGAATACGGGGTTTCAGTTGTGCAAGAAGATTTAAATAAGGGGTTAAAAGATTTTAAAAAAAATTCATTTGACTACGTTATATTAAGCCAAACACTTGAGGAAATCGCCAAACCAGTATATCTTATCAAAGAAATGATGAGGGTAGGTCGGAAGTGTATTATTAGCTTTGAAAATTTAGCCTATTGGAAGAATAGGATACGGTTTTTATTTACAGGGAGTTTGAGAGGGAATAACTCGAAAGGGAATAACTCGAAAAAAGATTTTTTATACAATAATAAAAAGCAGCAGTTATTGAGCATAAACAAATTCCTTAGATTCTGTGAATATAAAGATTTTATTATAAGTAAAGAAATTTATCTAAATCAAGATACCCTCAATTTTGGAAAAATATTTCCTAACTTTTTCTGTAAAACATCTATATTCGTTTTAAAAGGAAAAGAATAAACATATTTACATAAAAAGAAATTTAATCCGAGGTATTTTACTTAATGAACATCAATTGGGAAAATATACGAAAAAATCAATTTCCATCACTAAAAAATCAGATTCACATGAAAGCCGCTGGAGGATCCCCCATGTGCAAGTCTGCCTATAGCAAGGGCACAAAATATTTTAGGAATATTTATAAAAAGGGAGATATCTTCTGGGACCACTACTTTAAGGAAATGGAGGAAGCTAGAGAGTTGGTTGCAGATTATTTAAACTCGAATACAAATGAAATAAGTTTTCTAATTAACACATCCTCGGGTATTAATATCATATCCCATCTACTGAATCAAGGAACTATACTTTATCCAGAGGGTGAGTTTCCCTCCTCAATTCTCCCCTTCAAGTTGAAGGATTTTAATTGCATAAAAATTAGATCGAAAAATAAGAAATATCGAGCCGAAGATATTGAGGAAACTGTTCATTCAAATCACGATTATTTAATCCAAAGTTACGTTCAATATCTCACGGGATTTAAGCAAGAATTAGGTAAAATTGGGAGGATTACCTACAAGAATAAAGTTATTTATATAATAAATGCGACTCAAGCCTTTGGTGCTTTACCTCTGGATGTTAAAAGACAAAAAATTGATATATTAGTGGCATCTGGCCTTAAATGGGCGTGTTGTGGCTACGGAGCCGCCATTCTCTATGTTAAAGAAAAAATTCTCGAAGATAAAAACTTACCTTGTCTCAGTTGGTTGAGCGTGAGAAATAAGTTTGCAATGGATAATGATAATACTGATGTAATCAAACAAACAAAAGCAATGGACAGTTTTGGGGGTACTCCCAATTTTCCCGCTTTAATGGCATTAAAAGGAAGTTTAGAATTGATAAAAGATATCGGTGCGGGTGATATCAATGTAGGCATCAGAGAAATTTACAAGAGGATAAAATTTCTCACAAATAAGTTTATACGAGAACTTCAAGACCTGGGTCACAAAATAATTAGCCCCTTAGATTTAAAGTATCGTTCGGGTATAATTACAATGCAGCATCAGAACGCGAAAGCGATATATAAGGAGTTATTAAAAAATAACATCCATATCTCACTTAGAAATTATCCCTCCTCCCAAAATAAGGATTTATTACGATTTGCCCTCCATTACTATAACAATTTAGAAGATATCCGGAACGTAGTTTCGGTTTTAAAGAGGTGTGGATAAAAAATGAAAAGAGAGGTAAAATCTCATAATTGGAGATTTCTTACCCCTATTGGAGGCTTCCACGGAGTTTCTGCTGTTTTTCCCAGATTTCAAGATATTATTGATTACGAAGAGGACCGATTTTCAGTTTACCAAGGTTATCCTAGATTTGTTACACATCCTGCTATAAGGAATTTGGAAGATCAATGGAAAGAAAAATTCGATGCAGTGAACGCTATAAGTTTCCATAGTTATCGGTCATCTATTTTCTTTTTGATTGATTACTTTTTCAGGAAAGGCGATAAGATTTACATCGACTCCAGATTAACTTCAAAAATATTCACGCTTCTAAATCAAAGTTTTCCCGATATCTTATCTAAAGTAACGAAAGTATCTGAAGCAGATATTCTAATATTTAACAAACCAGTAACTCAAGTTAAAAGGTCTTTTGAAGATAAGATTCTAATTTCTCTATTGGACAACCCAATGGACGAAAAAGATTTCAAATTTAAAGGGGATTTCTTAATTTGTCATGATCCATTAAACGATATAGGAGTAATTTTGAAATTCAATGATCAATTCAACAATTTGACGCTTCTCCGAAGACATTGCGGATTTAATGTAAGTTCACGAAAAATCTGTGGAAATAATGAAACTCTAATTCGAGAAAAATCAAAACTAAAGGATCAATTGAAAAAGCAAATTACCCATTTGGAAAATGTTGAGACGAACTATTGTTATTTTTATCCCTCTGGCATGGCTGCAGTGTTCATATCGATTTTTTCACTTTTATCAAGCCAAAAGCCGAATTTTATTGGTTTAGGTTCTTTATATGTGGATACTCTAAAGATTCTAGAAAAATGGTCAGAAAAGTATGGTTTATCGAAGACAGACTTTATTCGTGATGCAATTGAGAAAACTTTAAAGGAACGTATTAGCGAAAAAACCGCAGGCGTTATTGTTGAAATTCCCTCTAATCCCTTAATCCAACTAGTAGATATAAAAGAAGTAATCAATACAGTCCATTTATATGGCGGAAAAGTGATTGTAGACAATACTATTGCCACACCTTATAATTTTAATCCATTTGATTATGGAACCGATATCGTAGTTCACAGTTCAACAAAATTTTTAAACGGGAAAAATGACCATATTGGAGGAATAATCATTACAAAGGAGAAAGAATTGGGTGAAAAAATTAGAAAATTTAATAATCTCTTTGGATTAGATATGGCATTCAATGATATAAGGACATTATCTGAAAATATCAAGGGGTTCGAAAGACGGATGGAAAGGATTAATAAGAATACCGAAATCATAGCCAAATACCTAAATAATCATGAATATGTGGGGAAGGTATATTATCCCTCCTTAGCTGATAATCCCGATCGGGAAATTTTGAAAAAATATCTAAAGGGAGGAAGCGGTCTTCTTAGTTTTGTCTTAAAAAATTCAAATATCGAAGTTGCACGTCAATTTTATAATAATGTTTTACCTCCCATTTTAAAAGGTCCTAGCCTCGGTTCAGAAAGAAGTTTGTTATCTCCCTACGTAATGATGACACACTATAAATATTCCGAAACAGAATTAAAACATTTAGGGTTAAATCGCTATTTAATGCGTCTATCCGTGGGAACGGAACCTTTTGAAGATATTATATACAGCTTAAAGTATGCTTTAAATTCTTTAAAATGAGGGAAATTTCGATATCTGCTAGATTTGCATTTAATTTTAAATCAGATGAGTGAATTACATAAATAGAAATAAATAAATTGACCCCCGAAGATTTTTATATATCTCTAATTACAATTAATTACAATCTATGAGAACTGTCAAGATCAAATTTTTATCGTTGCTCAAGGACTTAATTGGATCTGAGGAAATTGAGCTTTCGATTCCGGAAAACTCCACGATAAAAGAACTATTAGAAGAATTAAATTCACAGTATGGCGAAAAATTTAAAGATATTCTTTATGAGAAACCAAATAAGTTAAATAAGGGGATCCTTATTGGACTAAATGGAAAAAATATCCGTGATATTGATAACTTAGATACAAAGATCGAAGCGGAAGATGAAATCACCTTTATGCCAGCGATTGCGGGAGGATAGTTAGCAGATATACTTATTTAATTTTTAAAAGAGGTGTTTATAATTAATAAGGAGGAAAGTAAAATAAATATCGGTCATCTTTCAACAGCATACCATACAAATTTTATTTTAATGCAAGAAAAAAAGTTAGCGGAGGATCTGAATAAAAAAATCACTTGGCATCAATTTGGTACTGGACCAGCTATGGTGCAAGCGTTTCAGAGAAATGAGTTAGATATGGGGTACATGGGATTACCTCCCGCCATAATCGCCATTGAAAAGGGGATTCCGATTAAATGCGTTGCCGGAGGACATGTTGAGGGAACTATTATGGTGGCTCCTCAAAAATATAAAACTTTTTCAGACTTTGGTCAAGATTTAAACAGATGTTTTTCCCAATTCGAAGGAAGCTCCATTGGCGTTCCCAGTAAAGGTTCTATTCACGACATTATCTTGAATTTTTATCTTGATAAATTCGAACTTTTTGAGAAAATTGAGGTTTTGAATTACGGACAGGCAGAATTTATAGCTTATGATATGCAACAGGGTATTTTAGGTGGTGGTGTGGGAACTCCTGCTTTAGCTGCTTTTTCTTATACTATATTAAATTCCCATATTATTATACCCCCGGATTGTTTGAGGAAGAATAACCCAAGTTATGGTATATTTTTTCATCAAGATATGATAAATAATCAACCTAAAGTTGTAAGATCATTCTTAAAACACCATAAAAGAGCATCTATTATGCTAAGAAATTCCCCAGACGAAGCAGCAGAGTTGATAACAAAAAGTTTTCCCCTAATGAATAAAAAATATGTGAAATCTGTATTAGAAATCTCTCCAAAGTATTGCATTGACCTACCAGAGGGATATATATCTTCTACTATGAAATTTGTGGATGATCTCTATGTTTTAAATTATATTAAGAAACCTTTGAAAGAAAATGAGATTTTTCTACTAGATTTTGTCGAAGAAGTTCATCCAGAACGCCACCACTATCTCTAAGAATACCGAAGCATTTTCTTTAGTGGGACAAGAGCTTTTTCTGCAATGTTCGGAGGAACTTTTACTTCAAACTGTTTTTCGATGAGATGTTCCAAGATATATTCTATTAATTCAATCGTATTTTTTTTCATATTATAACAGATCATTTCATCCTTAGCTAAATGGAACATTTTATCGGGAAAATCATAACTCATACGATCTAATAATCCTTTTTCGGTACCTATGAGAAATTCCCCAGCATCTAACGGGTCTTTTTTCACACGATTATACATCCCAGCGGTGGATCCAATAAAGTCGGCCAGATTTCTTACCTCACGTGTACATTCGGGATGTACTAATAATTCTGCATTTGGATACTTTTTCTTAATCTTTTGAACATCTTCTGGGTTTAGTCGGGAATGGGTAATGCAATGACCATCTTCAGGCATTTTGATCAAGTCAACATCTAAGTACTCCTCTATGTAACTAGCCAAATTAGCATCTGGACCGAATAAAACAGTCTCGGTATCAAATTCTTGCATAATTTTTTTAACCATTTTCACGGAATTAGAGGATGTACAACAAATATCCGATTCAGCTTTCACTGCTGCTGTACTGTTTACATAAGTCACCACGGGGAGATCAGGATACTTTGCCTTGTAATCTCTGACCATTTCGTCAGTGAGAAAAGCAGCCATCGGACAACAAGCTTCAGAGTTTGGGAGTAAGATGTGTTTATTTGGGTTTAATATAGATGCAGTTTCTGCCATAAAATCAACTCCTGCAAATATAATATATTTTGTGTTTGCTTTCTCTTTTGCAGTTCTAGATAATCCAAGAGAATCCCCTAAATAATCTGCAATCTCTTGAATTTCAAGTCTTTGATAATAATGCGATAAGATGGTAACGTCTTTTTTCTTTTTTAGCGTTTGAATCTTATTTTTTAAATTATTTTGATTCATATTTAAATTCGGTGCCCATAATTATCGTTTTGGTTCATAATAGCAATTCATCAAAATAAAGATTAGTGCAATTTTTACATCCTTTTGTAATCATCTTAGTACAAGGAAAAATAACTAATAAAAAAGAATGAATTAATGTTTTAGGTTTTGCCTAAAAAGAATGCCACGAAATTCCTCCTTGTTTTAGAATCTGCAGTATTATAAACCCTATAATAGCTCCGGGTATAGAACTTGCGGCAAATAAACCCCAGTAAAAAAGTAAACCGTTAATCCCTCCCAAGGGAACAATTAAATTAGCAATCGTTCCTCCAATGAATATTGTTCCAATGGGTTCAGTAAGAGCGGCGAAGGAGACATTTTCTGGAAATTTCTTACGCAAAAGGTAAGCAGTGAGACTGACCACGATAGCGCCCGAGATACCTCCATGAAATGCATGAATAGTTCCGATACCTAATGAAAATCTTACAGATGCGATTCCCGATGCGGTTATAACCGAAAAAATAAGACCAATCCATACTCCCATCATTGCATTAATTATATGCGCAAAAGGATTTATTTTGGTTCCGAATATAAAAAAATATGCGAATGGATTTAGATAACTCATAATGAGTCCTACAGCAATAAAAATCCCCGTGACGGCGACTTTTTTAGTCATAGATTTTTTCCCTTCAAGACTTTTTTCGTGAGATTTTTCGTTTTCCTTACTTTTTTCATTCATATTATTTTTCATTTTCTCTGTAAATATTTAGGAATCAAAAAATAGAATCGCTTTTAAAAAATGATGCAATTTTTACTCAATTCTTTAAATCTAAAAATATACTAATATTAAATTGATAAAACTACCTGTAAAGTTAAAACTATGAAAATTTATTTTTTGGGAACTAACGGTTGGTATTCCTCCGCCCTTGGAAATACTACTTGTTCCCTAATTGACTCTAACTCACATTACATTATTCTTGACGCTGGAGATGGTTTGCACAAGCTAGACAGATATATCATAGAAAAATCTAAACCAATAATTTTATTCCTGACCCATACACATTTGGATCATATCAGTGGTCTTCATACACTAAGTAAATTTCGGTTTGAGCAAGGAATTACGATCTTTTGTGATAAGGGAACTCAAAACGTTCTTGATACTATTATACGACATCCATATACGAGCCCATTTTCTCATATCCCCATGGATATTGATTATTTCGAATTTGAAGAAGGTCACCATTCTAAACAAATAGATTTTACAGCGAAATATCTTCTTCATTCAGATAAATGCATGGGATACAGAATTAACATTGAAAACAAAATAATTGCCTATTGTACAGACACGGGGGTTTGTGATAATTTATATTCCTTAGCAAAGAATGCGGATCTCCTCATTAGTGAATGTTCTTATAAGCCCGGTCAAGAAAAATGGGGTTGGCCCCATTTAAAACCCGAAGAAATTGCTACGGTTGCAAAAAAATCGAATGTGAAACAACTTTATCTGACCCATTTTGACGCGAGCATCTTCGAAACAAAAAACGACCGTAGAAGGGCAAGAAACAAAGCAAGAACCATCTTCCAATCCACATACATCGCATATGACGACTCTGAAGTATTTGTTTAAAAATTTAATAATTATGCGAGATTTCCTCTCCTTATTTATTTTCCTAACCGATTGGTGCAAATATTACAAGAATTAATTTAAGTCCTTATTTTCTTTTAGAAAATAAAATAGATATCTATGAATGAAATAGAAATTCTCCGGAAAAAGACCGAACTGTTGGTAAAAGGTGTAAATGTTTCTCACGATCTTTTAAAACATTTAGATTTTGTGAGAAAAGGAGGAGCTGGCCCGTTAAACGGCAAATATTTTCTCCTTGATGCAGATAAAACTCTAGCAAATGTACCCTTATGGAATGAAAAATCATCCCATTCTGATCTATATTTAAAATATTCCGGGGGATCAATGTTCGAAGTTTTTGATGAAAAAAATAAACTTTTTGACAGAATTGAGCTAATAGAATCCCCAGCCTTTTATGAATTGGAGACATCTGACGGAATTCCAATGAAGAAGATTGCGCTAATGCATGGGATTGATTGCTTAGCAAGTACAATTTATCAAAAATGTAAACATTGGTCTTGTGGAAAAGCGTGCAAATTTTGTGGGATTGAATTGAGTTTACAGAACGATAAAACCATACTTGAGAAAAACGGTCGTCAGCTTTCCGAGGTTATTAGTGCGGCAAAAATGGAAGAGAGGTGTACTCATCTTACGTTAACTAGTGGAACCGTCCAATCAAAAGGTAAGGGGGCAGAAAAGTATATCAGAATCTTAGAAAATCTCAACGAAAAGTTTCCGAACTTGCCTATTCACGTACAAATTGAACCAGTAAATGATTTTCATTATCTTAGTTCGTTAAAGGAAGCGGGAGCCGATACAATTGGAATCCACATAGAGTTACTAAATAAAAAATTAAGAAAACAAATTACTCCAGGTAAAAGCAATATATCATGGGAAACATTCAAAAAAAATTGGAAGTTTGCGCTCAACACATTTGGACCGAACCAAGTCGAATCATATGTTTTGTACGGGTTCAGAAAGGATCCCGCTAAATTTATCCAAGATGTTGAGAGAATTATTTCGCTGGGAGTCATTCCCTATATTACTCCAGTCAGAAAAACGGGAAATAATGATCTTCCCCTCTATCCCATTACTATAAATGATATGGTCTTCGTCTATAGAATGGTGGCTATAATGATGAAAAATTATGGTGTCAATCCCTTGGCTCATAAGGCAGGTTGTGTCCGATGTGGTGGATGTTCTACCATTAATGAAGCTTACAAGTTAATAGTATAGTAAATCGATCATTAGTTATATAATAAAAAAATAACATGAGAATAAAAAAAATAAGAATCTCGACTGGTTCAGCCTCACTATTGGGTTTAAATTTTATTAAATTTAAATTCCCAACTACAACTTGTTATTTAATGACCCACATAGAAGGGAGCTGTAGGGCCAATTGTGGATTTTGTCCCCAAGCAAGAACCACAAAAAATAAGGGAGATGAACTTTCAAGGATTAAATGGCCCTCCTACGATTTCAAGCTCTTTTTAGATAAACTAAAACAAACATCTGCTCAGAATCTTTTCGGGAGGATTTGTCTACAGACATTAAATTATCCAGAAAATTTCGAAGATGCAAGAGAAATTGTTTCGGAGATTTCTAATCTCTCAAATCTTCCTATATCGGTTGCTATACCTCCAATGCCGAAAAAGCAGTTAAGGGATCTGAAAAACGCGGGAGTACAAAAAATAGCGATAGCTCTTGATGCGATAACTCCTGAAATTTTCAACCGCGTAAAAGGAAAAGGCGTTAATGGTCCGTACGACTGGAATTCACACTTTAAGTGCCTTGAAAAAGCTATTGAGATTTTTTCCGAGGGTTTTGTAAGCACCCACTTGATCATGGGATTGGGAGAGTCTCATAAGGAATTTCTTACGATTGTTGAGAAGTTACATAATTTACATGTAACTGTCTCATTATTTCCATTTAATCCTGTACCGCACACTAAACTGGAACATAAACAGAGACCAAAAATTACAGAATATCGGAAAATGCAACTTGCCCACTTTTTGATTGTTAATAACAAAAAAAAAATTGAGGAATTTAGCTTTAATGACGATGGGAAACTAATAGATCTTAATATCTCCCGAAACCAATTACGTAGATTTGTCTTTCATGGAGATGCTTTTAGGACTTCGGGATGTTCACATTGCAATCGTCCGTATTACACGTCAAGACCATCGGGCCCAATATATAACTATCCAGCTCGTATGGAGAAAAGTGAAAAAGAGAAGATATTCGCTCTATTAATTAATTACATCAAATAATCAAAAGAGAATTATGACCGATAACAGTTTACTGAGAAAATTCAAGACGGATAATCTTTCGTGGGTCGATTTTAAAAAATTTTTCAATCTTCAATCTGAGAACTTAGATCCTTACCTGAACCTTGCTCGAAAATTGACTATAAAAAGATTTGGGCACTTATTAAAGATTTATATTCCAGGGGAAAAATTTCCGGCAATAAGTATTACTGGGAATGAGTGTTCTCTGAGTTGCGAGCATTGTAATGAAAGATATTTGGAGAATATGCATCCTGTATTGAATTCTAAAGATTTAGAGGATTATTTGTTTAGTCTATCCGAAAATGGGGGTGTGGGAGCTTTAATTTCGGGAGGTTGTGATCCGGATGGAGCAGTACCCTTAGATATATTTTTTAACGCAATTAAAAAGGTAAAAAGGGAAACAGATTTGATCATAAATGTTCATACGGGGTTGTTAAATGAATATACGGCATTAAAATTGGCAGAATCCCGAGTAGATGTTATCTCGTTTGATGTAAATATGGATCCAGCAATTATCAATAATATTTACCATTTAAATAAGGATATTTCTGATTATAAGTGTGCTATGAAGATACTAAAGAAATACAAGCTGAATGTTGTCCCTCATATTTGTATAGGATTATATTACGGGGAACTCCATAAAGAATTAGAAGCATTAAAATTTATAAAAGAATCTGGAATAAATCCTTCTTTGATTGTATTAATTGCTTTAATCCCTCCCACTAAATCGATTGATAAATTTGATACACCAGACCCTAAGGATATAGCAAAAGTAATAGCTTTAACAAGATTTATATTCCCTAATACTGAAATATCTTTGGGTTGTATGCGTCCAAGAAAAAAGATGAAGGTCTCATTAGAAAAGTATGCTATTAAAGCTGGAATCACAAGAATTGAAATACCCTCGAAGAAAACTTTGAAATGGCTTAAGACAAAAGATCCAAGCATTCAATACAATTTTTATTCGGCGTGTTGTGCAATTCCGAAGATGTATGAAGACTTTACAAGAACGAGGATTTGAACAATTGTGAGTGGAATCATCTTATCATCTATCTATTTTGATTGAGGGCGAAATTCAAAAACATAATAGAAAAAAAGGGCAGTTCTCAATAAAACTTATTGAAAAATTATTTTTCATAAGTGTTACCTTTTAATCTTTATTTGAATATTACCGATATTGTCAAACAAATAATTATGAGGTGAAAAAAAAAATTCCTCCACATTGTGACACTATGGATGGTCCCGTAGTAGAAGCTGCCAAATCGGCATTAAAATCAAAGGATGCTAACCTAATCTTGCCTTGGGTTCCAAAAGAAGCAGAAGAAGAGTTAACAGAAGCATTTAATAAGACCTTAAAAGTGAGAAAAAAAGGAGAAGATGAAAAAGAACTAGCAGATCGATGGTTCTTTGAGACTGCTGTTCGTTTGCATAGGAAAGGAGAAGGTAAAGGGTTTACTGGTTTAAAACCTGCCGGATTAGATTGGGGTCCTGTGGTCCCTAAGGCTGAGGATGCGATCGAAAGTGAAAATCCAAAAGAGGTTATTGACTTTATTTTGAAAACAGCCGAAGATGAATTAAATAAGCGTTTTCAGAAGGCAATGTCAAAGAAAGACTATGATGAAGACGATGTTGAGAGTGCTCGAGAGTATGTCCATTCCATGCTAGGTTTCGTGTTGTTTTCACATCATCTATATAAATTTATCATAAGTGATGAACATCACGGAGATTAAGTCTAAGACAATATTCAGTTATTCTAGATTAATAAAATTAAAAAAAATGAATAAAATTAAAAAAAATGATTTATTTTTTTGGCAGAGTTTGCTTACTCTACAATTTTCATAGGTTTTCCGTGATGTTCTGGAATTGGTTCGGATCCACACTCAGCACCCATCCAACATACTAAGTTATCATCTTCTTTAACCATGGGTTTACCACAATGAGTAGGTAGTTCTTGTTCATAATCACATTCCGAGCATTTTAATTTTCCCATTTCTTGACTCACCTCCCTTTCTTTTATTTTACTTTGTTCATTTTCTTGTTGATGTGTAATCAATTGTTCTTCATGATCTGATATCTCCGATTTCCTTAGAGCATCACTTGAAAAGGATTTGGATAGATATTGAGAATCTGGTTGAATGTTTTTTCTCCGTAACAAATTGGAGTTGGTAACGACAGTTACCGAACTTGAAGCCATTGCAATCTGTCCTACTACCGGGTGAGCAAACCCAATTATAGCGAGAGGTAACGCAATAGTGTTATAAATAAATGCCCAAAAGAGATTTTGTCTAATTTTTTTGAATGTTTCCCTTGACAATTTTAACGATGAAACTACTCCAGATAACTTTCCGCTGACTAATGTAATATCTCCTGCTTCTATAGCAATATCGGTACCAGTTCCGATGGAAATTCCAACATTTGCCGCCGTTAATGCAGGAGCATCGTTGATTCCATCTCCTACCATTGCAACCATTTTACCTTCTTTTTGTAAGTCTTGTATTTCTTCGACTTTTTCATTGGGTAGAACTTCAGCAATAACTCTTGAAATACCTGCCTTTCTAGCAATTGCTTTTGCAGTACGCTCGTTATCTCCCGTAAGCATAATTGTTTCAATCCCCATACTTTTTAACTCGGCTATAGCGGCAACGGAATCATCTTTAATTGCATCGGCAATTGCTAAAATACCCGCTAATTTACTATCTAGAGCCACTAAAATGACAGTCTTCGCTTCTTCTTCACGTTTTTGTATTAAATTATTAACCAAGTTATAATCTATATTATATTGATCCATTAATTTTTTACTTCCAACCAATATTGTTGATTTTGACTTCGATTTTCTTGTACCCTTGACACCTTTCCCTGTGATGGATTCAAAATCCGAAATATCATAGAATTCAATATCTTTTTCCTTTGCCTTTCTTAAGACCGCATCCGCTAATGGATGTTCGGAGCCCGCTTCAATACTTGCTGCTAGTTTGAGTACCTCTTCTTTTGAAAAATTATTTGTAGAATGAATATCAATGACTTCTGGGGTTCCTTTGGTGATTGTTCCCGTTTTATCAAAGACTATGGTTTCTAATTTCTCAAAGGTTTGAATTGCCTCTCCATGTCGTATTAAAATTCCATTATTCGCCCCCATCCCGCTACCGACCATTAATGCCGTTGGGGTAGCAAGACCTAAAGCACAAGGACACGCTATAACGAGGGTAGCGATAAATGCAGATAAAGCTAAGGTTATTAATCCCAGATCAATATCTATCCAAGGTATTACATCTTGGAAGGGAGCTATTATACCAATCATAAAATCCGGAATAAACATCCATAGGATGAGAGCCATAATTGCTAGGAATAAGACCACGGGAACAAAATAGCCCGTAATCTTATCGGCATAATTTTGAATCGGCACCTTAGATCCTTGAGCCTCTTCGACTAAGCGAATGACTTGGGATAGAAAGGTTTCATCTCCTACTTTTGTGGCTTTAACCTTAAGAAGTCCACGCTGGTTTATCGTTGCACCTATGACCTCATCTCCTTCTGTTTTTTTAACGGGAGTTGACTCGCCTGTTGCCATTGACTCGTCGACGGAGCTTTTTCCCTCAATGATAAGTCCATCTGTAGGTATTTTTTCTCCGGGCCGGATTACCATTATATCTCCTTTCTTTAATTCATCAACCGGAATTTCTTGTTCTTTTCCGTTTCTGATGATTTTTGCTGTTTTGGCACCTAATTCTAATAATTTACGAATTGCCTGGGATGCCCTTCCTTTTGCTTTATTTTCAATGTATCTTCCCATAAGATGGAAGGCCATTATCATAGCTCCCACACCCGTATAATTCATTACAGGGATTATAAATGAGAGGGGGCCAGAAAGAAAGGCGGAGAGAGTACCTAATGCTATTAGTGTATCCATATTAGCGTTTTTATTTCGGGCTGCGTTAAAAGCCGAAGAAAGAGTCTTATTGCCCGCCCAAAATATGGGAAAAATACTCAATATTATCATTCCCACACTAAAAACTAATTCATTTGGCCATGTGATACCCAAGAACATCTCAAGAAACATCCATATGGTAACGGGAATCGTAAAGATCCAGACGATAATCAATCGTTTCCTCGCTTCCTCAAATTTTTTCTGTTCTTCTGTAATTTCTTTCTCATACCCTCCTCTAGCCGATTTCATATCAAACTTTTCTACTGCTCTGTAGCCCGTACTATTGATCGTATTCTCAATATCAGAGTAATTAAGTACTTCGGGATCATAAAGAATTGTAGCTTTTTCAGTTGCTAAGTTCACATTTACCTCGGCAATACCTTCGGTTTTTGAGAGTGCTTTTTCAACTGTTTGAACACAGGAAGCACAATTCATACCGGCTATTTTCACGACTATCTTTTCCACTTGAGGACTAGCTTTATAACCCGTTTTTTCTATTGTGTCAATTATGTTCCTCTTTTTTAACTTATTTGGGTTATATTCGAAATAAGCTTTATTCGTGGCAAGATTGACATTAACATCCTTGATACCGTCTGCTTTATCTAATTCTCTTGTAATTGTTTGAGCACATGAAGCACAATGCATTCCGTGAATATCCAATGAAGATTTTTTAAATTCTTCTGTTGTTTTTTTCATTAAAAGGCACCATTTATTTTTTTAGATTTTTATATATAATACTCCTGAGTATATGTCTCATAATATTATTGAAATTAAATATTCTAATGGATTTTAGATCTCTGCACCGCAAAATGTACAATATGAAGCGTCTTCATCTTCTATGTGATTTCCACAATTTGGACAGATTAATTTCTTTTCGGAGTGCTGTGTTGTTTTCTTTGGTCTTTTAACCGGTTCAACTTGTTCTTTCTTAACATCTGATGTCTGACTATGCGTCAAGAAATAAAGTAATATTATTATCAACGTAACCAACAAAATTAAACCAATTAGAATAAAAACCCCTAGATCGGGTGTCCAATCAAAATCCATCATCTGATCCATATGTTCACCTTCATGGAAGTTAACCAATTTTTTTCACCTTAACCTGTGTGAGATTCTTTTTCTCTTGATTGATTGATTTTGTAGTTCTTTCTAACAAGTAAATAAACTAATAAACCTACTACATTAAAGATCAGAGTAATTATTAACCACATCTCCGCGTTATCGATCCCTCTTTTTAGTGCGTCTTTATGTACATAATATGCGATTATTATGGATGTAGCGATAATAATTGCCCACCCAAGCACCATAAAAATCCACCAATATGGTCCGAATACATCAAACCACCAATCCATCATGTGATAACCATCATATTCATTTAATATCAAAATTCTTCACCTATTTTGTATGGAAGAGTATATATTTAAAAGTAATGATTATTATTTTTAATCTGTAAAATTTCATGGTCTCTTTTTCGGGCGGCCCGGGAAATCATCGCTTTTATTATCCCTGCCTGATCTATGTTCCGAGATTTGACAACTTTGAACCCTGCAGATTTGAGATTGGAAATTTGGTCCCTTGCAAGGTGAAATCCGCGCATATTAGTTGTTAACGGGTCAAGAACCTTTAAAAGTAAATTCAAAAGTTCATTATACCCTAAACCGTGCTCTATCTGCACCAAAAAACCTTCTGTTCTTAATACCTTTTTCACTTTTTTAAGTCCCTTTATGGGATTTGGCACAGAGCAAAATACGCAAGTTGAAGTAACGAAATCAAATGAATTTTTATCAAAATAATTGTCTAGGTGTTCGATATCCCCCTCTCTTATTTCTTTTACATAATTGAGATTATATTTCTTAATTTTGGATCGTGCAGATTTCAACATCTCGGGGCTGAAATCTAAAATCGTGAGATTAACGGAGGGATCATAATGAAATAAATTCAATCCTGTGCCAACTCCTACTTCTAAAATATTACCTCTTAAGGATCGGAACAGTTTTCTCTCAGAAGAAAAGATATGTTCCATTACTCTATTTTCAAGGTCGTAATATTTGGCGTGTTTGTTGTAAATCTCTTCAGCATTCTTTTCTCGAGCGATTAAATTAGACACTTTAAAATCATCGTATTATTAATTTAATTTACTTGGTATTATTTTATTAATATATATTTATGAATATATACTTTATGGTTATGAATTTTAGAGTACATATTTAAAAATTTAGATAATTTTTAATTATTGAGAAGGAATTTTATGAAGAACAAAAAAATAGAAGTTAAAAATCTGACAAAATTTTACGCTCTTTCCTTGTTACGTGTGAAAGAAGCAGTAACGGGTTATTATATATTAAAACGTTTAAAGAATGATTTGGGAAGAACAGCAAGCCCTACCTACATCTATAAATTTTTAGATGATCTTAAAGCAAAAGGATATCTAGAAGATGTTGAGACCCCCAACTCAAAGAAATCTAAAGGGTCCCGTTTAACCCCTGATGGAAAAAAATTCGTGGATAAAATCTTAAACCGTTTTAATAATATAATTGAAGCCGCAATCCAAGACAAAATAAAAGTTTGTTCAAGCTGTGGAGTGAAACTTTATAATAGCTCTCATAAAGAAATTATAGATGGAAATACAATGTATTTCTGTTGTAAACATTGTGCAAAAGCTTATAAAGAATCAAAAAATCACCCGTAAATATATTTTATAGAAATGAGGTTAAATTTTTATTTGATTCTAAGAATTTTTTTAATCAACGATGTAATCGTAAATAGTTTAGCCGCCTTAGAATAATGGCTATTATTTTTCTAACCGATTTCCACAATTATAACACTTGATATCACTAGATCTATTTATTGCAGAACAAACAGGACAAATAACCATATCAACCTGATTGGGATCTCCAGAACGTTCTTCTGTCGATCGTGGAAGGGGACGAGCATGGGATCTCCTATCCTCTCCTGTACTCTGAGTAAATTCGGGTGAAATTTCCTCTTCATGATTTTCTTTGTCTTCTGGCATTGCTAATGGATCCTCAACGGAAACAATTTGTGGTCGTTCTTTATCCTCTTGTTCTCGTAGGTAGGAGGTAATATCCCTTGCTTCAAATCTTATTTCGGCGGGAGGCTCCTCGCCTTTTTGCACTATTTTTGCATATTCCTCATCTAATTTTAATAAATTGAAACAGTTATGACATCTAAATAGATGCGGCATCCCAATATTCCTTGTCTTAGCCCAATTTGCCCAGCAAGACATATGCGCAATGGTTTTACAGTTAGGACATCGAAAGAGGGTTTCATCTGTTTCTTTAAAACAAATTGAGCAAGTCTCTGGCTCTTTGAGAATTTCGACATTATCTGCTAAATTTTCATAGAATGCTTTATCCTTCTGGAATACTGTTAAGGATTTATTGTAATCAAGTCTATGTTTCTCCGCCAATTGTAACAAGGTTTCATGGAATTCATCTCTGGTGGCAACTTCATAGACTTTTCCTCCGCAGAATTCAACCAGTCGTTCTAAATTCTTATGATTATGGGGTTGGCCAAGATGAATGACATCGATGATAAAAGGGATATCTTTTACTTTCTCTACAAGGTTTTTTAGAACAAGAAAATATTGATCTGAGATTTTTACGCTATTTTTATCGATCAAAATTAGTAATCGAAAGACCTTATCGGAAATCTTTTTAAATACGTCAATAATGAATGTGGCGGCCACAAATATACCACCAGCGATATTGGACTTCACTCGAGAATCGCGATATTCATTTAATGCATCGATAATATTATTAAAATCGAAGGTGAAGTCCTCTAAATATGCGGGCCCGCTCTGCGTGAAAATGATGATATTGAATCTATCAGAGGGATCAATTCCTAACTTTTTATTTGCAAACTCCTCTAACCCGTCATAGAGATTTTTTTTCTTTATTGCTTTAGACGAAAGCGCGATAAAGAGAAGAGTATCTTCCGAATTAGTCTGACCCATACTATAATTATAATTGTTAATCTCTTATTTAATATATTTTAAATCGAATCCGGAAACGATTCATTTAAATACCGAAATAAAAACAAGGAGGTCTAAAGTTAATAATATTTAATGATAAAAAATCGGACTGGATACTGATTTCTTGTTTCTTCGAAAAGGATTTGGAAGAAAGAGATTATCGGGTCTGTGACACGTACGCTCCACTATATGAATAATAAATGCTCCACTATATGAATAATAAATGCTCCAGAACAGCTTTTGGTATTTTTAATTTTTATTTGATTGCCTCGATGACCACAAATGATCCCTTACCGTATCCTTCTTCGATTCGTGCCGTTTCCTTTATAGCTGGGAGAGGACGAAAAATAGTTTCGATCGATGAAGCCTATTATTAACTCCCCTTCCTTCTTCAAAGTCCGGTATATCTCTTTAAACGATCCTTCGATGTCATCGATGAAACAAATGGTAGTCACCATCAGCACGTAATCAAAAACAGTGTTTTTGAAGGGTAAGCTTTCCCCAATAGAATCAATGAGGGTTTCTATCTTCTTCTTACAAATCATTCGCATCTTACGGGAGGGCTCCACGCCGATGCGGATCCCTAACGGTGCGGCAAATCTGCCGCTCCCTACGCCAATTTCACACTCCACCCCCTCCTTGGGAAGGTGTTTTTTTACCGCTAATAGTTCAGATTCGTACGCATATGTATTTTTGATGAACCATTTCTCGTATTTGTAGGGATGCTCGTTAAACGGTTTTGTTCGGGGCAATTTGACCTCACTACGGGTGTTTCGTTAAAAATTAAAGGTAGATAGTACTTTCTATGAAGCATAAAAATTTAACGATCTGCGAAAGAAGTCCCCATCCCTTTAGGGTGGGGATGAATTTCGTATATTATACAAACATTTTTATATTTGTTTTTTGGTATTATCTTAGTAACCAAGTGAAATAGTATGGGATACGAACTTGATAAAGGTGCTCATTCGGTGTATTCATTAAACTACCATTACATCTGTTGTGTAAAATCTCGAAGAAAAATATTCGATACCGATGAAATAATCAATAGATTAAAAGAAATTAATATATCGTTAGCGGAAAAAAATGATATTAAAATTCTTAATCAAGAAACCGATCTTGATCACATACACATTATATTCAAACCGAGTTATCTCTTGGTTACGACCGGTCAAGTTACATTAGATCAATTGAAAAAATATGTTGACTCACAAGGTGAATAGAAAGTGCAATTAAGTCAAAAAATTCGGATATATCCTACGGAAGAACAATTACAAGTACTTTGGGATTTATCGGAAAAATGCCGTTTGATATATAATTTTGCACTTTCGGATCGCATCAACACTTGGAAAAACCAAAAGAAAAAACCAAAGCAGGAAAGAAAATACATAACATACACACAGCAACAAAACAGATTACCAAAAATTAAGGATAACTATCCGGAATACAAATGGGTGTATTCTAAGGTTCTACAAATGACATTACGGAAACTGGATGCAAATTATCGATCATTTTTTTCGCTATGGAAAAGCGGAGACAACC
>JAWOCD010000074.1:0-8844 GCA_046483985.1 Promethearchaeia archaeon
GAGATTCCCAGCCCTTCGGGCATGGAAGATAACATAAGAGAGCATCTCACGAACCATCTGAGTAAAAAAGGAATACAGCATAAGACAGATCGGAAAGGGAATATTTATTCCCTTTCAAATCCGGGCGCGCCACTGCTCTCAGCCCACATGGACACGAAACCATTTTTGACCGAAAAAGGTAACATGTACCCTATCACCATTTCAGATGGAAAAATAAGTGGTACCGATATTATTGGCGGCGACGATAAATGTGGTATTTATTTAATTCTGGAGATGTTGAAGCATCGACCGCAAGATATAAATTTCTTAATCAGCGTTGAAGAGGAAGACAGTCGGAAAGGAGTAAAAGCGTTCATGAAAGATCATGGGGACGAAGTTGCCCAACTTCCCTACGCGCTCGTGTTGGATCGGCACGGCTCCAGAGATATTCTCTGTACCCAGAATAGATACGGCGTGCTCGCATTTGAATCGCGTCTGGCGCAAATCGGTAAGCAGTTCGGCTATAGCCCGGCACGAGGCTTGCTTTCGGACGCCGATATTCTATGTTACCAAATCTCATGCGCAAACCTCAGCGTGGGTTATTATAACGCACATGATACAGACGAATACATCATATTAGACGACTTAAAAAACGCGTATTTCTACGTGAACGAGATTCTCGACCACATACACCAGCGATTTCCGGCAGCGAGAACCTATCGGCCCTAAATAAAATTAAACAAATCAGATAATCTAAATAAATCAAATAAATCAAAAGGAGGCGAACATATGCTAAATATGAAAAATTATCAATTCCCAATCGACCTAAACAATCTTGTCACTGAATCCTTAGTCATGCCCATCTTTCACCATCTTCCCGGACGCGTCGCCACAAAACTCAACACCTTAGTCACAAAAGTAAAGTTTCTGGTTGGCGGCAATCAATGGCACCAAGAGGAGCCCGGATACCTGAAGTTTCGCTATTCGGAATATGATATCCGTACCGGCACGTGCTACATCTACATCTATAAGGTGTTCCGCAAGGCCAAAAAGGCGTGGAAAAATGCCCACTCCGGCTCCTTTCAGCGGGAAATCTGGACAACCTTCACACGGGCGGTCTTTTCGCAGGTGCAAGAACTGACCCGAATCGATAAAACCCTCCTTTGCGACCAGCATGACGTCTATTGGACATTCAGCAGAACGCCGGAATTAATGCCACACTATTATGAGATAAACGCCGATCTTTTCAAGGAGCCATTATTATCCGACGGAGATATCCAGAGGCTATACGCATGCATAACCGATACGGATGAGATCCCCCCGCTGGGCTTCTTTTGGGGGTTATACAATAAACACCTCAGCATGCTAAAAGGCGATTCCAAGAGGCTGAACCAGCGGAGAAAAGTGAAGATGTTCAACGAACTGCGCCGGCTAAAAATGGGCTACACCTATGAAATTTCGCTGAGCGAATTTATCCGCGCCCATTTAACCGAGCTGGTATACCAGGCAAATATCATCGAAGATTTTAAAAGAGGAACCCCGATACAACACCAATGCCAGACCGAGCGACATTACTGGAGTTACTACCGCAAATGCAAGAGATCATTATTGCGGCTGCTCAACAGCAAGCACCAATACTCCAAAAAAGTGCATATCTACCGCGATTCTGCGGACCGCGCCCATCATTTCTTCACATATACCCTCGCCCAGCAAATCTCGCCCCAATTTACACGGATTTGCCGAGAGACGATAGAACAGGATTATCCCATATTCCCCGAAGTACGACGATTTATGGAGAGATTTAAAACTTGTCCCGTATGCGGTGCCGACAACCACGCGTTTAATCTCATTAGATTTTATTTCAGCAGGAAAAAGAGGGCGATGCGGAAAAATTTCCTGAAAGCAGCGGAGGAGGACGATGAAAAAATAGACGTGGGCATTTTATGCTGCAGTTGCTTTTCCCGGCTGGGATTTCAAGAACCGCGAGCGGAAGAGTTAGGAAACGTCTCAGAGGAGGACCAAGCATCGGACGACCGAATGACGACCATCCCACGGAATTTTCCAAATTCACTGCCCGAATAGCCAATTCACCTAATATATGTCATATAATAGAAAAGAAAGGCTCAAAATCAAAAATCAAAAAACAAAAAGTAAAAACTAAAAATAAAAACCCAAAAACTATAAGGAGAAAATAAAAAATGAATGAAATAAAAGAATTTCGAGGTGTGAAGATACCCCGTTCGGAAGCAAAAGTTCTTCAAGAACTTGAACATCTGTGCGGAAGGCAGCTTCAAGAAAAAGAAAAGATTACAATGACCGATAAGATCCTATTCTCAGTCAGCAATAATCATGTTACCACAGTTGGCTTTACCATGGATATATTGCCTGAAGATGACCTAAACACGGTCCTTCAGTCCCTCAATAACTTGACTGCACTAGAAAACCTATATCTAGAGGGTACCAATTTAACTTTGTTACCGACATCCATTGGAAATTTCACCTCACTTCAAACACTATGGTTAGGCTATAATCGCCTTTCCTCCTTGCCGGATGCTATGGGGGACCTTCAATCGCTTGAAGAATTATATTTGGAGAATAACCGTCTCTCAACCATACCTGAATCTATTACGACTCTTGCATCGCTTAAGAAATTACATTTATGGGAAAATCAAGTTGTTTCCCTCCCGGATTCTATTGGGAATCTCACTTCGCTCGAGGAATTAGATTTGAATACTAACAAGTTAAAAAAAGTACCGGAATCCGTTGGTCGCCTTGCGTCGCTGGAAAAATTATGGTTGTCAAGAAATGAGCTGAGTTCCCTTCCAGAATCCATCGGTAATCTCCAATCGCTTAAGATGCTGGACGTATACGGCAATACATTAAAAACTCTGCCAGAATCCATCAGCAATCTTGCATCTCTAAAACGGTTCCATATAGGAAAAAACCAGTTAGAAACGGTGCCGAAAAGTATAAAGGCCCTTGCTTCCCTTGAAAAACTAAGTCTAAAAGGTAATCAGCTTACGCAACTCCCGTATTTCATAGGAAAATTAAAATCATTGAAGGACCTAAATGTAAGGGATAATGATCTTTCGGCATTTCCGAGGAGCATAGGACGCATAAGCGCGCTCACAACATTGAATCTACAGAAAAATAATCTAACCTCACTTTCCTCAATAATCGGGAACTTGGAATCACTGGAATATTTGTATTTAGGAAAAAATCAGCTATCTTCCCTTCCCGAGACCATCGGAAACCTAACTATTCGTGTGCTCGATTTACGGGGAAATCAATTGATGACTCTTCCCGAATCGGTGCTTGACATAGGAGAGCAATTTGAGAGGCTTAACATTTTGAATAATCCGTTGAATCCTGAAGTAAAAAGCATCATAAAACAATTAACTCGGAGGCAAGTTGACGTCAAGGTCAACATGCAAAGCATACTGATTAGAGAAGTTGGACAGGATGCAAAGAATAGTATTTCCCGCACCTTGCAAATCCTTGAAAATAGGCAAAAAACACGAAAGAACAGCGCTTGGACAAGAAGCGAAAGAAAAAACAATCGGAAAAAGGACGAGAAAGGGAATGCCCTTGCATCAATCATATATAAACTTAGGGCAATCGATATTCTGGGAGAGGAGAGTGAACCCTACTCCCCCCGCCCCGGACATGAGAATCCAAAAGCGCGGGAACAAGAGAGAATTAATTTGATAGCAAAGCAATTCTATTATTTGGAAAAAGTATTTAGAAAATTCATTTCACAAGCGAGGTGAAAAAATATGAATGAATTACACGATTTAAAAATAGGGCTTGGGATGGTAGAAAAATCAATTAGAGATTTACATTATGGACATTCTTCTGAGAATGTTTCTGTAATTCTCGAACAAACCTTGGGGTATCTCAAACGTGCAGAGAAAGCAGCCAAAAAAGTGAAGAGAGATGCAAAAATCGACACCATAAAAGACTTACTTGAGGAATTTCGGTCTATAAATTTAAAGAGGAAAAAAGAGGAAAAGATTTCCAAAAAAAAAGGGGTCTTTCCAACTCATAAACTCATCGATATGATTGCCGAGCAACTCAAATTAGAGGATCAGATCGCATATTTAGCGTTAAAAGAAGCAAATAAAATAAAGGAGTGCTAAAAAATATGCAATCCAATTCACCCTCTAAGCAAATTCACCTATATAAATATGTGCTGGAACTTTTGTCTGAAAAAGTAAAGCTAAAATTTTTATATACAAAATTACCTTTACCAGTTTAGAAGAGAAAACCAAGCGCCGATAAATAAAGGATCGTGATGGTAATGAGATGGAAATCTAAATTGAAATGCGAATGCGAGAAGTGGGAGCAAAATATAACGAAAATTAACCAAGGGTTATTCTTATCATTTACGCACGGACAAGAAGATGAACGCCAGAAATTTGTTCCCTTTCGATTCTGTCCGTGGTGCGGTAAGAAGCTCATCAGGGTGAAAAGACAGAATAAACCATTTTATAGAAAAGCAAAAGAAAAATTACGTAAGGAGTGGAATAAAAAGAAACGATGAAGTATGTCATCTATAAAGAAGAAAAGATTATAGTAAAAGATAATACCCTAAATTTATATAGAAAGGGTATTAAAGATATAAGTGAAATTCATAGGCTTGAGCAGCTTACCTCGCTCAAGGAGCTTAATCTAAGCTATAATTTAATCAGTGATATTAAGGGGTTGGATCATTTGACACACCTTGAATGTTTAAACCTCGAGCATAACCAAATTTCAGAAATACAAGGGCTGCAAAATCTTACCAAACTAAGAGAGCTATATCTGCAAGACAATCAGATCACCAAAATAGAAGGGCTTGACCAGTTAAAGAACTTAGAAATCTTGAATTTGTACGATAATAAAATAAAGAAAATAGAAGGTTTAACTAATTTAGGAAATCTTGAGAAACTGAATCTAAGATTTAATACAATAGAGCGAATAGAGGGGTTGGAGCATCTAAAAAATCTAGAAACCTTAAGACTCGGCAAAATAAAGTCACATAAACTCGAAGGATTAGGACGTCTTTACAAATTAAAGCACTTATCGATTGATGATTGGTCCATAGTCGAGGAATTAAAAGAATTAGGAGGATGTGGACCGTTTGGGAAGATTATCTATCCGCAAAAGGTAGTGAAACATTGTCAGAAAAAAGAGAATAATCCTCCCTATCCAAAACCGCCGAAATTACCTCCAACAAAACCGAATTCAAAAAAGTCTTCCTCCTCCACATCAGCTGGGGGACCTCCTAAACTTCCATCATCGGGTTCGAAAGAATCCTCTCCCTCCACATCAGCTGGGGGACCTCCTAAACTTCCATCATCGGGTTCGAAAGAATCTTCTCCCCCCACAACATCTGGGGGACCTCCTAAACCCCCATCAGAATGGGGTTCAAAAAAATCTTCCTCCTCCACATCAGCTGGGGGACCTCCCAAAAGGCCAAGTAAAGTTTCTCACACCGGAGAACAAGAAATTCCCGCTGATCGCGTGGACCCAAGTAGGAGATATATAACGTATATGGACGAAAAAATCTACGTAAGACACAATATATTATCGTTAGATAAAAGAGGGGTTGAAAGCATATCCGAATTAAAAGGTCTAACGGAATTGACCCATCTTGAGGAATTATCTCTTAAAGATAACTTGATAGAGGAAATTAATGGTCTCGAGACACTAATAAATCTTAAGACCTTAAACCTTAAGGGAAATAGAATCTCGGAAATAAAGGGGCTTGGGAGCTTAACAAAACTTAGAAAGTTAAATCTGAGTGGAAATCCCATTTCCAAGATTTCCGGACTTACAAACTTAAGGAATCTTCGGGAGCTGAATTTAGCCGCAACGTGTATTAAAAAAATCGAAGGATTGAGCACCTTGACGAAACTAACTCATTTAGACCTTATGATGGATAATGTTGAGCGCATTGAAGGATTAGATAATCTTATCAACTTAGAAACGCTAAAATTATCGGCAATTAATATTAGAAGAATTGAAGGAATGGGAAATTTAAGAAATCTGAAAGAACTTTACATCTTTGGAGCATACAATAAAAAGATGTTCGATAAATTTGGGGGATTAAAATTAGGGAAAGTGCAGAATCCCCAAAAGTTAGTTGCATATTGCCGAAAAAGGGAAAATATCGATTCTTCTTCGAAAAGTGAATCCTCCGTAAAAGGGTCTCAAGAGCCTAATATAACGAAGGATGAGGCGAGTCGAAAATTAGAGAATTTATTAAAAAAAGAAATTAAAAAATCCAAAGGTTCCCCCCAAGGGAAATCTTCCCCAACATCTTCCAGTGAAAGAGATTATATAATCTATGAGGACGAAAAAGTTTTTGTAGAGAATGGCACCTTAAAGTTAGACGAGATGGGCATTGAGGATATGGGCGAGATAAAAGGATTAGAGAAACTGACGTCACTTAAAAAATTATCCTTGCAGGGAAACCTAATAGAGGAAATCGAAGGGCTCGAGAATCTGAGACAGCTTCGAGAGTTAAATTTGGCCGAGAACCGAGTCTCTGAAATTAAGGGGCTCGAGAATCTAACCGAATTGAGAGTTTTGGACTTGGAAAATAATCAAATTTCAGAAATTAAAGGGTTAAAAAATTTGAGCAATTTACAAACTCTCAATTTAGAAAAAAACGAGATTAAGCAGATTTCCGGCTTAAATCACCTAAAAAATTTGGAGATTTTAAAATTAAGTTCTAATAAAATCAAGAGAATTGAAGGATTGGATTATTTAGTCAATTTAAAAGTCTTAGATTTAAAGTTCAATGATATAAAACGATTAGAGGGATTGGACTCATTAGTTTACCTGGAAAGGTTGGAATTTTCAAGAATTAAATCCAAAAAAATCGAAGGACTCGGACGCTTATTCAACTTAAAAGAATTTTATATCTGGGATTATGTTTTAGAGAAAAAATTGAAAAAAATTACTGGAATAAAGTATCATAAAGTTCTTTATCCCCAAAAAGTAGTAGAATATTGCCAGAAGAAGGAAAATCTCCCATCTTCGCAGTCAGTAAAACCATCATCAGAAAAAGTATCCTCAAAGGACTCCCCATCAGAGGAAGCGCAGCAGAATAAGCCTTCGAAATCTCAGAGATTGAAGGAGGTTATCGAGCAAAAAAAAGACGAATTATCATGGGACGATATCGGGGGACTTACGGAGGAGGTGGCGCAGATCAGAGAGCTCATTGAATATCCAATCAAATATCCGGAGCTTTACCTTAGGGTGAAATTAACCCCTCCTAAGGGAATAATTTTATACGGTCCGTCGGGATCCGGGAAAACGTTAATTGGAAAAGTGTTGACCGCCGAATTGGATTATGAGTTTACCCATATCGACGGTGGAAGCATTATGTCAAAATGGTATGGGAAAAGCGAAAAGAACCTAAAAAGATATTTCAAAAAAGCAAAGCAAAAATGGAAGGAGAAGGGAATTCCGACCATCATCTTTATCGACGAGTTGGATGCACTTACTCCCAAATTGAACGGAAGTAAACATAGGGAGGTAGAATCCCGTGTTATAGCAACCTTGGTGACATTAATGGATGGCGTGACCGAATTGGGAGGGATAATTGTGATCGGCTCCACCAATCGAATTCACAAAATTGAACCCGCTTTACGGCGTTCCGGGCGATTTGAAACCGAACTTTACATAGGTGTGCCGGATAAAGCGGGGAGGAGAGAGATCTTTGAGATTCACTTGAGGGATGTCCCCCTAAGCGATGATGTGGATCTTGATACATTGCTTGAGATGAGCCATGGTTATACCGGTGCGGATGTAAATGCATTGGTTAGATGTGCGAAACAACATGCCATTAGGCGAAAAATAGAGGAGGTGGATCAGCGTGAGACTCAAAAGCTTACCGAAGAGGATTTGGAAAATTTTAAATTGACAATGGAGGACTTTCTGGCAGAAATTGACTCGATTACTCCCGCTGCGTTACGTGACTTCGCAGTCGATATTCCCAACGTTAAATGGAGTGATATCGGGGGGCTCGATGTGATTATTCAAAAGATAAAGGAATCCGTTATATCTCCGATTTCTTCACCCCAAAAGTTTGCAGAAATCGGCATCAACCCGCCGTCCGGAATCTTATTGTTTGGACCACCGGGATGTGGAAAAACACTCCTCGCGAAAGCAATCGCTACCGAAAGCCATGCAAATTTCCTCTCGGTAAAAGGGCCCGAGTTTCTTTCCAAATGGGTCGGCGAATCCGAGCGAGCGGTTCGGGGACTTTTTGAAAAAGCCCGCCAAACTTCGCCGTGTATTGTCTTTATTGATGAGGCGGATGCCATAACACGCACCCGAAACGTGTCCAGTCATCCATCTCAAACCAGTGATAATTTGCTCACCACGCTTTTAGTGGAATTGGACGGACTTGAGCCCACGAAAAACGTGACGGTGGTTTTGGCAACAAATCGCCCCGAAATTATCGACCCCGCCTTACTCCGACCCGGGAGAATTGATAGAATATTCTATATAAAACCCCCCGATCGGCCCGCCAGGCGCAAAATCTTTGAAATCCATACCGACTCTCTCCGATGCTGCGATGATTTGGATTTGAATTATTTGGCAAAACACTCGGAGGGCTTAACCGGTGCAGATATTGAAGGTATATGTCGTGAGGCGGGATTGATGGCCGTGCGGAATAATGAGACGTGCATCCAACAAGCACATTTTACTCAAGCACTTAAAGACTCCCGAACAAGTATTTCCGATGAAATGCTCCAGAAATATGAATCCCTCTTCAAAATAGATGAGCTGTATCAGGAGCTGTCTCGTTTACGTGAAATTGATAATGGGGCATTGGACAGGGCTGAGAAGAAAAACGAGCGCTATGAG
>JAWOCD010000058.1:0-25624 GCA_046483985.1 Promethearchaeia archaeon
TTTTCAAAAAGACAAGTAATATCGTAGAGAAAAAGAATAAGAGGCCCAAAACCTTATCATCCAACGCTAAGTTGAGCAAGTCCAACATATAGATGGATTCTACTAGTCTGGGACTCAATTCGATGAAAAATAGAAATGTAATGCTTAAAACCGCAATTTTTGAATAGATGGATTTGGAAATTTCTATTAAATCAGACATATTATAAGAAAGTACAAGCACATATATAACGATTTTTAATATAAGGAATGGAATTGAAGTCTCCCCGCCCTAAAGGGCGGTGTTTTCTTTTGCCGTCTATGATAAAAATCTACAGATCCCCAAGTACATAAGAAAAAGTTTAACAGAGCAAGATTTAGAGAGAAAGCAATTATCCACATATCATGATCTAATGAAAGAGCTATTTCCAATAACACTCTGGGGAGACATATGTATTTATTGATTCCCGTCTTATTTATACAAAAATTCATTTGAAGTAAAACATTATTTATTTTATATAGAATATCAACTCACTTGGGTTAATTCCCTAATGGAAAAAGTTTACTTAGTTGATTACGATCTCTGCACATTACGATTTTGTAATCGAATTTGCATTCAAAAATGTCCCATCACACTTTCTAACAAAAGAAAGAAACAGCATGAGAAAAAAGATGAAGTACCAATTTATCTAAAGAAATCGACAGAACAGATACGAATTAATAACGAAATCTGTTTAAAATGCGGTGCTTGTGCAAATGTATGTCCGAATAGTGCAATCTACGTAAAACATCTTCTCGATGAACCCAATAATCTCGAGCCCACCCATCAATATTCGGGTGCAGAGAAAGGATTTAGACTTTATAATTTACCAACTCTAGTAGCTGGACAAGTTACGGGGTTATGTGGTCCAAACGGAATTGGAAAAACTACGGCATTAGATATTCTTGCGGGAAAATTAAAACCTAATTTTGGAGAATCAAATAAAAAGGACTCTGATATATCATGGGAAACGGCAATTAATAACGTAAAAGAACGAGAAATGCGAAACCATTTCATTGCATTATCACGAAATGAACGCAACGTTGCCTATAAACATCAAGTTCTTAAGATCTTATTCCAAAAATACAAAAATCAGCAAGTGCAAAATATTTTAAACGCAGAAAACGAGGTAAGTAATGAATTTTTTGAAAAAATCTTGAATCATTTAGATATCAATTCAATTGCTAACCGGAAGCTTACACAATGTTCTGGGGGTGAATTACAACGCTTCGCTATAGCATCTACTCTAACAAAAGAAGCGGACATTTATATTATAGATGAACCTTGTACTTTTCTCGATGTGAGAAAAAGAATAGATCTTGCTCGTTTATTCCGAAAACGAGCACAAGGATTTGATCAAGAAAGACCATGTCCTGTATTAGTAGTAGAGCATGATCTAGCTATATTAGATTATGTGTCCGATATTATTCAACTTTTTTATGGAATACAGCACAAGTTTGGAGTTATATCCAGTCCCATTACAGTTAAGCAGGGGATAAACTCCTATCTAAACGGATATCTCCAATATGAAAAGCTACAATTTAGAGATACAAGTTATAAATTTCGGAAATCCACCACCGGACGTCGATGGAGTAACGCCAAAATATTCGCTAAATTCGGAAAAATGTCGAAAACTTTCGATTCCTTTAAACTTGAAGTCGAACCCGGTATCATTTACGCCACTGAAATTTTGGGAATTGTTGGGGAAAATGGCTGCGGAAAGACTACTTTTGCAAGGATTCTTGCCGGCGATTTAGAGCCTGATTCCAGCTCAGAATATCACGGTATTCCGGCAGCGGTTTCCTATAAACCCCAATATATTACCCAAAAGTCTGATCAAAGAGTGAAGGATTTCATCACCGAACGATCATATAATTATAATTTCTCACCTGATTTCATACAATTGCTCTATAAACCATTGGGTGTGGATAAGCTTCTCGATCATAGAATTTCAGGCTTGTCGGGTGGCGAATTACAGCGCGTATACATTTGTGCTTGTTTGGCAAAAAAGGCTGATCTTTATATTTTAGACGAACCATCCGCGTATTTGGATGTGGAAGAGCGCATAAAGATTGGGCAACTGATTCGAACCATCAGTAAAAAGTCGAATGCCGTGGCAATCGTGATCGAACACGATCTTCAGATCGCAGATTCATTAATAGATAGACTATTATTATTCAAGGGAAAACCTGGAGTGTACGGTAAAACAGTTGGTCCATTGACTAAAAAAAAAGGAATGAATGAATTTCTCAAGATTTTGGATATCACGTTTAGAAGAGATCTAAAAACGGGACGGGCAAGGTTAAATAAAAAAGGCTCAAAAAAAGACAGAGAGCAAAGAAAAAAGGGTCATTGGTGGGGAATAAAAGATTAATAGCGTAGAAACAAATTTTCGGTTTCAAAATTTATGTTCGATTCTCCTCAAAAACAAAACCCTTTATAGTTACTTCCTTTTTTTGTATTTATGGTTTCGGTTAGAAAAGTCTTGTTAATCCCCTTTTTTCTTGGAATTGGATTAGTGGGAGAAGCTTTAATTTTTAGATTCTTTTTAATTTCCCCATATAGGGATTTTATTGGGACATCAGAGGGAATTGTACGTTTTAATCATTCGGTCATAATACTCATTTTCTTAAAAGGCTTTTTCTGGCTCGGAATTACCTTGATTGCAACCACTATATTTTTATATCTCATGTTTAGCCTCAATCCAGAAAGAGTTTTGGATCTTGCTTCAAACAAAAATAAACCATTTATTCTGATTCTTTTAACTTTAATCATTATTGTCACTTATTTAGTTATATATCCGCCATTCTGGGTTCTTGGAATAATTTCAACTCTTATATTATCGATCTTACTTTGGTCTCAAACAAATATATTTAAAACAGGAAAAAATAGGGTTAAATCACTCACAGAAAAAGTAATAACTACAATTTCTAAGAAAAAGGTCTATTCATATTCATTTTATGGTTTTATTGGTTTTATCTTCTTTTATTTATTGGTACCCCTTCCGATACAACCGAGTAACCTTCCAAACCATGCAGGTGAAAATTATATCCAAAACGGACGGGTTTATGACAAACAAAATAATCAAGAAGTGAGATTGATGGGGTGGGATTACCATTGGGTTCATTTCCACGGACCAGGGGAGGCTTGGGATGATTCGGCCGAAATGGAGAGATTCGACCTTGAGACCATCCGGCAAGATTTAATATGGGCATCTCAAGCTGGTAATTTTATTAGAATTTGTGCTAATTGGTTTGAAATCGAGCAAGAAAAAGGAGTATATAATTATTCTACGTTAGATGCTGTATTTAATCTCATCGAGAATGATCCAGAGATAAATGATTTACACGTTTTATTAGAAATAGGACCAATTAAAACGAGTAAAATATGGGTACAAGCGTCTCTGCCAAAGTGGTTTCCATATCGCATTGATTTACAAGACCCTCATTTCCTCGAGAGGATAAAACCATTTTTAAACAAAACAATCGAGAGGTATAAAGACAAAGATTCCTTATTTGCATACCAGTTGGAAAATGAACCAGACTTTTTGGTAACCACGGTAACAGATAACGATGAAGATTATGTCATTACTGGGGATGTAAATCAATATTTAACACGGCTTAACAATTTCGTCAAAGAAAGAGATTCTAACCACTTTACTTCCATTAACTTATTGGTAAACAATCTATATCAGCAGAAAAAACTGCCCCCCGTGGATATTATTTTTTATGATTATTACGGGTCTATTGAAAATACAGCGCCTTTGCAAGATTATGCGCGCAAATACTCTCAATATATTACTGGAAATACGGGATTTGGAGTAGCAGAGTTACAATTAAATAATTGGCATTATGAGATTACCCCCGAAATAATAGAAGAAGAATATCAATCATGTATAGAATCGGGTATGACTATGATTTTATGGAGTGAATTACATGATCCAGTGTGGTGGGATGGATCTGCCATTTCACCCGATAATATGCGAACAGAGAAATATTATAAAGTTCAGGAATTATATCAAAAGTTTCAAAATGAAGAAATAAATAGCAGTTTACTAGTTCAAGCCTCCTTCGATTGGCTAAATGTGTTAATCTTTTTTTCTGTTATATCTGCAATGATATTTGTCTATTATACTGGTGAGGTGGTACTAAATAAGAGAAATAGGAAATATGAAGAAGAAAATTATCTAAATCTTATTAATCCAACTCTTTGCTTTATCATAATTCCTTCGTTGGTGATTATATTTCCTTATATTTCCAACATACTTTTAGTGGGGATAGGAATTTCTCTATTGAATTTAGTATTTAGCCCGATAATAATGAGCAATATCTTTCATAATAGATTTAAAAGAATGAAATACAAAAAAATAAAAGCATTAATTTTGGCAGTAAGTGCATCTATACCAACCGTTTTGCTGGGAATCATCGGATTCTATTAAGATTTCTTTAATATTTCTGGGAAAGATGACGTATTTCATGATAGTGTAACCGTTGTCTAAACATAATTAGTTTCAATAATTCGGGGATATAATAGATTACTTAACTTTTCTTAGTCGATAAATCATATCCACGATAGTGGTGGACATTCCGAGCCCTCTTTCTCCTTCACCTTCACCAGTAAGAGGATTATGATACTCATAAATACCATTTTTTTTATACATCTCCACCCATCTGTTTAATATTTCATTCGCTAACTGCTTATAATTATGGTTCAGTAATCCCTCCATTACTAACCAGGTGGTACATGGCCAAGTGGGGCCCCGCCAAAGTAATCTTGATTCATGGGGATCAAAGGTGGGTTCACTTTTCGCCGTGGAAGGAACGGGATATTGCAACCAAAATTTTTCATGGTTTTTTAGATTTCTCACTACTTGTTCTAAAATATTATGAGGAAGGTTATCCAATAAGAGAGGGAAAAGCGATTGGACCGTTTCGATTTTTGAAACATATTCTCCAGATGGAGTATGGTAAAAGGATACAAACTGTCCTTCCTTCTCGCTCCAACATTTATCGATAATTGCGGAGGAAAATTTCTCTTGTTTTTCTTTGCACATTGCGGCAAGGTCAGGATCAAATTTCCTTGCTAAATCTCCCAGTTCCCCCCAGCCCGCAGCATACACACTATTTAGGCCCACATCTTCCACATTAAAGTAATTCATCTCTAAAATCCTGCTTAAATCCCATTCAGCTTTCTTTTTATATTTCCGAAGCGCGATTAAAAATTTTGGATAAAGTTGCCAAAAACTCGGGTCCTCAACCCCCCAAACAGGATCATAGAGCGGGCTTGCATCGATCCCAGATTCCCATGGATGAATAATAGAGACCAGACCATCATTGTCAGGATCTCGGGCTTCTTCCCACCATTCAAAGTAATTGATTAATTTGGGCACAAATTCCTCTGATAAATCCTTATTTTTAGTGGCGTTCCATATTGCTCGGACTGAATAGGCCAACATAGGCATTTGAGTAATATCAGTATATTTCTCATTGGAATAGCCGAAAAGCTTGTCCTTCAATTTAGCAAATAGTCCTGAGTGGTTTTCCCAAAAGATCATCTCCGGAATAAAGCCATTCGGTTTCTGAAATTGGAGCATCGTGCGTAAATCCTTAACAGAATTATTCACATTGCGGTGGGCCCAGACGATCATATGCCATCCTGAGTCCCATAACCACTGGGATGATCCGTACTTAGTATTCGCTGGTTTGTAAAAGTGGTAAGGAAGTCCCCATCTCTTCCCAGAGACTTCATTTGATTGCAAATGGTTATAACATGCGTCTATTATCTCATCAACAGTCTTATAAATATAGTTCATATCTTTAATTATTATATTTTTATGAATATATTAGTTAATTTTATTATAAATAATTCCACCACAAAAATCCTTCAAAAATAAATTTATTATGTTTCCAATTTTCATATTCACTAATTTGGATTTGAATCGAAATCCTTAAATCCAATCCTTCATACTTTAAAATAAGGAATGAAATTAGTAAAAAGGTGTATGTTAAAGGATGAGTAAAAAAATAGGAGTAACCGCGTGTACAGGAATGAATAAAGTTGAAGGTACTATAGCTAGAATGGCGATATATAAAATATTGGAGGATTTAAATCCCGAAGAATCAATTTTAATTTGTCTTCCAGCTTTAGCCGGCGAAGTAAAAGAAGACGTGGATTTTGTGAGAGATTATCCAGCAATAATATTAGACGGGTGTGAAAAAAATTGTGCATTAAAAGTATTTAAAAAATTCAAGAGCAATATTAAAGATGTTTTTAATGTCTCCGATTATCTAAAAAAACATCCAGATCTCCATCCAACTTCTATAATAGATATAGATGTCGATGGAGAAAAATTGGCAGAGATTATCGCAGCAGATATTTCCAAAAGGATTAATGAGGTGTTGGAAAATGAGTGAGAAGGTTGCTATCGTTGCCTGCACTGGAATGGGAAAATCTTTAGCTTCGGTGGGACGATATGCAGCTCTTTATCTAACGTCCACGCTTCGCCCCGAGGATACGATTAATGTTTGCTTTCCTTGTACCGTTAGTGAAGATGAAGATTCTTTGGATCTGCTTAAAAATTACCCCGTCATAATTATCGATGGATGTGCAGAAATTTGCGGTAAAGAAATTTTATCAAAAATAAATTCAAATATAATTGCGCATTTAAAAGTGTGGAAAATCCTCGGTAAACATCTTGATTTAAAACCAGAATCTAGAGTTGATATTGGTGAAAAAGGGAGAGAATTAGCGCTGATTATCGCAGAAAAGATTGCAGAGAGAATTGATGAATATAAAGGAATATAATACCTTTTATCCATTTCCCAAAATAGTTATGTTTTAAGCGATGTGCAATTTGAACTAGTACGACCTAAAGAGCAATGGATCTTAATGCATCACAAACTGCTCGGCTACGTGCATGACTCTTATAGATTCAGAACTTTTTGAACATTAGGAAAATTTCCTTAAAGAAAAATCTAGAATTTTTTCACTTCAAAAAGATGATATTCCGTTTTATACCTTTATAGTATAAATTTTAAATCCTTATTAGTAGTCAATTATTATTAAATCAAATGAAAATTACTACAAATTATATTAATTTGAAATCAAAAGAGTTAAGGTAAAAATGGATTCAAAAGAAATTATAATTACGCCAGAGAGCCATTGGGATCGAGAGTGGTATCTCCCATTTCAAGAGTATCGGGCTCGTCTTGTTCAAATGCTCGATGATCTCTTGGAGATTTTTGATACCGATACGGATTACAGTAATTTCACATTAGACGGACAAACTATCCCCTTGGAAGATTATTTAGAAGTAAGACCCACCAAGAAGGGCAAGATTAAAAATTATGTTGAGAAAGGTCGTCTTTCTGTTGGTCCCATGTATATTTTACCAGATGAGTTTCTAGTGAGTGGGGAATCCCTAATTCGGAATCTATTGATAGGTCATAAAATTGCTCAAAGGTTTGGGAAAGTTATGAAGGCGGGATATATTCCAGACCCCTTCGGGCATATTGCTCAGTTACCTCAAATTATCAGCGGATTCGAAATTCCTTCTATCTTGTTTTGGAGAGGTTTGGGAAACGAATACGATGAACAAAATTTGAATATGGAATTTATATGGGAAGCCCCAGGAAAAGCGAGTTCTACAACCGCCATTTTCTTAGCAAAGGGTTATGGCTCGGTTGCTGATTTAAGCACCAAAAAGTATGATGGAAAATATAAGAAAGCAATACGAAAGATTAGACGAACGGTGAAAAGTCTCGAGAAAGAAACGGTCACCCCATATACATTACTTAATAACGGCTCAGATCATCATGTCGCCCAGCCCGAAATCCCAAAAATTGTGAACCAATGGAATGAGAAATATCCAGAGAATAAACTGGTGCAGAGAGATTTTGAATATTATGTAGAAAAGGTTCTCCAAGCAGATGCAGAGTTAAAATCCTTTCAAGGTGAATTACGGGGAGGAAAATATGCACATCTTCTATCTGGAGTCTTTTCCGCCCGAATGTGGATAAAACAACGCAATACGAAAATTGAATATCTTTATGAAAAATATGCAGAGCCCATCTCTACTATTACGTGGTTGTTGGATAAATATGAAAATTTTGAATACCCGCAAGACTATGTTAAAACGGGTTTAAAATGGTTAATCAAGAATCATCCTCACGATTCCATCTGTGGCTGCTCAATTGACCAAGTTCACGATGAAATGGAGACTCGATTTGATTGGGCAGAACAAATTGCGGAAGAACTGTATAAAAACGCTTTTATTTATTTATATGATCTAATAAAATTTAAACAAAAAGAGGATAATGAGATGGTTTTATTAGTTTTTAATCCGTTGCCGTGGGATCGAACCGATATCGTAAAGTTTAACGGAGTTTCAATAGAACAAAAAGGAGGAAAATTCACTGAAAAGATAAAAATAATCAATGATGAAGGAAAGGAAGTACAGTTTCAATATCGGTATATTAAAGAAGAGCCTCGCTATACAAGAGTAGGTAATATTTCACATCAGTTCTCTTTCCTGGCGAAAGTTCCGGCTTGTGGATTCAAAACCTATTATGTGATTCCAGGAGAAGAAAGTTCCAATACCAAAAAGAAAAATCACGAATTTAAAATAACTGGGAATTCAATTGAAAATATATATTATAAAATCACACTTGTAGAGGATGGAAAACTCAATCTTTTAGATAAAAAATCCGAAATGTTGTACGAGAACATTTGTTTTTTTGAAGATTCTGGAGATTGGGGGGATGAATATGACTTTTCTGGACCAAATGATGAACAAACCGACAAAAGATTTACATCAAGTGATATGGAACTCGAAAATACAGAGATATTACTGGACGGAGTCACTCAAAAGACGCTTAAAATAGATTTAAACTTTCGCCTGCCCATTTCCCTCTCTCCAGACAGAAAAAGGAGATCAAATACGTTATGTGATAATCCAATAGAACTCGTTATTACATTGTGTAAAGAGATGAAAAGAATTAATTTTAAAATAAAACTTGATAACAATAGTAAGGATCATCGAATTAGAGCTATTTTCCCGTCTTATATCAAGGCAAAGCAAGTCTATGCAGACGGACATTTTTACGTTGTTCCTAGGGATATAAAATTGCCCGAAGCCGAATATTGGGGCCAAGATCCATTACCAACTAATCATCAAAAAGATTTCGTGTGTGTGCAAAGCGAAGATAAATGTTTTGCGGTATTGAATAAGGGTTTGCCAGAATATGAGCCAATAAAAAAGGATGATGGTACTATTTCGGTGGCAATTACGCTTTTGAGATGTGTGGAATGGCTTTCTCGCGGAGATCTCGCTACGCGGGGATCAAACGCTGGTCCAGGCCTTAAAACTCCCGGAGCGCAATGTCAAGGGGAACACACATTTGAAATGGGTTTAATAATTGAAAATGAAAAGAACAATTGGTTGGATGCTAATATTGCATGCAGAGGAAAGGAATTAAATAATCCTTTAAAACCGATCTTCCCGAGAATGGCGGATACCCCTCTTCGGATTGGTGATCATATCCTATTATCGTCATTAGGTTTGCTTGAAATCTTTTCAACCCCCCATGAACGTAAGGTTGATCCATACTTACCTCCCAACGTAAGTTTTCTTAATATTGATAATAAAAACATAATGTTAAGTGCATTAAAGAAAGCAGAAGATGGAGATACATTAATTATAAGATGTTATAATCTCTCTTCCGAAGCTCAATCTGCAAGGATTACCTTTTTTGAGAAACTTCAAATACAGCTAGCTGAACTTGTAAATTTCTTGGAAAAAAAGCCTAAAAATCCTATAAAAGCAGAAGTAAAAAAAGTCACTGATAACCTTATCAAGATTGATCTTCAACCCCATGTGATAGCGACTTTAAAACTGAAGATCTCCCATTTATAGTATAACTATGATTTATATACATTACATTATTTGCCTTTTGGGCAGCAACTATTCGATATTTTGCACTTAACATTTTATACTTTTGCAATCGAAGTCAAAGACTTGACTGGATTATAAATTTAAGGGCTAAAAAGTGAATCTTGAACTAATCACGCTTAAAGGCGTGAGATTCACGTCATTTTTGATAAAAAAAAGTTTAAAGTTTATTAAAGTCCTTTTTAGCAGCTCCGCAGACAGGACAGACCCAATCATCGGGTATTTCTTTAAAAGAGGTTCCAGGCTCAATTCCGCCATCTGGATCCCCCTTCATTGGGTCATACACATACCCGCAAATAGAACATTTCCATTTACCGCCTAATTCTTCGCTCGTTTTTTCAATTTGTTTTCCTTCCATCTCTTTTTCTACCTCTCCTAATTCACGTTCTACATCCCTTTGAGGTAGATCAAATAAATTCGGCATGCCATGTTCATATTGTTTCCTAGCAAATCGAGAAATTACAATCCTTTGAATTTCGGAGGTTCCCTCATAGATTTGAAAGAGTTTAGCATCACGGAATAATTTTTCAACTGGATAGGTTTTAATATATCCATAGCCCCCAAAAATTTGTATGGCTTCAGTTGTGACTTCCATTGCAACATCGGAGGCAAAAGCTTTTGCACATGCTGAACTTAAGTTATTATCCATCCCTTGGTCCGCTTCCCATGCAGATTTATAAGTTAATAAACGTGCAGCTTCAATGTCTTTGTACATTTCTGCGATTTTAAATTGAATTGCTTGATATTTCCCAATCTCGCGTCCAAAAGCCTCCCGTTTTTTTGCGTAATCAATAGCATATTCCATTGCAGAACGAGCCGTACCAACGGCAAACGCTCCTATTGCGGGTCTTGTATGAGCAAAGGTCTGCATTGCTAATACAAAGCCTCTTCCAGGCTTAGCTAATACATTTTTTTTGGGAATCCGCACATCATTCAAAATAACTGATGTTGTATTTGATGCTCGCTGACCTAATTTGGGAATATGTTTTCCAACTTTAACACCATCAGTATCTGTAGGCACTATAAATGCGCAAATACCTTTATGTCCTTTTTCTGGATCCGTAGTAGCGAAGAGAGAAATATAATCTGCAAATCCCCCATTGGTTATCCAATATTTATTTCCATTAAGAATATAATCTTCCCCGTCTTTCTTAGCTCTACATTGCATTCCAGCCACATCAGATCCCATCCCAGTCTCAGAAGTTGCAAAAGCAATTAGCGTGAAATCATTTACCAATTCGGTTAAGATTCGCTCTTTTTGTTCCTTATTTCCTCCAATTATGATAGGTTCTGCACCTAAATTATTGTCAAAAATTGAAGTCGCAATTCCCGGACACGCAGCAGCAATTTCTTCCACCACGATTACAGACTCCATCAGTCCATATCCATTTCCACCATATTCTTTGGGGATAGATAAATTTAAAAGACCTTCTTCCCATGCTTTCTTGATGACTTCTATGGGCATACGTCCTTCTCTGTCATATGCAGAGGCTACAGGTAAAACTTCCTCAACGGCAAATTCTCGAGCTTCCTTTTTTAATTTTTTTTGTGTGTCTGTTAATTCAAAATTCATAATTTTAACCTCTAATTCAATTTTTTTATTGATATCTCAATTATTTAACTCTAAATGAGTTATAATCTATTTTATCTGAAATTATGGAATCGATTATTTATAATATATTTGAAATTGGGTTTTAAACTTGCTTCTAATTTTTTATAAAATTTATATATAAATCTGATTTTTGAGAATAAAAATAAGTTAGATACTCCTTGAAGATTAGATTGACAATTTTCTATTTTAAGAGGATTTTCTTAACCCATTTAGGAAATGCAAAACCCATATAAAAAATTACAGAACTAATGACTAAAATTAGTCTGGAATAAATGTTTAAAATAGGTTTTTTGTAAAGTGCATCGGTCATGGCCCCAATAGTGAAAAAAATAAAAGCAACCATAAGAAGTTTTCCTTTTAATTTCACCTCTTGAACTTCAGATTTTATTGATTGAATAGAAAAGAGTAAACCAGTTATCAGAGCTTCAAGAACATAAATTATAAGAGTATAATCAATATAGTCAGATATGTAAAGATAGCCTGAAATTTCTATCCCTTTTTGAAGATCAATGAGATAAAAATAAATTAAGAATATTTCATAAAATATACTAAGAATAACGGTCAAAATAAGAATCAGTTTTCGGTAGTTTTCTCTTACATTTAACATCTTAGTAAAGGCAATCAACCAGAGAAGTACTGGTATCGGTAATATTACATTATTTACAATTAAGTTGAAGGTTATGATCCATAACTGCTTTTTATTTGGATCGATTAAAATATAGAGAGGAGTTAACGCATCGGGAATCCAAGGACTTGCGATCCCTATCCATGCGAGTCCCACTAAAAGAATACGCGGAGCCCCATATTTAAAATATTGGGAGATGATTTTAAACCCAACAATAAAGGTGATCAAAACAAACGCTAAACTGATAAGTCCCAGAGTAATATCAATTAATTCTAAGGGCATTCCTATTGGCAATTCCGATAAATCTCTCTAAGATGCTTAAGGATGAAAACAATAAAAAATTTGACATTTTTGAAAAAATTACTTTTAAATATTTAAGAAAAACGGAACGGAGCAAGTAAAAAAAGAAAAGTGGAATGTTAGTTTTTTAAGAGGATTTTTTTAGCCCATTCAGGTAATATAAAACCTATATAAAACATAATGGAACTGACGTCCAAAATCAGACGGGAAAATATATTCGTAATATCAGTTATATAAAGGGCATCAATAGTGGCTCCAATAGTAAATAAGATAAAAGCAATTATTAAAAATAACCCCTTTAACTTCACTTCTTTATCCTTTGATCTCAGTGATTCAATAGCAAAGATTAACCCAGTAATTAATGCCACAAGGATATAAATTATTAGGGTATTGTCTATATAATCAGATGAATAAAGGTATCCCGTAATTTCCATTCCCACTTGGATATCTGTGATATAAAAATATATGAGGAATATTTCATAAACAATGCTGAGGATAAATGTTATACCAATTATTATTTTTCTGAAATTTTCCCTAATCCTTAACATTTGAGTAAATGCAGTTAACCAAAGAAGTATCGGAATCGGTAATATGACATTATTGATTATCAAGTTTAAAGTTACAATCCAAAGCTCGTTTTGATTTGGGTCGATTAATATATAGAGTGGTTTTAACGCATCTGGAATCCAAGGACTTGCAAGTCCGATCCATGCTAAACCCACTAAGAGAATTGTCGGTACCCTATATTTAAAATATTTAGAAATGATTTTTCCTCCAACAATAAAGGTAATTACAACAAACCCAGCACTAAAAAGTCCAAGAATAATATCCATCAATTCTAAAGCCATGTATATTTCACATTACGATTTTTTTAAGCTTCTAAGTAATAAAAATTTTAAAAAATTTGACATTTCGGAAATTTAATTTCATTGAAAACATAAAAGCCAAACAAAGTGAAAGAGATTCTCTTAGATTATAAATAAAACGGATCCAATTAATTTATTTCTAAAGTTATCCAAAAGGATCTTTGTTGTAAATATTCAATAAAAAGGTAAAATCTAAAAGATAATATTCATTATATAAGTAAAATGCGTATTAAGACCTTTGAGCGACTGTTAGGGCTTAAAGAGATCTATGAATTATGCGATGATTTTATCGAATCGGATTATGAAGTCTCTGATCACTCGTTCTATGATCAATCTAAATTAATCATTTCAGCAATCAATCTCGAAGAAAATTCCATACTTATAAGCGGAACAACTAATTCAGAACATGAACGAACCCACCTAGCATTAAAAATTATACCCACAGAGAAATTACACTCAATTTTATCCAAAAATCAGTCGGTGGAAAATTCAGTTGATGAAATCGGTGCCGCCATAAAAGAGATTACGGAAAAGATTGAACCTAAGGACATTTTTCCATTTACAAAACTCAATGGAGCAGAACTTGTAGAAAAAGAAACCAATAAAAAAATTATTAATCATGAGAAAAAACTATTTAACCAAATCTTAGAAGAAGTAGGTCAAAAATTCAACTATCAAGATGATTTTATAAAATTCCCATTCTCTATTGCGGCAGTTGAGGGTTCTTGGGAGTTGTGGGAACCGATTTATGAACCCTATTTAAGAGAAATTGAAAAAAATTTGGATGAGATTCAAAATTATACATTTGATGTCTATAAAAATTATGGATTTTCATATCCTCGAGAGTTTTATCAGAGAGTTTTCGACTTAATGATTACGGAGGAGACAAATGTAAAAGGGTTTGATCCGAGCGAATTATTCACAGGGGTCATCACCGAACGGATGAGTAAAATCGCTAAAATAAAAAATGCAGAAACTAAAAAGAAGCCCAAGATAAAAGGAACTCATTTTTTATGGATGACCTTTGTCTATGCCTATAAAGAAGCAAAACCTATGAGTATAATCAAACTGTTAAAATTAAATCAAGAAGTAAAACGCTTTGCTCGTCAGTATAAAAAGCGACTTAAAGACAAATATATTGAAATAAGCCCTCGACTCATATTAATTTCTCTGTTCGGCTTTGATAATAAAGTAAAAGAGCATCTCAAAAACAATAGATTTCGGCAAGGTGAAGAGGTCATTCCAATTTTCGTTTTACCTGCGATTGACGGGAATTTATGGCATAATTTCAGAGAAGATAGAAAATTAAGTCGGGCTGATAGAGACAGAAAAAAAAAATCAAAAAAGATAATGGAGATCTATGATAAAATGTCAAATACCTCCTCATTTCGAAAGTCGCAGGCTGAAGAGGCAAGAGAAAAGTACAAAAATTTAGTCGCTCGTCAAAAGAAAGGAGAACTTGACACTCTCTTTTTAACAGATTGGGCAAAGATTCTTGAGAAAGATAATGTAAAATCATTACTTAATTTGGAGGAAAACCGAGAAAAAATAAAGGATATTTTTTCAAATTAGTAATAGATTATCCTATTTACTCCTTTTTACAGAATCGCTTATTTAGATTAACTCAATTTTCTGATTTTTTCATTAATTTATTTTAATCGTAAAATTTTAAAATTAAAATTATACTATAATAGCATATAGAATAACAATATAGGAGCAAATGAAATCTTATGCAATTATTCAAAATTGATAACAAGGGAGCATTATCAGAATTAAATAAATTAGAATTTATAGAGGATGATGCTTACATAATAGATGATGAAAGTACAATATATCTCTGGTTTGGAAACGAGATAAGCAAAAGGCAAAAAGATAAAGCAATTCAAAAGGCAAGAAAGTTGAATAAAGATCGGAATGGTTCGGCAAAATTACTCTCCATGAAACAAAACAAAGAGTATGGATCCTTTATGGCTATGATGGACGATCTCCAGAATGGGATAAAAGAAGGGGATGTACCCAGAAGAGCCGAATTTAAACTTGACATTGACAAATCGAAAGAAATTGAGAAAAAGGAGAAACAGTCAGAAAAAAAGGAAATAGAGGAAGAAGAAAAGAAAAAAGAAATTATAAAATCAGAGAAAAAAGAGAAACAGCCAAAGGAAGCAAAAGAAGAGGAAGAAGAAAAAGAACTTGGTGTACATCAATGGCTAAAACAACAACAAAAATATCGGACAACAAAGGAAGAAAAGATAGAAGCAGGAAGTCAAAAAAAGGAACCTATACAAGAACCAGAAGAAGACACATCGAATGCTGTAGTTAGTCCGGAAACTAAAGTTCAAGAAAAGTCAACCGTGGAAAAAAAGGAAGAACCCGAGATGGATTTTGAAGAGGATGTAAAAACTGCCGCATATTTCGTCTCTCAAAAAGGACACTCTTATGAGGACCTCTGCTATATCTTGGCTGAAAAAATAATCCTCGAACAACCTTTTGGATACGCATCTAAAGAACAAATTCGGAAAAAAGCGAAAGAGATTTTTCACTCCTCTACCTCATATGACGAATTGTGCTGGCTTATCGGAGAAATGAATGTTTTAATCGAAACAAACTTTTACAACTTTTAATATTCTCCACTTTTTTAATTCTCTTTTTTTGTGAGTTTTTAATTCTATTTATTTTAATCATCAATTAAGAGCACGGTTTAACTAAATTACAAGGACTTAATTACAAGGATTTTTTATAGAGCTTATTTCATTCTTTCCGCGCGACATCCTTTATTCTAAACCAATGTTTATTCATTACGAGAAACCCAAGAACAAAAATGTAAAAAATTAAGAAAGCATATCCATATATATGTGATGATAATGAATACAAAAATATAATTAGCAACCACGCCGTCATAACTGCCGAGAAAGCACAAAAAGAAAGAAATAAGAGATCAGATTTAATTCGAATAATTCGTTTCCCGATGAAAAGAGCAAGAGAAAAGGAAATTGACATTGACAATACAAACGCAAAATTAAAGAAAAAAACGGACTTAATGGGAACAAAAAGCAGACCAATAATTTGTAACGCTGAGATAATGAAAGTGAAAATAGTCAATACAAATATGATAAATATATCTAGGAGGAGTGTTTTGTAGGAAAATTGACTACTCTTATGTAAATTCTCTTTATAAAAATGATAGATGATTAAAATGATATTACTCAAAGCAAAAACAATAAAACTTGACAATAGAACCAAGACAAAAGAGGCCCCATAAAGATAGAGAAATTCATTAACCGCTAAAATCTGAGGAAAGAATATTAAAACTGAAATTAAGTAGATCAGAATACAAATAACGAGGAAAAGCTCGGAAAGGTTATTAGAAATAAGAAGATCTTTTTTAAAAAAAAAGTATGATAAAGATATATAAGCCAGAAGAAACACAGATATGAATATAGCTCCGCTAAATCCTAAAATGAAGGAGATAAAGAGTACGGTAAAATAAATTTCCTCAAATTTTTCATTTGAAAGGTCAAAAGAGTTTGCTAACTTTTCAAATTCCCTTCTACAGAGGGTAAATGAAACCAAAAACAGAACAAAAAAAAGCACCGAAGAGAGAGCTACAAATAGAGTAAATTTAAAGATTAATTTTCTCAAAAATAAATTCATTATTAATAGTGAAGTGGACGAGAAAACAAGTAGATTTTTAAAGGAAAGTGGGCTAGATCTCTCGGGAGAAGTATCAGCATTTTCCGTAAAGAAAATAGCGTCAGGAATATTAAGATAGCCAAGAAATAAAAGATAAGATACCGTTAAAAAGAGATACCCCATCATTTCATATTCAAAGAGAAACCAGAAAATCCCAGCTGTAATGGAAAGTAGAGAGAATATGGAACTCCAACCTGTTTTTGAGTTAAAATTTAGATTCAATTAAGTTTAACCTCGAATTATAATAATTCAATAATATAGTTATCCAGAATGTCTTCCTTTTTTAGGGTCCACCCATAGGAAGTTTCTTTCAAATCGGTTTTTTCTATATCTTTTATATTAATTTCACCCGGATTAAAAACAGAAATGGACATGAAGTTATCTGGGGCCGCGGGAGAAACTTGATTGATTTCGACTTCATATTCCGTTTCTGTGGAAGAGCAAGTACCAAATGATAAGTCGTCGCTCCAAATTAAAGGATCTTCATAGATCAGTCGAACAATCCCGGTTTTAGAACCATTTATCTGAGCTTTGATATTGAGCTTGTTCCTCATAAAGGAGTTCGAAACGGGAAAACTCTCTTTTTCATTATATCCCAGTCTCTGAGTAGAGGTAAACGGCTCCTCATTAATCATAATGGAAAAGTTCTCAATCTGAAGGGAATCATAATCTCGAGTTATTGACCATTCATCCAGATAGCAAGTCTCTTCACTTTTGGATTCCCATATGGTTTGTATAATCCATGCATCTGGATCATCAGGTACTGTAAATTCTCCGTCATAACTTTGGTATGAGGCGTTTAGATCCAGATCCGTGAGTACTTGCTGTTCTGAAATTGTGTTTGAAATATTTTTTCCTAAGATCTTCACGGAAACATCCATCGGATCGGCAATATCTTTAGTTGCTTTTGCTTTTATTTCGAGTCGATAAGATTCCCCAGGAATAGCTAAGGGAGTTGTTGAATCAGGAACTTTCCCTTCTTCCCATTTATCATACCACCCAATATGGACTTGATTTTCTAATACGGGAGAGATACTGCTCGCAAACGAATCTTTTCCCTTAAATTTTACCTCTCCCTCCGTATTTCCGTTATTATCATCATCTTCGTATCCGATCCAGTTTAAAAGAGAGTTTTCATAACCTTTCTCACCCCAATGGCTAAATTTTCGATTCTGTTCGATAAGCTCTGGATCAGAACCGATAACTTGTAAAGAATGATTTTTTGCCAAGATTCTATTATCCACCCTAATCTCTTCCTTATCTTGTACCCGTTTTGGGACCGAATACCATTTAATCCCTTCATTCTTAAAGCTAGTTTTCATTTCCTTTTCAAAAAAAGTGTTGTTAACCCAGTCTTGTGTGAATACATCATATATACCCGCTCGTATTGAGTTTTCTGTTACTTCAAAATAAACTGTCCATGGTTTTCCCCCTTGAGTATTAGTTATACCAACATCTATACAATCTAATCCATGATATTGATAATGTTTAAACATATGATTATGACCATGGATATGCAACGCGATTTGAGAATTATTATTGATAAAGGATTGCCACCATTCTTCATCATTATAGAACCTATAACAATTATCCTCTTCCTCTCTAGGGAATCCTTGATGGCTTACGGTAATGGTTGTTTTATTGGGATATTGAGCGGTCATAAATTGTAGCCATTGTCGTTGTTCTTGTGTCAGCAGCATAGTTGTTCCTTGATCACCGAAGAATAAGAAAAGGATATCATCCCAGAGATATGCGTAATTTTGTTGCATTGTTCCCGTTACATTTTTTCCAGCTTCTATGGCCGAATACGGTTTATCATAAGTGTCAGTATCCGGTAGACCCCATCCATCACCGTAAATATCCTTTCCCGTATTGGTTTTGTAATTAGCAGTATCGTGATTACCAAAAAGAAACATCCAAGGAAATAAAACCTTATTAAAACTCCCGCTCATCGCGGCGTTATAGCCCTCTGGCGTACCAAAATGTGTAAAATCTCCAAGATTAATGCCAAATTCTGCTCTTGGCAAGTTAGGATCATTCATCCATGAATTTACAATCTCATCCGCGTACTGGTCCCCCCATCCGAAATGAGGATCCCCTATTGCTGTAAAAATTAGACTATCGGAAGAAAATTCCATTTTAGAATTCCTTTCGCGGATGTAACTAAACGGAATTAATAACGTTACACATAAGCCCGCGATAATTACCAAGCCTTCAAGTTTTTTCTGTTTGAGAGTGTTTTTTAGATTTCTCTTCAAAAGGGTTTACCTTTAAGCATTATTATTTTTAATAAATAATCCAGGAAAATTTATAAATTTAAATGTCAATAATTTACCGTTTTAAAACTTGAATGATTTAAACACGGAGAATTTAAAAACTAAAAAAAATAAGATTTATGTAACTCTGAAAGGTCAACTTTGGTTAAAATTAAAAACTTTTATAAGGAAATCGCTGCTTCTGGTGCTTTTTTTTCTTACCAAACGAGCGTTTTCTGATTTCTTTGTTAATAAACCCTTCAATTTTACATAAATATTCATATTCATTTTTTAAACATAAGGTAATAGCAGTCCCTTTTTTATCCATACGGGAAGTGCGCCCAATGCGGTGTACATAACTCTCGGGATACTTTGGAAGATCGTAATTAATAATATGTGAAATACCTTCAATATCCCAACCACGGGCAGCCACATCAGTTGCTATTAATATATCTATTTTATCGCTTCGAAAGTCACGTAAGATCTTCTCTCGCTTATTTTGAGAAAGATCCCCAGAAATATATCCCACATAATAAAATTTTCTTAAATATGAGGATTTCATTTTATTGAATAACCAATTTCCAGTTCGTTTCGTATTTATAAAGACAATTGCACTCTCGGGTCGTTCTCGGTTCAATACTTGACAAAATACATCAAACTTTTTATGAAAATCCGAAATCATATAATAATATTGATTAGTATTTGTTACAGTTAAATCGTCTTTACTGATATCAATAAATTTAAAGGAATTTCCGGTATGTTCCTTTACAAGTTCCCTGATTTCATATTCCATTGTTGCCGAGAACAAGAGAAATTGAAAATCGTGATTAATTTTGCTTAAGATATATTTAATATCGGGGAAGAATCCCATATCTAATAATCGATCTGCTTCATCCAGTACTAAGAAGCGGAGGTTATTGAACTTCAACTTACCTCGTTTGTAGAGGTCGATTAATCGTCCTGGGGTACCCACAATAATGTTGACTCCCTTTTTCAATTTCTTAATCTGTCGGTTGATCGATGTTCCCCCGTAAATCGTCATTGATTTGAGTTCATGATCTTTCAACTCTTGAACAACGCGATTGGTCTGTTTTGCTAATTCGCGGGTTGGGGCAATAATTAATACTTCATTATTCACAAATTTCAATTGCTCAATAATGGGCAATAAAAACGCTAATGTTTTGCCAGTACCCGTTTTAGATTGGGCCATCACATGTTTTCCCTTTAATACAGGAGGAATTGCTTCTTCTTGAACCTCGGTGGGTTCTGTAATTTCCATCTGTTCTTTCAAAATCTGCGTATATTTGTTGCTGATTCCTAAATCATCAAAATTCATATTCTTTTCACAGTATATAAATGATAATTATCGTAAAATTTAGTTTACTATATTATCGTTGTATATTGTTTAATTATCAAATGCAGTCTTAAGTTAAAACAAAAAGATTTTCGTTCAAACAAACTTACATTTTATTTATAGATTAATACTTACTAAGGATAAGGAGAAACCATAAATAAATCTTTAGATTTTTTTTAAAAACTCTAAGAAGTAATTGTTTATCAAAAATGAATCTTGTAAATTCAAGAAAAACGAAAAAGCACCGATATTCTAAAAAATTGTAAGAAAAAAAATATTTATAATAAAAGATTTAAATTTTTAAAATTTAATCTTCCAGCTTTTCAAACATATCCTTTCCTACTCCACAGACTGGGCAAGTCCAATCATCCGGGAGATCTTCAAAGGGTTTTCCTTCTTCGTTTTCATCATAAATATAGCTACATGCAGTACATTCCCATTTTGCCATTTTTTTTACCACTTATTTGATATTTTTGCTTTTATTTTTATGAAGTCTAAATTCTTATCTAACTTGAATCTTAATCTATTGAACTACTCCCGTGAAATTTTTATCTTCTAATACGTGATCAGTACATTAGACAATATAAGTTGGTTTTCCAACCGTAAATCAAGGTTCTACTTCTTTTTAGAATGACGAACTATATTAAAGCTAAGGTAGGTATTAATCCGAAGTATTGTATAATTATAAACTAGATATTGACCTATTTAAAAATAATGGTCTTACGATATTTAGTGTTTTAAACGTAAAAATTCATCTCCATCCTAAAAGATGTATGTTTCTTTTGCTTTTTTGATAAAACCTTTTAAATATCTTTCTAATTTCCCTTCATAACAGAGTTAAAAGATATTTAATCTAATTTAGCTAAGATGCTTTTGGATCTCCGACATACCTAACACTTGTAATCCTCATCCATATCCCAGAACGGGATTTCTTGTTATTTATCTTTATGGAGAAATTGATGGAGTTATATATTAGATTTATTTTTATTTTATTATTCAGACATTATGTTATTTGACCTACCACGCCCTAAAGGGCGGTGTATTCTTTTGCCGTCTATGATAAATCAAGAAAATATAATATTTAAATACATAAAGAGAGAATTCTAATTAAAGGAAAAAGTTTAGGAAAATGAGAATGACAAATTATAAACTATCTATTGCATGCTGTGTACTTTTTATTGTAGCAATGATTATTAGCGTATTTTCTAATATGGTTCTTGGTTCAGAGCTGGGCTACAATATTGGATTATTTATCGGAGTGGTGGTAATCTTGCTAAGTTGCCCAGTCTGTATCCTTGATAGCTTATTAGCCCGAAGGAACAAAGGAAAAATAAATAAAAAACAACAAGAGGTTACTAAGCAACAAGAAGATCTGAAACTAAAACGAAAGAAAATAGAACTAGAAAGAGAAAAACTAAGATATCAACAGCAAAGACAAGAAACGGAAAAATACGAGGATCAGAAAAAGAAGGGAATAGAGGAAAAAGTTAATGAACCAGCTAAGAAGTATTGCAGTTATTGCGGAAAAAAACTCGATAAGAATGCGAAGATCTGCACCTATTGTGGAGCAGAACTCGAAGATTAAAATTTATAAGCTGGATCTTTTTTCAATAAATATCCGTTGTAAAAGAACCAATCTTTACGTTCTTATTTTGGCTCTGGATATTTTAAGCAGCAAAAGCACGAGATAAAATTGTTGATGAGATCTCAATTGATTTAGTATCTTCAGTCTTGAACATGTTCGGGAAAAGATATTTATAAATTTTACAACTTCAGATAACCATGACAAGAGGAGAACAGAAAAAGAAAATAAAGCGGAAAATTATCAAGATCGATAAAGAATTATGTACTGGCTGCGGAAAATGTGTCACGGGGTGTGCGGAAGGGGCATTAGAAATTATTGATGGAAAAGCAGAAGTCGTAAATGAGGCCTTTTGTGATGGTTTAGGTGCGTGTATCGGGGAATGCCCCGAAGGCGCTTTAACCATTATAAAAAGGGAAGCCCATCCGTTTGATGAAGAAAAAGTTGAAGAATATTTAGATTCACAAAGGGAAAAGAAACAACAAGTAAAAGCTACTCAAGGTGATGATTTTCATTGCTCATGTCCATCGTCCCAACCAACGTCATTTAATGAACCATGGAAAGAAAGCACTTATGATGACAGTAATATCCCGTCCGCATTACGACAATGGCCAACTAAACTCGCTTTAGTAAATCCAGAAGCGGATTATTTTCAAAATGAAGAATTATTGATTATTTCAGACTGTTCACCTATAGCATTTGGCGACTTTCATCGAAAAATCCTTAGAGGTAAACCAATTATCACCACTTGCCCTATGCTGACTTTAGATGAGCCCCAGCTGGATAAATTGGAAACAATTCTAAGAATCAATCCCATTGAAACGGTCCATCTTATTTTGATGGAAGTTCCCTGCTGCCAAAAAATTAAATTTTTCCTTGACCCCATCTTGGATAATTTAAAGGAAGATATAGAGGTAAATGTTACAATAATCAGCAAGGAAGGAAAAATCAAGAAAGAAACCATGCTTTAATGTTCAATCATAACCTTTTTTTTAATTATTTTTCTTAAAAGAACAGAAAGAGTGCTTTTAGATTTGCCTACTTTGTTTGCCAGATCTTCCAGTGAGATATTTCGGGGGACTTCAAAAAAGCCCTCCTCAATTGCTTTATTTAGAATTTGTTTCTCCTCCAAACTTAATTTTTCCTCCTCTTTTTGCAAGTCATACGGGGAATTTCCCATCCGTAAAACGGTATAATCAATTCCCTTTCTATCAAAAATAGTAAGCAGTTGGTCGATGCGCTTTCTAGTCGAGATTAAACGCCAATAGGCGTAACCCTCTTTAACTCGTACCGGAAAGTTTACCAAAACCCCACATTTAATAAGTCCATAAAGTAAATATGGGTCTTCTGTTTTTACGTTAAATTTTACCCGATTTTCCTCCTTTTCCAAGACTGTAAATTCCATAACCGAGGGATGGAGGCGAATCTCATCTATAATGGAATCTATGTTCCAATGCTGTATCTCAATCATCGCATTCCCTATAGATTTTTCCAAATCGTAAGGCAAAAAATATGCGATGGTCAAGCGAACATCGTTAAACTCATGGAATATATGAGAAATCCAAATGTTGTCCGGGAACTTAATCTTTACTCGTGCTAACGTCGGGTTTTCAAGATCCATTAAAATATAAAATGTGACAAATCTTAAATTTGTTTAATATTTCCATGAGCAGACCGGTCTCATTTTTAAAAAATAAATTAAAGAAATTTAAAACAAGGGGTGATATTTAATTTAAATATGAATGAAAATTTATTATTGGGTATTTGCGGAAGCCCTCGAAATGAAGGAACCGAATTTGCGGTTAAATATGCACTTGATTATGCAGAAGAAAAATTCGGTTTCCTCACAGAGTTTTGGACGGTGAGAGCAAAAACCATTAAATTCTGTATTCATTGCGATTATTGTATCCAAGAGAAAAAGGGCTGCATTCATAAAGATGATATGCAAGAATTATATCCCAAATTGGAGAAAGCAAGATTCCTCCTCTTTGGGACACCAGTATTCCAAGGGGAACTCTCGGGACAGCTGAAAACGATGTTGGATCGCTGCCGAGCATTGGTAGCAAAAAGCCCGCAAATATTCAAAAATAAGATCGGAATGGCATTGGCAGTGGGAGGAGATAGAAGTGGTGGACAGGAAATCGCAATTCGAAGTATTTTGGATTTTTATCAACAGAATCACGTAATCTCAGTTTCGGGAGGTGCTTTTGGAGCAAATTTAGGCGCTGCACTATGGAGTAATGATCAAGGTAAAGATGGAGTGGCCCAAGATAAGGAAGGGTTGAGAGCAATACGAAAAGTGGTAAAGAGATTGGGGGAATTTAAGGATGAAACACTGTTCGGGGACTCTCTTGAGATCTCGGAAAATTAAAAATAATGAAAAATCGAGAATTATTTTAGATTGCTATAGAATAGACCTTCTTGATAATTGAAAAAAAAATAGATGATTATTTGGTCTAAAACTTAGCCAATTCTTTTTACTCCACATCAAATAATTCTTTTGCTTTCTTCTCTCGTAGACCGTTTATCCCCCATAATTCTTTAAACCAATATTTTCCATTGTGCATGACCACCGGAGTATTTACTAAACAGCCTTCCTCATCGCAAAAGGTCGTTACAAAACTTTCGTCATGGAGCAATTGGTGAATCAGCTCCTCATCATCAACGGATTTCTCAACATATTGCACTTCATTCTCTTTAAGCCATTCCTTTAATTCATGGCAACGATGACAATCTTCCTTGGTGATAACCCAAGGCAATTTGATTTCCGTCATATTACATTATAAAAAATATGATAATTCTATAAAAAATCTCTTCTTCTAAATTATTAATCTAGCAAAAAAGTCTCATATCAGTCCAAGAAAAAAGAGATTTTGAGATCCAAAAAATCCTTCTGGCTGAAGGTGTTTTGCCAATTTTGATCTTAAATTCTAATTGGAAAGGAATTCAAAGGCTTTCAAAAATGAATGGAAGCAAATCTAAGTCGATGATTCCCCCTTTTTTCACGAGATTTCTAAAGTGATTATGACTTTGATCCTTCAAATTTCAATGAATTCTGGGAAAAATAAAAAAGTTTGAAAAATTAAATATTTCATTTATGGAAATAAATCCCTAAAATTCTTTACATCAGAAATCTGAAAATTTAAATCTATTACTTTAGGTGTGTGAATATGTGAAATTGCTTTCCAGATCAACTTCCTACCGACATTTTTGAAAAGATCAATAGCAATTATGAGATGAATCAACTGTACAAATGCTATCATGGGATAAGTCACAAATGACCCTGCTAAACCTAAGGGACCCTGTAAATTAAGAATAAAAGTCATTATGACAGATATTCCGGTATATCCTTTTACTATTCTAAAAATAACGCTT
>JAWOCD010000087.1:0-3811 GCA_046483985.1 Promethearchaeia archaeon
CTCATTGCGAATTTATTAAATCGCATCCAACAACTTACCGAAGATATCTCACAGTTAGTCGAAGACGGGATAGTTTCGAGGGCATTTTCGTTAGTGAACGAACTCCGCAGTGAATTACGCCAACTCGATAATTTTATTTCAAAACGGGAATCGATTTCAGTTCATTCGCACGTCCTTTCCGAGGAGCAGCGTGAGCAGGTAGGTGAAAACGAAATCAGCGCGGAATTGGTGAAGGAGCTTATGGAGCCCGTATATACAAACGGGGAAAAAAGTGAAGCCTTACGGGAGGTAGTATTAAATTTCCACTCAAAAATAAAACAAGATGAATCTAAAGCGAAAAAAGAAGGAGTAACCCACCCAGTTTCGGAAAATATACCCTTATATGACTTGTATCAGTTGATTTTAGACGAACGGCCGCAGCTTCATTTCAGCATTGAGGATTTAGAGGACACGATTAACAGCCTAGCGGATGAGGGGTACATTCCGGGTATTCGCATCATTCAGAGTGACGAAGATCATTACTTGAAGGTGGTCCAGTTTGAAGCCCACGACTATTCCAAAAAGGAGCTTCAGCTTATCTCAAAGGCGTTGGAGTTAGAAAAGTTCGGATTAACCGATATGGTGGGTGCATTGGGATGGAGCACCGATCAAGTCCGAAAAACTTTGGCACACTTAACCGAGATCGGGATTTTGAAATACTCTAAATCATTCTTGCACGGGGATAGATGGTATATAGTGACTCAAAAGGCACCATAGGCAGAATCGCAAAAAAAATTTTACTGATAAGAATTAATGTGAATAATGAATATCTCAGAAAGACATACGCACCACGCTGATGATCTAAAAGTATCATTAGGGGTAAACCCTGTGAAAAATTAATGTACATTCATAGATATTTATCATATTTGCACCAGTTAGCAGTTAGCAGTATTCATATGAAAAATAAAATAATATAAAAAATAATTACAAGAATAAGAATAAAAAACAAGGAAAAAACAAAACCAAAAGAAGAAGGGATTGAAAAAATGTTATTTAGCAAATCAGATAAGCAATATAAGGATCAAGACCCCGAGATCGTTGCATGGAACCGGGAGGGCTCTGGATCTGGTTCAGACTCGTTGGATGCGCCGTTAATGTATTCCTTTCCGCGGCAAGAGGAGTCCATGAAGGATAAAAAGTATTTTGCCGTGAAGGATTATGAACAAGCGTTATTTTACAATAAGGGGGAATTAATTGATGTGCTCGAAGGGGGCGTGTATGAACTGGAAAAAGAGGCGAGGATCAAGGGCACGGAAATCGTGTGGATGGATACCTCTATGATGTCCATTCCGTGGGGCGTGCCCAAGCGGAACGGGATCCCCACGGAGGATGGCTGTTTTATCGGACTGCACGGCGATCTAAAACTTCGGATTAATGACGCGAAAACCTTTTACAATGATATTGTTGCCGGCGAAAAAGAATGGACGGTCCAAGACTTGAAAGAATGGATTATGAGTTTGCTCCACACGTCATTGCGGGATATTTTCAAGCATTATCCGGTCAAAGAGATCCTCTTGGAAGATCGGGAACGCATAATTAATCAGGTCATTGCGAAGGTGACCGAAGAGTTTCTTAAATACGGTTTGGAGTTGGAAAGCTTCAACCTGTTGGGTCTGAAAACCTCGGAGGAGGTTGAAAAAATACTGGAGCAAGATAAAGAACAAACCCTCGCGGTTGCGGGAGAGTGCAGAGAGGATTTGGAAACGCTTAGAGAAAATAAGAAAAACATTAAAACCCGTATTAGTAACTTAAAGGCAAAAAAGCGGAGCTTGCAGGACAAACTGTTAAATGATGAGATTGATGAGGCAACATATCAAAAGAAAAAGGGGCATATTGAACGCTTTCTAAAAGAAGCAAAAGAAGAACTCAGCAAAGTAAAGAAATTAATTAACGATTGAAAACTTGATTATTGAATTATAGTGCAGCGAAAAAGAATGAATGGGGATCGTTCTTAAATGGTATAGATTTATAAGCTGCAAATAATAAATCATATTTGTATCAATCTTAAATGGGTTTAAGATGAATAAATAATGACCAAGATTGTTAATCAAGAATCAAAAATAAAGTAAAATATGGGCTTTAAGAATATGAATAAGAAAGATAAAATATTAATATGTTCGCTGATAATTTTTTTATTTGTCGGGTTAATCGAGGGTATCCAAATAAATTCTCATGATAACGAAAAAAAGACCAATACGGATTTTAATGACATCCAATCCCCAAAAGCAGCTGCTACACCGGACGAACTTTGGAATTTTTCGCCTGGAGGGCCAGTTCAATCATCTGCCGCTCTGGCGGATCTAAACGAAGACGGGATCCCAGAGGTTATTTTTGGTAGTGAGGACGATAATCTTTATGCGCTTTATGGGAATAACGGAAGTGAATTCTGGACTTATTCTACGGGAAATGGAATCCTATCATCTCCGTCAATTGCCGATCTAAATGGAGATGGTTCTTTGGATGTGGTTGTAGGAAGTCGAGACAATAGAATTTATGCTTTGCATGGTGCAAATGGTACTGAAATGTGGAATTTTACCACTTCCGATTGGGTTGACTCCTCCCCGGCAATTGCAGATCTTAATAACGATGGCTCACTGGAAATTGTCATTGGGAGTGCAGATAATAAGGTTTATGCTTTCCACGGTGAAAATGGGACAAAATTATGGGAATACACAACGGAAGGTGGAATCGGATCATCTCCAGCTATAGGCAATTTAAATTCTGATGGTTCTCTTGAAATCGTAATTGGGAGTACCGACGGAAATATTTATGTATTGTATGGAAAAAACGGAAGCTTATATTGGGATTATTCAACTGCTGAAAAAATAGAAGGGTCTCCCGCTCTAGGAGATATAAATGAAGATGGAAAAAATGAAGTAATAATTGGGAGTTTTGATAATAATTTATATGCTTTACATGGTGAAAATGGCTCTCAACTTTGGAACTATGATGCGGGGGGAAGTATTGATTGTTCTCCCGCATTAGGAGATGTTAATCAAGACGGAAGCCTTAACATCGTTTTTGGTACAAGAAGTAGTTCAATTTATGCCTTGGAAGCCCACAATGGATCAAAAACTTGGGAACATTCTGTTGGTTCTTACGTGGAAAAAACATCTCCAACCTTAGGCGATATTAATGGTGATGAGAATATTGAAGTATTAATAGGAAATAATGATAAAAATCTATATGCGCTTTCTGGTGTAAATGGAGATGAGTTATGGACCTATACTACAGGACATTACGTACATTCTTCTGCTGTTTTAGGAGATTTAGATAACGATAATGATTTAGAAATTGTCTTTGGAAGTTTAGATAATAATATGTATGTGTTAAACCCTGCAAATACAAGGAGAGAAATTATTTGGCAAGGTCTGGCTGGTCCTAATGATTATACAAGAAAAAAAGATTTTGGAAATACCAACCCAAGAATTAATTTTGAAATCTCTAATGAATATCTAAATACAACTACTCAGTTAGAGACGGATTTAGGATTACAAATCAATTGTTCGGTAACAAATTATACCAATTTAAACGGGGTCTATCTAAGCGAGAACTCCACGGGGTCCTTTATAAACCGCTCAATGAGCCAAGGGATGAATGAAGAATGGACCTATGATGTAGATATCTCTGAGTTAAACCGAGGAAATTCCTTAGACTTTTCTTTTTATGCAAACACTTCCGAAGATTTCATAGTTAATGATAATAACGGACTCAATTTTTCATTATTAATTGGGGATTTTTTGCCCCCTTGGTCTAATATCAGTTATGAACA
>JAWOCD010000042.1:0-38456 GCA_046483985.1 Promethearchaeia archaeon
ATTAGGTGCCCATACCCTCCAGTATCAAATAAAGACTCATTGGAAAATCTTTTCTAAAGGAAAACATAACTTAAAGGTTAATTGGTCAATAAAAATTCTCAGAGGGCAGATGTACTCGAAGAGAGGGCGCCCTACCAAGGATGAGATAAAACGCGCCTGGAGCGCCTATCACGGTCGGCAATGGCGACAGAACTATGAGAAATATAAAGAATATAAATCGGGAAGAGAAGGAACCGCAGAACTGTTTGTCAATCCCGAAACAGATAAAGTTTCGCTTGGTGCGGGCTCACATGTATGGATGAGCAAAATGTTAGCACCCGTATTGAAATTGTTTAAGGGAAAATGTATAAGTTCTAATGTGGTAGAGAGCGTTCATTCCCGAATAAAGCGCCATCGCCGTCTTAGAAAACAACAAGACCCGGTTTATCAGCATCAAGAATTTGTATTTCATGCCTACCTCCAAGAGCACGGACATCTTCCTCCGGTATTGCTTCATGGGAAATACTTGTGGAAATATTTAACGAAAAAAAGGAAGCGGGAATGGATCTCATACAAGCTACGCTCTACTGAGCAAAATATGGTCCAGTCCTCGCTGTTGGCGTTTGCACTTTCTTGAAAATATTTTTATAAAATGAAAGGTATAATCACCAAGAAAAGAGATAAAAAAAATTTAATAATTTTACTTATAGGTTAATTTATAGATAAATCTTATGAGAAAAGCAATAATCCCCGTTATGAACATGCCAAATCCTAGATTCATGAAAAAGACGGCTCTTAATGGATATCCGCCTGCCATGATAAATTGCAACACCGTTGTAAGAAGAATAGCTAATCCGGTTACAATATAGAAAATCAATTGCCACGCTTTGCTTTTAACGATCATCCGTCCGATGCCTTTAAAGAAATATACAATACCATGTGCAATACCAAGTGGAACACTCCATATTATTCTACCGATGGTTTTTAGGACCGATGCCGCTCGTTCACCTATGTGATCTTCAAACCATATCCTCGCATCATAAAATCCTTCTCTGGATTCGACTAATCGTTGACCGAAATTATCAATTTTCTCCGTTAACCCGTAATAGAATTTTGTTAATCTCTCTTTAACCGCTAAGCCCGTTGCTGTTGCTTTCGATTTTCTTCTCATCTGTTCAAGATAATCACCTTTACGAGAATAAATAAGATAGGTGACTACTCCAATTCCTCCTACAATTGCGATGAAAACCAAAAGTGTCCAAACATTTATCGTAACACTATATTGCCAGGATGCATCAAGACCTATATCTTCGATGTCATTATATTCTGTACCAAATTTATCCCATAACTTATAATTTCCTGCTTTATCCTCCGCTCCTAAGACATAATAGACATCGACTAAGAAAGCTTGTCCCGGGATTTCTCCTTCAAAGGTGTCGGAATTTCCCGATTTCCGTTCAAGGTAAGCTTTATTCCAATTTACTCCCTCATCAACAGAGTATAATATAAATACGCCCTCTTTATCATCTAACCCAGACCCTGCATCATAGACTGTGGCTTCCATTTTGACAGCACTAAACTGTGGGATCCATTGGGAATATGCATCCTCAAAATCCTTTTCCACATTACACGTTGGAGCAATATTATCGATAATATAAAAGCTTTCAGTAGCGGTTAAAACATTCTCCTTGACATCATATGTTTCAACAGAAATTGAGATATCATCTCCATAACTTAGGTCTAAGTCTTCATCAATTTGAATTGTATATTCGGTCGTTAAATATCCATCCGAAGATTGAAAATCCGACGCTAAGATATGATCGTTGTTTATGTCTAATTGAGGAATATCGACGATAACATGAGATAAATCAGCTCCTCTTGGGCTTTCTTCCTCTATTTTTATCCTAAACTTTCCCGTCAACCCTAATCCTAGTCCCTCATCGAACAAAAGATCAATTGAAGTCGGTAGAGAGTGGGTGTCTACAACATTGAGGGTATATTCTTTATTATTATTATTATCATAACTAAATGTTTGATTTCGATCACTAACAAAAAGTCTATAATGATATGTGGTATCATATGATGCTTTTGGTAATGTAACGGTATATAAATCACCAACATCGTGCTCGAGATCTTTTGAAGACCAAGCGCCATCAGGATAATTTTTCGTATAGAGAATTATCGCCTCATCCAAATTCGACTTCGACGATTGATTGTTAATTTCAAATGTAAGTTCTAAATCTTCACTGTGTTCCAATTGGTCGGGATTATATCCTGTTGCAGTTATTTCCGGTCTTTTAATGTCAATAGTAAGCAGAGCACGGCCTATTCCTGCTAAACCGGTCTGAACATTATATTCTCTATCACCAGAACCATCCCAATAACTATTGCTCACATTAAGTTCTTTATTCATCCACTCTAAACCGCCAGAAACATATTGACCAATTCGGTTAGAATTATTTATTGCATAATATTTATCTAAAAATTCCAAAGCTCCACTGCCGCCTTGCGAGTAGAAAGGATAGTTCCTTTGAGAGGTTGAATACCAGTGAGTGAAAATTTTTCTGTTTGCAATTTTTCGCATTTCTGTTCTGTTTGAGCTTGTTAACCAGTTGGCAATCAAGGAGGCATTCTGGAGGAAATGTGTATTGGAAGTTTCAACTCCTAAGTCCAGTAAAAAGTCTCCAATTCCACCGTTATAATCCATTCCGGAATAAGCCCATCCGTTTCCTATAGTTGCATTCGATTCTGGAAACCATATGGCATTCCCGTAAAAAAGGCTTTCATTATGACTATTATTAATTAACCAATTTGCAGCTCTTATAGCACATTCCAGATGAGGTTGAGTTGTTTTGTTGTCGACAACTTGGTCAAGTCTTAACAAAAACTTTCCAATGCCTAAGGCTCCATAACGTTGTCCCAAGAAATAGGTTCCCTTTTGTGACCAAGCACTCTGGTTATTGAGCTTACTTTGCTTATATAGGGTGAAATTTCCGGCCTGAATTGCGCTTTGTAAATAACTCTCATTGTTAGTTCCTTCATACATGTCTAAATAATATGTACCTATTCCAGCAGCACCTGTGTAATATGAACTTGAGTTATAATCCTCTCCGCTATAGTCTATGGTGATATTTAATGAATCCACATTTATTTCATGGTCGGATGAACTTGAACTATTTATCTTTATTTGGAATAATGAATCTGATATAATAAAATCCTCAAAATTATCAATCGGATGTTCAAATGAGCTTATTGAATCATCTGGTATTTCATCTTCTTGAAGGGGTATCCAAGAATTATTTGAACTTGCATACAGATATATACCGGATCCGTCAAGACTTGTATTTGCGCCGATAGTAATTGATATATTTAACTCTGTTATATATTGGGAAATATTCTCTTCATCAGATGGAATTCCGGCATCTTCTAAGTCTGTCCAATAATTCGTTTCTGTATAATTCGTATTATCTGTCTGGACATCATAAGTGTTCCCATCGTAGGTATTCAAATTTGAGAGTGAAGTATCTTCTTTTTCTGTGCCGTTAATAACCTTATTCATTGAGGGATTTGCCATTGCGTTGGTTAACGTAACTTTTTCTTTTTCCCACCATGCCCATCCGTTTCCTTCTCCCACAGGCTGAGCAATCTCAGATAAATAATTATCTATCTCTTCGGCGTAGTCTAAATGAGTTTCATTGCCAGTTTCTTTATGTAAATTAACAAAAAAACTTCCGATACCAGCAGACCCTTCATAATAACCGGTATAATTGGCTGTATTTCCTTCTAATTTATTAGGCCATTTTCCAGGGTCATATTCACTAAAATTATTCTCTTTTTGGTAGATTAACCAATCTGCAACATCCACAGCCCATTGTGTGTAGGTATCGTTAGAAGTAGACTGAGCTAATTCTATAAAATATTGTCCTATCCCTGCAACTCCTTTTTGTCCCAAAATTGAACCAGACTCATTCCATTTATTTTCATTCCATTTATTCCGTAATACTTGTCCTATCTGTTCAGCAGTAGTTAACTGATCATTGTTAGATGTGTCTGAACTTAAAGGAGTCCCTATAGTTGTAGTATCTTTACTTTTAACTGAGGCTGAACCCACATTTTCATCCATCATAGGATTAATGTTTAAAAACGAGAGAAAAATCGGGCTCAAGAATAATATTCCCAGTACAACAGAAAATAGTTTAAGGTTTTTCGAATTCATATTGAAACCTATTTTTTCATTTTTATTAATAGAGTTTTAAATTAAATATAATAACATATTTCATTTAAATCAATATAAATTTTTATTTATGCCTTCACTAAAAGAACATTTTCCTAATTTGAAAGTATATTAAAATTTTAATATAAGTCTTTAATAAAGACTCTTCCCATGGGTATCTTGAGCAACGATTAGGGGACCAAAGTTCCTTACCTTTAGGAACCATACGGCTTCACATAAACCAAGATCTTTCCACTCGACATGCTTAATCTTTTCAATTTTCTGATTGATAATTGCTCCACACCCTCCGGTATAACTTAAATATGCCACTTGAAGCTCCTTTGTTTTCAGATTGCGCATCCCTCCTTTACCGATAATGAATCGGATATCAAGTTGTTTAATGACTTCATTTTCTAACTCGTCCATCCTCTGACTGGTCGTTGGACCTCCGGATACTATCCGATAATGACCCTGTTTTTCTTCAATAATAGGTCCGCAGTGATAAATTGCGCAACCTTTTAAACTATAGAATGACTCTGGCAACTTTTTTCCTTGATTTTTATACTCAATAATCCGTTTATGTACTTGATCTCGGGCGGTTACTACCTTGCCGGTTAGGTAGATGATATCTCCAACCTTTAAGGGAGATAAGTCCTTCTTTTCAATAGGTAAGGATAGATTATATTCCATATTTGATTTCTCCTTTTTGATTTATTTTTAATGAAGCAATTCGGTGTGAATAACATTGCACAATAAGCCCTACAGGATAAGAGGCCGGGTGTCTCATGGCTACTTCAATACGGGCATCTAAACACGTCACGTTTCCGCCCAACCCCATGACTCCGATATTTAGGTTATTTATGCTTTTTATCAAATTCCTTTCTATCTTTGCTACATCGGCTCGAGGATTCCTAGAATCCAATGGTCTTAACAAAGCTTTTTTAGCTAAAGTCATACACTTAGAAGCATCACCCCCTAATCCAATTCCTAATATAATAGGCGGACACGGCATTCCACCAGCATTTTTAATGGTTTCCAGTATTTTCTCTTGAAAAATTTCAAACCCATTCGATGGATTTAACATAAATAGTTTTGAAATGTTTTCCGCGCCACCCCCTTTCGCTAGAACAGTTATTTTTAAATCAGATGAATCTTCTATGATATTAAGATAAATGGGCGGAACATTTATTCCAAGGTTATTTTCTGGGTTCTCATTAGTGATGGGATCCACACTATTCCCCCTCAAAGGAATGGTTTCATTCGCTTTTTTGACCGAATCCTCGATTATTTCTTGAAAATTAGAGATAATTGGGAACCCACTCCCTAATTCAATAAAAAAATTCAATACCCCTGTATCTTGACAAATAGGAATCTCATTCCTAGCACCGTATTTGAAATTTTTTAATATGAGTTCCAATTGTTTTTTTGCAATCCCATTAGATTCTCGTTTTTTAAGAGTTTTTAAACGATTAATTATATCTTGGGGTGCTCGAGTCACTGCCTCCTTTATAATCTTAATAAGTCCGATTTTTATGGTATTCTCTAATTCTTCTTTTTTTTTCTGCATAAAATTCTAAAAACTTTTATTGATTTGCTCTAATAGATATATAGATAATTGAATAATAAATATAATACATTATGGGTTGAAATTGGTTAATTTGGTTAATGCGGACCTCGAAAATATTGTGAATATTATTGAAACTAAATTAAAAGAGGAGAAATTTAATCTGAAAACCCAAAAGAGAATTTTCGAGAATGTGCTTAAGAATAAACCCAAAATTTTCGAGGCCTTTCGAAACGAGGTTCAGAGTTTCTGGAATCAATTTCGAGCTAAAAATAAGAATTATGTGATTAAGAAAACCTACACATCCTTCTTTTATTCTCGTTTTCAAGAGATTTTTGGCCAATATTTATCCCAATTTTTTGGCTTTGATAAGACATCTTTAGAATTAAAGAGTAAGGAAAAATTATCAGAAAAAACACTCTTATTGGAATTTAAGTATGAAATATCTTCCTATGAAGTTAAATTATTTAACGATCTTTCCGACAGGATCCAAGACTCGTTTCATGGTCTTGAATTTTTTATCGGTTTTTTATTCTATATTACTTCAATTTTTGGGATGAGTATCCGGGAGATCTTAGACAGAAAAATATTTATTGTTCTTGATGGAGCGATATTTAATCACCATCAGGATAGAACCACTTTGGATTTTTTAATCGTCGTCAAAGAAGGTAAGGATGAAGTTTATGAAAATTACATAAAGATGGCTCTATTTTACTTCTTAAAAAAAATTAAAAAGACCCCGAAAAAGTTTTGCAATAATCTTTTGGAAGGCAGAGAGAGATTATATCAGATAGCTCAAGAAAATTATAAAAACGTTAAGGAAGAACTGGCAAATTTATTGTATTATTTCTATAAAAAATGTAAGCTTCTTAATAACATCTCACCGATTTTAGACTTCCTTAACTTTGTGGGTTCAAGGGTGGAAGATTCAAAATTTTCCAAGGCAGAGATAATCAAATCTGAATTTTTAGCAAACTTTGAATACACCATGGAAAAAAAAAACTCTATCCTTCGCATTTTTGATTTTCTGGATAAAAAATCATCTTTATATTGTACATTTCAAGCTAATAACCTTCCTTCAGCAAAACTCCAGTTAGAATTATTTCTTCTGTATATGACATATTATTTTGGGAGTGGTCTTGAAGCATTGGAGTTAGGTCACCTTCTTTATTTACCAGACGTTTTTAAAGAAGCGTTAAATGAATTTAATCAAGCGGATTCTCATGCCCCTATTGGTTCAAAAACCATCAGTGATATTAATCAGTTTATTAACTTTTTCTCTACTTTAGCTAATTCTAATTACATTAACTTTTTTTTTGAGAAGATATTTGACCGCTCAGTATATGACTTAAATTATTGGTTTTTTCGTACTTTTTTAAAAAGTTTCAATAAGAAACTCAGACAAATCATCGAAGAGGAAAATGAAATTCTGGCAGACAATCCTCATAATTCTCCTTTAACATTTGATAATATATTAGGTCACACTTGTCGCATTATTTATACATTAATTGAAAAAATATTTCTCAAAGAAGATCCAGAAAAGGCCTCTGAGAATTTTCACGACCCGCATGGTAGATATATCGGAAAAAATATAGCTTTAAGAGTTTTGGAAATACAAATGTTTCAAGATATTAATTTTTCTGATGATATTTGGCCAGAATATCTCCTCACAATAAATAAAGATCATATTAATGAGGACATCCAGGAATATGAAGACTTTCAAATTCCCGAAAAACATTTTTATTCAACTCAAGACCTTGTTCGCTTCCTAATCACCTATAATTTCAAATCTTCTTCAATTGAATCCTATTTTGAGGAGTGGTTTATCAAATTTCTCATTAATCCTTTGAATGAATTTATTCTATCAATAAAAAATAAGGTGGAAGATCCAGAAAATAAAATCGAGGTCTATGAAGCATTAATTGATTATTTTATGAAAGATCTGGATCAACAAGATGAAGAAAAGATAAAGGAAATTAAGAATATCTCTCAGAAATTAGCGCCGTATTGGAAATTAATCGCTTAAACCTAATAGGTCAAAGAATGGCTCGGGATCCTTATCAATATCGATAATCGGGAAATCTCCATACCGTTCTCTATTTCCCCTTGTGATTAATCCGGAAATTACTTTTGTGCTCCTTGTTATTTGTTCTTCTATTTTTTCCACTTTTCTGACGCACAATACGGTCGGCACTTCTAGATCCCTAAAACCTTCTGCAATGAAAATATCTACTGGAAATGGTCCATTTCCAATCCACTGTTCCAACTTCTCAATACTCAGATCCTTTTTAACAAAAATCGTTGTTTCTCCGTGAATGTTCTTAGTTATAGAAAAATTTGCCCCAGCTTCTCCATATCTGTGGGTATCTTTTCCCTCCGTATCCATTTGGTGGAGATGAATATTTTTAACAACCGCACTCTTCAGATTAAACCTTTCTTCCAGGAGAGAAATTAAAGTTTCAATAATATAGGTCTTTCCAGACCCACTTAATCCGATAAAGTTTATCTTTTTCATTTCTTGCTTTACCTTATTTTTTCGTCTTCAAATATAAATAATTATGGAGATTTATTTATTTATTGCAAAAAAGATATATATATGAAAATATGTCCCAACAAAAGTATAAAGAAAAGATCGTATTTGATGCAAATTTCTTTATTTGCATGCTTTCCATTAAGGCACGTAATATCTTATTTAATCTTCATAGAGCAGCCGAGGATCTTGGCTATGATTATCATATCTCAAATATGGTATTTGATGAGATCAAAGCTTCTCAAAAATTTAAACAAGATTTTCAAAAATATATTAATATTGATGATATAAATGATGAGGAAATAGAGAAGATTAAAGAAGATCTCTTGAAATTCAATATTCGATTTCCCGCCCAAGACCCCGATGTGTCATTGATTGTGCTTGGCGATCATTTATTGAAGGAGAATGATGCTTCAGTACATCTTGTTACTGATGATTTTAAATTGGCAAAAAATACAAATCTTCTCTATAAAGGAAAGATAAATATATTGTCGTTATCCAGTTTTCTTTTAAAAGTTCAGCGAGGTATAACGAAAAAACAAATGAGGAACTATTTTAAGAATGTTTGGAAAAATAGTTTAAATTATACATTATCCTATATGATAGAGCGATCAAAACGATATCCGGCTGAAGATAAAATTACGTGGTTAATCGAACGAGCAGTTTCTGTAACTGAAGACTCGATAATCTCTCAAGATATTGAGATTCAGAATCCTGCCATGCAATTTTGTATTGGATCAGGTAAATATGCGGAAGAATTTGAAATTGCGGAAAAATATATCGAAAATCAACCTCTTCCCCCAAGTGAAGAGGAGGAAATTCAAAATCTCACTAATTTTTTGGAAAATTTAAAGATCTCTAGAGAATATTTAAAACGGGCGAAAGATGCAATAATTAAAAGTCAAACTAAGGATTCTATACGATTTTTAAAAAAAGGGAATGGGTTTCTTGTTTCTTTACTTCAAATTTGTTCGGGGCAATTAGGGAATCAAAAAGATTATGAAATAATGGAGTCATTAATTTGTTCAGAAATCTCCAAAATGGAATTTTTACGGGCATTTCTCCTTGTATCATTGGGAAAAATTAGTAGATCCATTGATTCGCTGGAACGGGCCGCCTTATTTTCGACAATTATTCACAATTATCAAACTTGTCTTATCCTGAATTATTTAAAAGCTTTAATTTTATTATTCCACGGCTTATATAAACAAGCGATTATGCAATATAACTTTACTGAAGAATTAGCTGATCTCTATAAAGATGATAAACTTGACCTTAAATGCAAAATAGGAAAAGCTATAACTATGTATATTCAAGGAGATCAAAGAGATGTGGCCCAAAATATCATGGAAGAGATTTCCACTATGGATCTGGAAGATAATTTTTTAGATGCCATCATTGTCTTTAGCGAGTTGGGGGATTATTTTCTGGCATTGGGCCATTCTCAGATAGCAACTAATCTTTATAATGAAGCCTTAGAAATTGCGATTGATTATAAATTGGACTTTAAGACCGAGATTTTAATTGGTAAATTAAAACGCTCCTACATAGCAACAGTTTTGGACGGATATTCAACTGAAGATATGATGAGTGATAAAATAAATCTCCTGCTCGATAAGGCATATTCAGTAAAGGATGTTGATAAATATAATGAGCAAATTAAAAAGATTGGAAGTTTTAATCAGTTATTATATACGGACTTTCCCTATTTAATCGGAAAAGACAAAATTATTTCATATAAGGATATGCCTGAAGGTTTGCAAGAAGAATATTTAGAAGTTGTAAAATTTGAGAAATTAAACGAAGACAAAATCTTATTTATAATTTCACATTATGAACTTGGGCTTTTGGGAATTAAATTGAGAACTAAACAAAGAATTACTGGGGTTGCAGAAAATTATTCTTTAAAAATAAAACCGACCGCCCGAATAAAAATTTATGAGCCTACTCCGGAATCGAGAGAATTATACCTTATTAGAGCAGTTGTGGAAATCCTAAACTCCGAAACTTGTGAAATAAAATATAGTCTTCCCTCATTTTTTGAATCAATGAATCTTTAGAATGTAGAATAGGCTCTTTTCGCTTTTAAAACTTAAAACAAAATAAGGAGACGTTAAAAAATTAATTTTTCTTTTATCCCAATCAGTGACGATGATTATCTCTTTTTGATTTTGCGCGTTGAGAAATTTGACCACTATGAATTGCGCATGAAATGCAATAATATTTTCGCGTTGATCCACCTAAAATAATTGTCCCTTGATCTTTCAGTTCATGATACATTCTTGAATCAACTAAGCGAGTACGTCGGGTCACTTTCTTAGCCTTACTTCGAGGGATAACACGACCACATTTAGCGCACTGTACAGTTTGGTGAGATCCTTTGCTTGAACCCGTTTTTCCGCCAGACTTGCGTTTCTTAGCCATTTTAAGTCTCTAACCTCCTTTTTTTATAATTTTTTTAATACCAAATCCTATATAAGTAATAAGAAAACAACCCTAAATAATTTATTTTTTATGAGATAAAATTTTTTTGTTCTTGTTTTTTATTCATTTAGCCAATTGAAGGCAAACTGAATTCTTTGCCCAACAGTTAATACCAACAGAAAGATATAAAGAAATATAAATCCAAAGAAGAAGGGTGTAAGAGGAGTTGTATTAATAAAGGAAATTTTAATTAATAATGGATCCCGGGTGAAATTCATTATGAAAAAATAAGCCCATATTTCAATAATAATAGCACCGAAGACAACTAGAATTCTTTCTGCTCGTTCCATCAAACCAACCCCCTTCATTTCTACGCCCTCAGATTCTGCCCGCGATCTTATATAAGATATCATTATAGTGAGAAATAAAATTAAAAAACCAGTAATGTATGAAATAAAACCCCCAAAGATGAGCCCCATAATAATAACTGCATCTGAGATTCTATCAAGATTTGAGTCCAAAAAGGCTCCTGCTGGACTTTCTTGTCCTGTCCTTCTTGCGACCTCTCCGTCAAACACATCGAAAGTCCCTCCAAGAAATATAAAAAAGGGAGCTGGCCAGGCAATCCAAATGGGATAATATATTCCTTTTATCGAAAGAAAAAAGGCTCCAATTATTATGCATGTCAAACCAATATAGGATAATAGATTTGGAGTAACATTATGCTCTATCAGAAAGTTTACGGGCCAATCTAGAAATTTATCCAATGTGTTGCGCTGACTTTCTCGTTTCTTTTTCGCTTCTTGAATATTTTCCTTAGACAATTTAATGATCCCAAGAGGGCTTTGTTTAATTCTCAGTTATAATGAATAATTCGCTACTCAAAATAAGTTTTCTTTTTTGGTAAGTATGATTTTAATTAACCTTATGGTATGTGAGCCTAAATAAGATTTTTTTCCTAAACTTAATTCTTTAAAATTATATTCTGCTAACTTGGTTGATTCAATAAAATCTCCTTGTTGATTTCCTATCAAAAATACGGATTTTTCTGGAATTTTCCGCGCCTCCATAAATTTTGATAACTCTTCCCCCGTTTCCTTGAGAATGTATATTTCATATTCTTTATTTTTTAAATCCTCTAACGCAGAAAGAATTTTTTGATTAGAATTGATTAACCCGTCTAATAATTCAATTTTTTTTTCATTAATTTTCTTTATTCCCATGTCTCGTTTTATTACTTCTACGAAATAATCTGTAAACTTAATTTCCGATTTGGGAAATTTAGCATAATTTAATTCATCTGTATCGAAGATGTAAGTACCATATTTACCTAAAAATACCCAGATCTGAATGTTATCGCTAAAATACCCTTGATTAAGAAGAGCAGCTAAGATATTGCGAGAAACGACGTCTAAGCGCCCAGATGACCCAGGGATATCTTTAAGAGTAAATTGTCTGAGATTAATAGTATCAGATTTTATGAAGAAAATCATTTCTAACTTGAAGTATGTTTTAGAATTAAAAATCTTACTTATTTTAGAAATTGAACGGTCACCTTTATACTCGGGGTTTTCGCTTTTAAAAAATACAAATAATTATTATAATTTTCTTTTTTCCTTCTTTTAATTTCTATCTTACGATATATGAACTTTCGTCAAAATAAAAAGAATTAATTTCCTATTTTGATTATTGTAACTATGACTACGAAACCTACCTTTGGAAATTTGATAGCTTCTAAGACTCTGAATAAAATAGATAAGTATATGCTTATTACTATGAAGGAGCCGTGGAAAATTATCGATGATTCTCTTATCAATAGCCCGACTCTCAAGATTTATAATAATAGTATGGATATTGAGCATTTAGAAACGTTTGCCGACTCATTTACGGCATTTATTGACGAAGACTTCACAATTGTGGGTCTTGGGGGAGGTACCGCTTGCGACACAGCGAAATATATAGCTTGGAAAATGAAAGAAGAATTTGACTTGGAATTAGACCTGATCTTAATCCCTTCCATTATTTCAGTTGATGCTTTTTTATGCTCTTCCATCGCGATTAGAGCGGATAATAAGGTCAAATATATTGGGGAGAGTAGACCTAAAAAAATTCTTATTGATTATGATATCATAAAAGAGGCACCCCCATATTTAAATCGTGCTGGAGTGTCCGATACGATTTCAATTACTTCAGCATTAGGGGATTGGAAACTTGAGCGGGATGAGGTAGACGGAAAGTTTGATCGTGTTGTGTTCCAAAAAGCGAAACAGATTGTTTCAGACTTGATGGACGCCCGAAAAGAAATTAGAGACGTATCAGAAGAAGGGATCAAAGCTTTAGTCAACGGACTTTATGAAGAAGTGGTATTATGTGAATCTTGGGGCAACTCTCGACCAGAAGAAGGGAGTGAACATTTTCTTGCATATTGCCTTGAATCTATTACTGGTGATCATTATATTCATGGGAATCTCATCGGAATGACCGTGTTAATTAGTCTCTTCCTACAAGAAGAGTACGCAGAATTTTCCACAGAGACAATAAAAGCATTTTTTGACGATATCCAAATTAAGATTAAACCAGAAGATCAAAATATTAAATACGGGGATATCAGAAAGGCCCTTAAGCAAGTTCAAGAATATATCGTGCGAGAGGATTTAGCGTATTCCATCTATAGTTCTCCTCGCCTTAAATTGAATAAGATCAAGATAGATGAGGTTCTTTCCTTTTTGAAGGATTTATAATACTGGAAGAATTGAAAAAAATCTACCCATTTAGGATGGAGTTCCTTATTGGTGCTTTGGCTTTTTTTCTTATTTTTTACCCATAGAGTGCGAGAAAGCACCGTCCTTCAGAGCGCTGATGAATCGCCCATATATTTATAAAGGAGCGCTACTATAATGTAATTGATGGACGATAACCAAGTTCATCCTCAACCGTAGGGACTACGGGGTTAGCGTTTGGAGAGGATGTAAGACCGATGTTATCTGTATCGGCGATTCTCGATGAATTACGAATCCATCGCTCTTTAAGGGGCGTGGTAGTTCAATATAGTTTAAATGGGAAAACGATGATAGAATAATTCGGCATATCGAGGGCACGTATGAAAACAGATGATTACGTGTGCAAAATAATGCCAATATCTTGAGTTTTATAATTGATATTTCTGCAAAAAATAATGGGCTCTTAACCGAGTAAGGGAAAGTTCCCCACAATGAGGTAGAGTCAGTACCCAGGTTGCAGACAAATTATTTTCCCTCACGCATAGAAATTATTTGCCTAACACGAGAGAACATTTTTGATTTTACGGATAATCCGTGAATTGAAAAAATGAGTTAGTGATTTAGGCTACAATATATGCTCCCTTCTTTCAAAATGAGATTTTTGTAACATAAATTTTGTGCTAAAGGTTAAGAAAATTAGCTTTTTTCGTAGAAATAGAAAATTAGAGCATTCCTAAAGAGTCAGAATTAAATAATTCTTTGAGCTCTTTATTAATCCCTTCTTGTTCGCTGGAGCTTTCTAGATAGCGCTTAAGTATTTTTGCTATCTTGGGTGCCCAACGCTTGAGTAAAGCTCTAATTAATCCAATTTGCACGTTGAGATCGGTCGCCACGCAGAGCACCCCTTCGTCCACTTGCACTGAGAAAATGATTCCCTCATTATATTCGGTAATTTGAAGGTTAATATCACCATACCCTAATATCTGACCTTGCTCCTCTCCTGCAGTAAACACAGCGCCTCCAATAGCACCAATCTTTTCCACTGATACGTTATCCTCGGAAAAACGGTATTTCGATTGACTTAGGATAGTAATGCCGGTATCATCGATGATGAGTACGTGTTTTATCCCTGGCGTACTATTTATAATGCGATGTAAGATCTTTTTCAGCAACTTTTCATCTTGAGAAAAATCTTGAGAGGTGCTCATATTTTTACGGAACCCATTATTAGATATTTCTTCTTATATTTCTATTGGGTATTTATGTTTAAAAAGTTTTAAAAAATACTTTCCATTTATCAAAAATTTGGTTTAAGAAATTAAAAATGATTTTTATTTAAATATTTGATGGGTCTTATATATATATCGATCTATCAACACGAAAAAGGAGATTTTTGGCCTAATTTATAAAATCCCTTAAAATAAATTCTGATTTCGCACAATTTTTTTCAGTGATTTAAACCGATTAATATATTTATACGACTTCCGAAGGAGTAATAACATCCGAACATTTTCTTCTTTCCCGATATCTCGTTTTACTTGCATGTACTCTGACTCGCCCTCTGGGATGATATCTCTCGTATCCGTTATTGCACTTAAAGCTAATTCATTTTCACGGATATGAAACTTCTCTGGCATTTCACTAGCGATGGGAAATCCATTTTTATCGGTAATGATACCTGCCACAAAGTTGGGAAATGTTTTTCTCACTTCAGAAAGAAAACCCTTAACATCTTGCTCTTTAAGTAATTTATCCAACCTACTCACCATTAATATTTTTCTTTACTCTAAATATTGTTTGAACTTTATTTAAGGAGAGTAATATGAAGATAACACGGTGACATTGCCATTTCAGAGTAGATACATTTAAAAAAGAGAATTGATAGAAGAGAGAAGAATAAGTAATATTAATTACAAAGTAAGGGTATGGGTGAGTATATTGTAAATCTTATTCCAATATTCCTCAATTTCCCATGATGTTTTTTCCTTAAACTTATTTGAGATTTCTTGAAGAATGTTCTTTATCTTTAGGGAGTGGAAGTAGGAAATCTTTGGAGCAATTACTGCAAGCATATAATTTTTTTCCCCTCCGCGAAACGTATCATCATAACATGAATCGAAGAAAATATAACTTTCCAATTGAAAATTTTCAATTTTTGCGTGAATGCTTTCAGATTTGCTTATTTTTTCTTGACCATAAATTGTGGTCGCAGCACCATATAACTGACGACTGATCTCTTCTATGGGATAACTCTCGTCTATATCTTGTGGATAAAAATTTATGAGTTTCGGCCCCAATTTGTCGTCCCATTCAACGTGAATTAATATAATTTTTTTCCGGTCCTCCTTAGTTAGATTGGTTTTGAAACTATCCTTATATTTTAAAAAACGCTTTTTAATTTGGTTGTTCATTTTTTCATTTCTCTTATTCCTCTGAAATCTTCCCATAATGGTCGCTAATAAATCCTCCTCATCAAAGGGTTTTGTTAGATAATCATCTGCTCCTAATAATTTTCCTAAGCGAATATCCTCTGGCGAATCTAAAGCAGTTAGAAAGATAAACTGTATATCACAATAGGTGGGATCTTCAGATAAAGCCTTAAAGAAATCGTATCCATCCATTTCGGGCATCATGATATCGCTGACAATCAAATCAGGTAATTCTTCTACTCTTTCCAGTTTTTTTAATGCATCTTTTCCATTCTTTGCAGTTATAACCTTCCATTCATTACGTTCTAAGACTGACTCAATATATCCCAAAATATCTGCGTTATCTTCGACAACGAGGATTAAAGGCTCTATTTTTATCCTACCTTCATTAATTTTTATTCCAATTCATATAATATTATAATTCAAAGATTTAATCATTTACGTATATATAAGTTTTGATTATTTAATTTTTATTTCATATAGTGAGAAAAAAATGGAAAAACAAAGAAAAACATCTATCCTATTGGCAGAAATAATGTTCATAGGGAGCAGAATAATAATATCATAGTTTTGTAGAATATGTTTGGCTTTTAGAGATCCAATATATTTCCCTCTTCCACAGGATAATCCCATCTTTATGGATAAGGTTCATAAATTTCTAAAATAAGAGTACCACTTGAATTTTGAGAGAATTTTTAGGTCTTTCGAAGGAAAAAATAAAAGAGAAAATACAAAAATTTAAAATAGTTCTGAAAGCCTAAAAAATGGTTTATTTTTTGTTTCGTTTAGATTTTTTTAAGGAAATCCCTAATTTTAAGTTATTGACTAGTTCCGCAAATCGATTGCGCACTGTCACCTCAGTCACTTGGCTAATCCGCGCAATCTTTCTTTGTGTCCTTCTCTCTTTCGAAATGATTGATGCCGCATAGATCGCAGCCGCGCAGACTCCAGTGGGTCCTCGACCAGAGGTTAATCCGCGCATTTCGGCACGTTTAATAATTTTTTTGGCATTTTTTTGGCATCTTTGACTAAGTTCTAGTTCGGAGATGAACCGGGGCAGGTAATCCAGTGCTTTTGTGGGATTGAGGTTGAGGTGAAGTTCTTTAGAAATAAATCGAAAGGATCGACCAATTTCTTTTTTATCTACCCTTGCTACTTCTGCAATTTCATTTAACGTTCGGGGGATTCGGTATCGTCGACATCCTGCATATAATGCTGCAGCTGCTACACCTTCAATACTTCTTCCTCTAATTAAATGCTTTTCAACGGCATCTCGATAAATTTTCGCTGAACATTCTCGTAAATTTTTGGGAAGGTCTAAGTTTGAAGCCATTCTATCTAATTCCGATAGAGCAAAAGTCAAATTGCGCTCAGTAGCGTCACTTACTCGAATACGACTTTGCCATTTTCGTAGTCGATAAATTTGTCCTCGCATTTTTGCGGGAATCTCATTTCCGAAGATGTCTTTATTTTTGTAATCAATCATGGTACTGAGCCCTTTATCGTGGATCATATAGGTCATAGGAGCTCCAGTTCTAGTCCGTTTTTTCTTTTGTTCTGCATCGAATGCCCGCCATTCGGGCCCGTGGTCGATGTGATTTTCGCCGTGCACGAGACCACACTCTACACACACTTTTAAACCCCTTTCGGGATCGAAGGAGATTGTATGGCCGCATTCAGAGCAAACATTCCCTTTTGCATTTAAATCTTCAGTAGGTTTCCTTAACTCATTTGAATTCCAACTTGAAATATTTTTAGATCTTTCAGAAGGGGTAATACCATCCGTATTGAGTTCTTCGGGAGAAGAATCTCGATTTATTTTTTTTTTACTTGAAATATTCTTACACCTTAAATTGCTGGTATGTTCGGGGGTGATTAATTCATTTTAACGTAAAGTTTATTATGTGGGTTAAATTCATCTTGGGAACTGACTTTTACGGAAATAAAAGGAGATATCGTGGGGCCGAAGATGTCATGAATACGTCCAATTTTCTTATACTTTTCATTAAAAACAGGACGTTTGAATACACATTCTAACTTATTTTTCCAACTCTTAACTCTGAAAATGTGTTTTTTGTTGGATGACTGACCTAAATAATGAGATCGTAATTTAACCCATTTCATAGTATGCACGTAGACATAGATTAATAATTGTTATATAGATAAATTCTAATAATTGAACATATTTAAATGTAATTATTTTTCTGTTACATCTTTTATTTAAACGATCCTTTTACCAAATAAAAGCATCTCTAAAAAGAGTTTTTTCTTGAGTCAAATCCTTTCAGATTTCAATATATTCCCATATAAGTGGGAAATAATTAATTTAATGCAATATCAAAACAAATAGAATAAGAAACTTAAATTATATATATTGGATACAAATAATGTATAAGGTTTTATTGATCAAAAAAACTTAATCCCGAAGATGATAGGTAAAACTTTTTTGTAATTCGTACTCCGTTTTACAACCACATACTGCATTATCAATCTCCAAATGCTTTAGATCTTGTGTCATGACAAACTGCTGCAATAACTCTTTCATTTCATAATTACATCCATATCTTTGGCAATTATGGATCCCGCGTTTAGTTCCCGCCCCAGAGGGGTCGGAAATTAGCCGGAGGGTTTTGAGATCTCCCTGAGTTATTCCCTCTTGGATCGCAGTAAAGAGGGAATAAAACCAAGGCGCCCTATATATTTTCTTTCTCCAGAGATATTCTACATAAGAACCTTTCTGAATATTTACGGGATTGATTGAAATGGTATTAATATCCGTGGTTTTGAGGGTATTTAATGAATTAACACAATCATCAATTGCGGCTTGTTCATTAAAAAAGGGAGGTTTAAATAGCAAATAGACACGAACTCCAATATCCAAATCATGAAGCAAGGCTACTTTATCGAGAAACTCAGAGAATTGAAGACCCTTATTAATATATATATTTCGGATAAAATCATTAACCGTTTCCAGTCCTATCCCAATCTCAAGATATTTTCCGGACAATTTTTCTTTAAAATCGTTCATTTTATCTCTAGTTAGATACTCTATTCGCGATTCAACTACAATTTCTTTTATATTTTTAAGCTCAGCGAGTTTTCCATAAATATGGTTGCGAACTTCTGGAGAGATTTCCCCCTCGTCGAAAAAGCTTCCGGAATTAAATATTTTTACCACATATTGCTTAGAATCTTGCTTTATCTGCGCTCTAAACTGGGATAATGCATGTTCAAACTGAGAAATGATTAAGGAATCTTTGACTGGATCATAAGCTGAATCTTTTATGTAACCGCACATTGAACATCCTCCTTTTTCGCCTAATGCCCAGCTACATCCGCGGGTTTTTAGAATAATGGTGAGTTCCTTTCCTTGCTTATTTAAGAGCCGATCTTCTTTTACCCAAAATGCAACTGGTTTTGCCAATTCCTTTTCTGATGGATGCTTTTTCCGCTTGAGGAACTTATCCCGACTAAATTTAATTTCTTCTTGGATTAATTTTTTTAGTTTTGCTTCCTTAGTCGACTGTTTCATATAATTTCACTACCCTTCCAGATTGTGTATTTTTAATATAATTTGAACCGACAATCATTTTTCCAACGCCAACAATCTTTTCTTTAGTCTCATTTGAAATTATGACGATCTCATTGGGTTGGAGGTTTTTATCATAGTCTAAGATGCCCGGCTTGAATAAAGTGTTTCCTCTTAAGTTATCTCCGTTAAATATAATGAGATTTTGCAAATCTTCCAACGGTTTTAAACGTTTTGCGCCTTCTATAGAGATCTTAAATTGACCCGTGGATCTTTTGAAAATCCCTAATTCTTGATGGGTTGATGGATCGGTGAGGTGGATTTGTCGGTGTCTTTGATTAATCCTTACTTGTACTGCCTCTTGATAGAATTTTTTCCCCGTTCCTTTCCCGAACTGGTAATCCAAAATCTTTAGAATTTTTCTATTCCACTCATTTAAGAGGTAAGATTGAGTGGGCCTTTTGAGAGGAGGCTGATATCGTTGAAGGCTTTTCTTTATTGAGACCTCCAATGAATTTAAGGATGCTTGTGTAGTGGACCTTTTTTTAATTGGAGTATACTCTATATCCCTCTCTAATTTTTGTTCAGCCTTTTTTATAATTCTTTTATATTCTCCTTCAACATGACCGATAATGGGGATTTGGGCATCATACTTTTCTAATAAATTGATCAACATATTCGCCGCTATTTGGATTTCTTCATGGTCCCAATCTCCCGTCACAGAAATATCATAAAAGGCAACAGGGTAAAGGTTTTCATATTGTCTTGGGATTGCTCCAAGCGGGGATGTCAGAATTATCTCTTGAAAAGCATATCTATTCTCAAATTTTCGTAGAACGCGTAAAAATCTTCGATGAGATTTTGATTTTGAATAGGGCTTCTTCGCAGAACAAGGAAATAAAAGGATAATCTTCGTATATGGTTCTGGTTCAAATCTTTTTATTGTATTTTTTCGATAATATTCAAAATCGGGCCGATGGTAAGAAGATGGGCCAATACATTTGAGAACTTTGTTTTTTTGAGAAATTGGGGTTTCTTTTTCAATCCGTCCAGAGTAATCCTTATCTAATATTTTAAGCAGTGATATGGCATTCAAATTATGAAAAGTAGTTTTTTCTAAGTAATTGCGGAAATCCTCTTTTTTCAATTTTTGTTTGATTTTCTGTATATGAAACTTAGTAAATATCAAATTATGGAGATAGAGAAATAAAATTTTATTCTTCTTCTCTATTTTTCCCTCTTTTATATTAATTAAATAATCTCGGCAAATCCTGCATGCGCACGGCAAATATTCCAATTGGTCAAAATAATAAGCTGTTTCTGTGGTTAAATATTTATTTTTAGAGGATATATACGAAAGGTAGGAGGTATCAAATAAATCTATACCCAAATATATGAGGAGCGGATAAAATTCCGGTAAAATACGTCCGTTTGCTAAGAAAATTATATTATTATCGACTTTATTTTTCAATGTTACTATGCTTGCAATTACGCTCCGAAATTTTCTTAACTTATTAAATAAATCTTCAATTCTAACTAATTTAATTCTCTGTTCGGTTTGGATTAGTGAAATATAATGCTCTTTTAAATCGGAAAACCCAAATAATTTAATGGTAATCCCAAAACTTAATAATGGATAGGTATTAATTATTTTTTTTACCCTCTGGGTATAGTTTTTTATCGCTTGGGATGCAAACTCCTTGGAGGGTGCTCGAGTAGGGATATTAAATGGAATCACACACAGAATATCTTTTTCAACTAAAAACGCAGATTTCTTTTCTAAAACCTTTTGAAATCTCTCTAATTTTCCGTAATGCGTATAAATACAATACTGTTCTTCAAATTTTTCCCCTAATAAGCATGAATTTAAATGCTTTTCATGAGAAATAATAAAAAAATGAGGATCATTAAATTCCCTCAAAAAATGAAAATTATGCAACAACAAATCATTTAGATGAACGGCAATATCAGGAGTATAATTGTAAATTTTCTCCTTATTCCGTGTTTTTAGAACTCTTCCGATTCGTGCGAATCCCGTTCGATTCTTTAAAAGTTCAAATATATAACTCATTGGGGGATAGGAAATTTTAAAAGCTAAACGTTAAATTTTAACTATATTAATGTAGTTCAGCAAGTAAATTATACTTTGCGATAAATTCTCTCTATAAGTTTTTAAAGTTGAACTACCACATTCTAAGGGGCGATGGATTCATAATTCATCGAGAATCGCCGACACAGATAACTTCGGTCTTACATTCTCTCCAAACGCCAGCCCCGTAGTCCTTGGGGTTATATGATGAACTTGGTTATTGTCCATCAATTAAATTAGAGTATCATTCCTTTATAAATATATGTGCGATTCATCACCGCCCTGAAGGCGGTGCTTTCTCGCACTCTATGGGTAAAAACTATTTGAATCGCTATTATTGGAAATGTCCCCTTGAAAAGTCAATAGGAGATTATTCATTTTGAGGGCTCCGTTGATTCAATTAATAATACCCGAAAAACAATTCATTTGTACTTTTTAATAAAATTAACCACGACAGGGAAATATTTATCTTGAAAGGTGAACATCGTATTATGGCTAGCACCCTTAATTTCGATAAATTTTTTATTAATATTTTCTGGTAAGGTATTATAGATCTTTTTTCCCTCCTCTATCGGAACGATCCAATCCCTAGTGCCGTGGAGAATCAGCACCGGTTTATTAATTTTTTCTATTCTCCCTATATTAGAATAAGGCTTCATCTTTTCGCGAGTTAGATCTGAGTAACCTAAGCCAAATAACCTGGTCATTATATGGTAGGTATCAGCAAAACCACTTTCGAAAATTATTCCCTTTAAATTCTCAGGATTTTTTGACCCAATTTCTGCCGCACATACGCTTCCAAGAGACCTCCCTTCCAAAAAAAGAGAAGAGTTTTCCAAGTTATGCCGATTTTTCCATTTAGTAAATTGGTTATACGCGGGATAGGCATCTTCAAGTAAGCTTAGATAGGAAGGTTCTCCGTCACTGAATCCATAACCACGAAAATCTATAACGGCTAAATTTACTCCGATCTTAAAATATAAAGAAGAAAGATCTCTATAATCCATCGCAATTTCTCCATTTCCATGGAATAGTAAAACTGTTGGAAGCTCATAATTGTAGTGGAACAAAATCCCTCCCAATTGAATATCTTCAGCAACTTGAACCTTAAATGGTTTTATCTTCTCTCCTTCAAGGGGTTCTTTTGTTTTTCTGGGAAAAAAGACGATCCTCGAAATTCGTTCATCATCTAAGAGAATCTTATATCATCTCGCAAAAAGCAAGATTTAATGAATAAAAAATATTTTGCTAATTAAAAAATATTTATGGTGAATTAAAAATTTCTCAAAATTTTGTTTTAAAATTTATTAGTGGCGAAGAAACAAACGATAATAGAAGACGTGTTCATACTACCTTTGAACCTAATAATGAAAATCTTGAACCACTGCAATTCCAACTTCCGTCTTCTTACGGGGGACCAACCGATCAAAAAGATCTTAATATAGAATATACACCAGAACATTATTTTATTGCCGCCATCTCTGGGTGTTTTTTTACCACGTTTTCGGTGGTGTCTTATAATTCCGATTTCCGTTATAATTCCCTAAAGATTAAAGCGGTGGGGCAATTGGGAACATCAACGGGCAAAAAAATGATGGAAAAAATTGAACAGGATATAGAACTTAGTATCCCCTCCAAGGTGAATGAACGAAAAGCGAAAAGAATCTTGGAAATCACAGAAGAAAGATGTCCATTAGCAAAATCAGTTAAAACAAAAATCAAAAACCAATTTGAGATTTCTATAGAGTAGAACCATAAAAAAAAAAAAAGATGGTTACGGCTTATATTTATAATGAGAGGCCAATAATGGTTACTCCAAATAGGAACTCAATAATCAATATTACTATAACATATAATATAATAGCAACGATTGATACTATGATTGCCCCTCCAAAGGTTCTTGTGTGTCTTGCGTAGATTACCAACCATATGATAAATATTGTAACTAATAAATGCAGCCATCCTCCTATGAATAGTCCTATAATTGCAATTAAAATCACGATGATTAATGATGTAACAAATACTTGACCAAATCCTTCTTCACCGTGCTTAGAACTGACAAATTTTAGGGCCAATAGTATGAAAATGGTCATGACCACAAGCATTATAAGATAAGTTATAAAAAACCATACGGCGCTTTCTAAGGTTGCAAATTGACTCCCCCAATCATCTTTTACTAATTGAAAAATCATTTATATTACCACCTACTTTTTATGATTATCATTTTGTATATAAATCTAGCATCTTTACTTTAAAAATCGTTAATCATAAATGTGAATAACATGAAACTCAAGTCACTCTATAGTATATCCTTTTTACTTTTAAAATCGGTAAAGTTAGTATAGGGGATATGCTCGTTTAAAATAAATGTACTAAACGTATCTTCAATGTGATAGGTTTTATAGAGTTTTCCTAAAAATGAGTTATAATCTTTAATTTTTTTTATTCTCACAATGGCAAATAATCCATCCCCAATTCTAAAGAGATCGGTGATATTTTTATTTTGTTCAAGTTTAATAGCTAAGACATTGTATTCGCCGGGATCCTTCGGTTTTATCTGGAGAGAATATTTTCCCTTAAACCCTACCTTAGATGGACAGAAGTTAATGCAATAGTTCAAAATTACATCATTTTGCTCCAGATTTTTGATTCTATTATAGATAGTTGACTGAGAAATTTTAATTTGGTATTCTTTTGCCAAAATATCTTTTAAATCATAAGTTGATAGTAACTTTTTTTCTTGTTGGGATTTTAGAATCTTCAAAAGTAAAAAGTCGATATCATCTAATTCATCTTTTGGTTCAATAGTATTGGGGGAAAGTCGAATTCCGTTTATTTTATAGATATTAATCGGTTCAATGATCCGATATTTTTTAAAGTAAGACTTCCCCATAATTTTATCCACAATCTTTAGAGTTTCCTTAAATTGGAATACATCTTTGAAAGCAAAGATGGCTAAAAGGGAATATTCGCCTAGTAAACCGTCTAAAACCGTCAATTGAGGGATATTCTGGAGAGAATCCATGAGTTTTGGTTCATTTGGATTCGTTTTTATCTCCATTATGACATATTTCAAATATAGAGGATGAATATTAATCGTATAGTTATTAATTATTTTATCCTCACGTAGCTGGTCTAATCTGGAGTTTAAAGTTTTTCTAGATATATTTAATTCATCAGAAATCTTAGAAAAGTTTGGTTTAGTCTTATTTGATAAAGCTCTTATAAGTGTGAGTTTCTCATCCTGAGATATATTATATTTCATTTTCCGAAATCATTTTTAGTTAATTATTTGTGTATTTATTTTATATTATATTTTACAAATAATGAAAATTAGATTTAAATTTTACTTAAAATTAAAATTAATACCGAACAAATGAAATAAAAATTATGTATTAGTGAGAAAAAATGGTTGACTATAAAATAGCTGATGAGTCATTAGCCGAAAAGGGGAAAGAAGCTCTTTATATTGCAAATAATAAGATGCCTGTTACATCTGAGGTAATCCGGTCTCGTTTTGGCGAGGAAAAACCTTTAGAAGGGATTATTGTTGCTGGATGTTTACATATTACCAAAGAAACTGGAAATCTCGCCAGAACACTAAAAGCTGGTGGAGCTGATGTATATTTATGTGGAAGTAATCCTCTTTCTACTCAAGATGATGTTGCAGCAGCGTTAGTTAAGGAAGGAATAAATGTATTTTCATGGCATGGAAATACTACCGAAGAATTTTATTGGTGTATTCGTCAATGCTTGAAAGCAGAACCAAATATACTTATAGATGATGGGGGCGATATGATTGTGACAGCACATGAGGAATTCCCTGACCTTATTGAAGGAGGTACTATTTTAGGTACTCAAGAGGAAACTACCACTGGTGTGAAACGATTTAGAGCAATGGCTGAGAAGGGAGTCTTAAAGGTGCCGCTTTTTCCAGTTAATGATGCCAGATGTAAAAATCAGTTTGATAATGAATTAGGTACAGGTCAAGGCATTATTTCTGTTTTTAATGGGATGCATATTCTTTTTGCAGGGAAAAAAATAGTTATTGCTGGATACGGCCATTGCTCATCCGGTATGGCGCTGCGGGCACGAGGATTAGGAGCCCATGTGATAGTCACGGAAATTGATCCTATAAAAGCGTTAAAAGCTCGGTTTGCAGGGTATGAAGTGAAACCAATTCGGGAAACTTTACCTAGCGCGGACGTGATTTTAACAGCAACTGGATGTAAACATGTAATCCCTCCTGACGAAGACATATTTGACCAGATGAAAGATGGTGTTATTCTGGGTAATCTTGGCCATTTTGATATTGAAATCCCCACCAAGGAGTTATATCAATACGCAGAAGAAATTAATCCCGTTCGAAAAGATGTAGAGGAACTTGTATTTCCAACGGGTAAAAAAGCCTATCTCTTAGCAAAAGGACGCCTTGCGAATCTAGTTTTGTCAGAAGGACATCCCAGTGAAGTGATGGACATGTCTTTTGCCCTTCAATCCCTGATGTCGGAGTATATTGTTAAAAATAAGGGAGATTTTGAGCCAGGAATTATAGAAGTCCCTAAAGAAATTGACGATAAAGTTGGTTATCTGAAATTAAAATCAATGGATATTGAAATTGATGAGTTAACCGAAGAACAATATAATTATATTCACGGCTATGAAGAAGGAACCTAATTTTTTTTTATCCTTTATCTGATTTAAATCCACAATTACTTTCTTTATATTTTTGTCTGCTGATACTCTGATTATCTTGCTTCTATCAGCTTATTCCGCTTCCAATGAAACCAAAGATCTGCTAGCAATTGGATTGTCCCAGGGATGAGTGCAAAATAAGCTCCCAAAATAATGTATATTATTGATATCACAATATACCAGATAAGCGCACTTCTTAGAAATGATGTTATTGGGTCCATACTAAGCATTGGATATAAAAGAATGATGCTAAGAATATTTATCACAATTATTATATATGTTGAGACCGTAGCATTGAATCTAAAGCTCTCGGGAAACTGGATATTCCATATAATTGCTAAAATTATCGCCACAATATTACAGAGGAGAATCCATATCATAAACATGGGTATAAAGGTTTTAGGAGCATCCTTCCTTTTAAGTGACATAGGATGATGAATGAGATTTTTCTAAAAAAAACTTGATATTATAATTTATATATATGTTTATATTTCTTCGTTTGGTACCAGTTAGAACGAAGATGGCCAATGCCCGAGAATGAAGAAATTCAGCCAAATACCTACCAGTTCATTCTGATCTGTTTAGTTTTTGGCTCCTGGTTCGCAATTGATATAATCATTTAAATGAAGTCGGGTTTCTTTGAAGCCTTGCTTTTGAGTTTTTTTTCTAATCTTATTGATTTCTACAGAATTTTGCGGAATCTGCTGTTTCGTCGAAATTATTGGAATTTAAATAATCAATGATTTTCTCAAAAAACTTATTTCCTTGTGGGATGGTTATTTTTGAAGAAAAAAGTACGCTAACAAAAAGAATGCTGGAGTTAATTCTAAGAGTATCGATAAAAATCTTACGTCCATCGTCTAATTCAAAAAGGTTTTTAGTGATGTTTCCGTTTAGATCTTCTCTTTGGAATTCCAGCTGTTTTTTTACATCTCCAAAAATTTCATGGGGTAACGAGAGATAAAGGACTTTTCGACTTTTGGTAGTGAGAGCGCCTCCTAATATCTCTGAAAGCGTTATTGCTTGCTCCAAGTTTTCGATGATTTTTTTAATTATTAAGGATAATTTATAGTCTATAACGAAATTTAGCTCTTTTTTATCCGTTTCATAAATTTCCATATTATCTATCTCGAAGTCGTTTTTCTGATATCCACGAATTCGAAAATTTTTGTCAACAAATGCTTGAAATCCATGTTCACATATAAAACTTCTCGGAATCGAAACAGTAACTAAATGGGATGTCTCTTTTACCAACTGTGTTGGCAAATTAATAACTTTAGAAGCTTGACATTGAGGACATACAACTTGGATTTCTTTATTTTCCTCTTTAGAGAGATTTCCTTCCAACAAGATTGGATCACATCGCACTAGGTAATTGATAAAATAAAATTATGAGATCCTTTATATTGTTAACCCTTAATATTTATTAAAAGTAAAATCTTCCCTTAGTAAACTAAAAATAGAAGTATTAGATTAATTTTTATTAGGATTCAGTATTTTTTCTGCGGTGAAATCCCCATAGATCTCTTTTGCAAGGTTTCTTAAGCCTTCTATTCCGAGCGGTTCTGTTTTTAACCGATTGGATCTCCATATCTCAAGATTTTCAAACTCGTTTTCAATGTCTTTTGTATATTTTAATTGATTTGAGCGAAGAGAATGACAGAAATCACATTCGGCGCTGGCAGAGTCTGGAATAAGCATATTAATATGGACGCCCTCAAGGTCGATATACTTTTTGGTTAAATCTCTTGCACGTTTTATCTCTTCAAAGCTTGGCTTTTCCGCAATAGTTACCAATCGCAGTGATCCTTTTTCCTTAATTAATTCTGTAATCCTCTCCCCCCGTTCCTCTAATTGCTTAAGCATTTCCAATATCTCCTCCGCTAATGCCTTTCTTTCCTCTTTGTTTCCGAATGGTTTGATGATTTTCGTGGCAATCTTGGTTACTCCACGAATAGTCCCCTTGATAGAATTATAGACGTTGAGGGAATACTTCAATAATACCTTTACCGTATCTTCTGGAATCTCAAACAGAGCCACCATATTTCCAGTGGGAGGAAAATCCGCAACAATGATATCAAAATCAATTCCATCTGCGGTTTTATCCCGATAAATCGAGTCCTCAGCGTCTAATATTTTTTGAAAAAACATTGAATTTTTTAGGGCAATGGGAATGGAATCGGCATTGAAAGTTTTATCAATAAATTCCTTGATTTGCGGTAAATTCCCGATTACCGGCATCTTTTTCATAAGTTCTCTCATCTTTCCTGCAAACTCTGCCGTATATTGTTCGGCATATTTATTGGGATCGGGTTCTATCCCCCAAAGATTCGATTTTAATTTGGTCAGCTTATCGCCAATCGGTTGTTCAAACATATCGCTAAGGTTATGAGCCATGTCAAAAGAAATTAATAAAATCTTTTTATCCGGTAGCAAATCGGAGATCGCTACTGCTGTAGCCGCGCTGATTGTACTTTTTCCTACACCGCCTTTTCCGCCAAGTACTAAGATCTTCTCTATCATTTTTACCTTATCATTCTGAGAAACTATTTCCTCATATATTGCGTAATAAGAAAAAATTATTCTCTCATAAAAAATTAATCCATAAGTTTCAGAGTATTAATATGTTTAATCTCTCTCTACAATTTCGTGAGACATAGAGATTTTAATCCTTCCTATTTGTCAATTCATACTCTATGGGTATTATAATTTATCTTAAATTTCTCAAAAAGAGATTGAATTTGGAGAAACTCTTTTTCTTTTATCAGTATTGATCCTCTACTTAATTTTATGCCTTTAATCTTCGCTAATTGGTATATCCAAGGTCTTTTCTAAATCGAGAAAGAGATCAAATTAGAAATACCGGTTGTTTTCTGGAAAAAGCTAAAAATCCAAAGAGGATAATTGAGTCGATCTCAGAAAATGTGACCGTTCTTTTGGATAAATCTATCTATCTCGCTTAAAGTCTGATTATAATGTCTTAAAGGAATTGAATTCTCTTCATTATATGCATCTTGTTTAAATTTCTCGTATAATTTTTGGTGATTTATAATGAATTCTCAAGTTGTTTGTTAGAAAAAGGATTCTCGGGAAAGAAAATAATGCGAATAGATGCCGAGTTTTTTGACTGTCTTTTGATATACACGAATATTCGTCCAAAAGGAGTGGTCATTTTAAGTTTTATCATATCTCTTTCCTTTTGAGAGGTTATTTTTTCGATGATCGCGTTATTCCAATATTTATTCATCAGTTATCTTATGTAATGTATCTTTAAAAAGGGCAATAATATGGACGTATGATGACTAACTCGTTTTAATATTATAATCTCAATACACCTTACAAAAAATTTAATTGGATGTAGAATTTTTATTACATAGTTATTAATTAAAAATTAATTAAAATAAAAGTTTATACATTATTCAAATTTTAACATTACTGTACTAGTTTAAGCTTATCTTACTAACCAAGTACCACTATAGCAAGAATAAGCATGAAATTTGACTCAAGAAATTGAAACATTTATAGATGGAAGTGATTAAGATTACAAAAAAGCAAACTGATTTCACTACAAAATATATTATTGAAGCGCGATTCAAAATAAAAGGAGTGGTTGAAAAAAGCGATATTGTAGGGGCTATATTCGGCCAAAGATAAAAAAGATTTTGCCATATCGGCAGATCGGCTAAACGGAAGGTCTACTTTTAGATCTCGATTTGAGGGATCTCCAAAAATCGGGAAGGATCGGACGAATAGAAGTAGAAAATAAATCCAAAGGGGGAATCTCACAAGGAACAATAAAGATTCCTAGTAGCCTCACAAGACGCGAAACAGCATTACTTGCAGCAACTGTCGAAACAGTCACTAGGGTTGGTCCCTGTGAAGCAGAGATTAAACTGGAGGAAATACGTGACGTTAGAGAGACGAAACGGAAAAAAATAATTTCGCGTGCCGCGGAATTATTAAAAGAATGGGATCAAAAATCCTTAGATAAGAGTGAAATTGAAGAGAAAATAGACGAAGATATTAAGTTAGGAGAAATCATCACATGGGGTCCAGAAGATTTACCTGCTGGTCCAGAAATAAACGAAAGTAAAGAAATTATTATCGTAGAAGGAAGAGCAGATGTATTGAATTTACTCCGTATCGGCGTAAAAAACAGCGTTGCTGTGCAAGGTACTCATATACCTGAATCAATTAAAAAATTGATGAAGAAGAGTAAACCAAAAAGAACGATAACTGCATTTCTCGATGGAGACCGAGGAGGAACCTTGATCCTAAAAGAAGTTATGCAAGTTGGGAGATTAGATTATGTTGCACGGGCACCAGAGGGATATGAAGTCGAGGAATTAACCCGAAAACAGATGATCAAAGAATTACAAAACAAGCAACCCGTAGAAGAAATCGGAAAATTACCAGAAGATATCAGTGCTGAGGAAAAGGAGAAGCCGGTGAGAGAAAAAAGGGAGTTATCCAAATTGGAGAAATTGCTCATAGACCTTAATGCGGGTGACCCGTCAATAATTGTTAAGGCAATTGAGGATATTGAACCGGGAATGGCAAAGGGGTTTGATTATAATCTTGAAGAACTCTTTTCAATGAAAGTACGGGAGTTATTCGAAGAAATTCGAAACTATGAGAAGACAAAATTTCTCATTTTTTATGGCATTCTCTCAGAACGTCTGCTTTCACTCACATTAAATTTGGATGTTGAATTTATCGCGTGCAAGAATAAAGAAGAAGATTTGAAGATTCCACGCCATATTCACGTTCATTTCTTCTGAAATTTTTTATTTTCTTTTTTTTTAGTTTTCATATTTTTGTTTTATTGTTTTTTCCATTCCACATTTACATCAAGGGGTATCCCTTGTCTAATTGAATTGGAAAGAACGCAATATTTTTGAAATTCACGGATACTCTGTTTGATCTTTTTCTCATCATAGGCATCTTTCGGAATAAAGTCAATATGTCCTTCGATTTTCTCGAATTGTAATAAATTTTCTCTATCTTCCCGATGCGTCAATTCCCCGTCTATTGTAATCGATATATCTTGAACCTCAATTCCATTTTTCTGACAGGAAAAGGCGAATGTACTTCCCATACACCCCCCTATCCCGAGAAGAAAGTATTCCACAGGGGATGGTCCCTTATTAGTCCCATGAAAACTCTCGGGTTCGTCCATATGAATATGTGTAAACTCTCGTGCGGAGCCGAGAAAGTGGAGATTTTCCGAATGTTTAATATGTACTTTCATATATTTAAATGAGTGTTTTTTTACATATAAGATTTAAATATTCTCAAATTCTTCAATTTCTAATATCTCTAAAAGAATCTTCTTAATTCATTTCCATGCTTTTTAGTCATTTAGGGTGTAGATCCACTCTCAAATAAGAATTTAATAGAAAAAATAAATATATGATGAATATAAATCCTAACAGGAAGTTGGGGAAATTGCTCTAATCACCTAACGGTAAGGCTACAGAAAAAATCAACTGAATTACATAACTAAGCGCGCCTAATATGGCTAATCCAATTGCGCATATTTTAAAAACGAGAAAATATTCTTCCCGATCGGGTTTATTCGCAATCTTTAAGACCCTTTTTACCCCTCGAATGAATTTCTTAATTTTTTCGTAGAGAGTTTCTCCTTGTTGTGTCTGAGACTTCGATTTATACTTTGCATACTTCGGGTATTCGTTTGACATCTTGTTATATTAACCCATAATTCAATTTAAGATTTATTGTATTAATCTTCTATTTCCAAGATTTTTGAGACAAAATAATCGGGCTCAAAATCCTTCAGATCATCATAACCTTGACCTACTCCCACAAAGATGATCGGCTTGCGAGTTTCATGAGCGATGGATAAAGCTGCCCCTCCCTTAGAATCTGCATCTAATTTGGTTAAAATATTGGCATCAATTCCCACATTTTTTTGGAATTCCTTGGCTTGGTGGAGGGCATCATTTCCGGCTAAGGAATCTCCTATAAACACCCGTAAATCTGGTTCGGCTATTCTCATAATTTTTTCTAGTTCAACCATGAGGTTCTTATCCGTCACTTGTCTTCCAGCGGTATCAACTAACACTACGTCAATATCTTTTGCTTTTGCATGGTCTATTGTATCATAGGCAACTGATGCTGGATCTGACTTATACTTATGTTTTATTACCCGTACGTTAACATTATTCATATGGTGATTAAGTTGTTCAATTGCCCCAGCTCGAAAAGTATCTGACGCGGCTGCAACAACGGAAAATCCGTGATCCTTCAGATATTTCGCGATTTTAGCCATTGTGGTTGTTTTTCCCGTGCCATTTACTCCCAAAAATACGAGTACATATGGAGCCCCATTTTTTGTTTTATCTTTAATTTCATGGAGCAGTTCAATTTCTTGATCTGGCGTTAGAATTTCTAAGATGACCTCTTCAAGGACATCATTTAACATATTTGATGTTGATTTTAATCGACCTACTTCTTCACCCTTAACTTCATCGATAATTTTTTCGCATATCTCATCCGCAGTATCCACTGCTACATCGTTAGAGTAGAGGATTATTTTTAATTCTTCGAGGGCATCTTCTAACTTCTCCTCTGTTAGAGTTTTCTTGACAAAACTAGAAAACGCGTTTTTTAATTTGTCGAGCATTTTTTGATAAAAAAATAGATCTTATTCTTTTTGAAGATCTTGTTGTTGAGAGTATGCTTGTCGCTGTCTTTGCATGTTTGCAGCCTTTGCATACGATTGCTGAAATTGTTGGGAGAGACTCTTCAATTTGGATTCTGTTTCCTCGATTTTTTTTTTCAGATATTCGATTTGCTCTTCGTGATTATCAATGAGTTCTTCGATATGTTCTAAAGCCTCATCAGGAGTTTTTTCTATAACAACATCTTGACTGACATATAATAAAACTTTTTCTGGATTGGTTGCTTTTGCTTTCATTTCTGCTATTCCTCCTATTGGGATTAAGATCTCATCTCCCTCCTGTACCGTTTTGAGGTTCTCAACAGTTTTTTGCGTTTGTTTAATACTTGAAAGACTTGCATTCACTAATTCTAACTGTTCAGAAAACATTTCGTTTTGTTCTCTTAAGCGTCGAAACTGCGTAAGTTGTTGACCTTGTGGATTTTGCATACTAAATACACTTCCTTTTATAATTGAGATAGTTCTCGAATAAGAAGATTTTCAACTTCTTCTGGCTTGATTTCTTTTATATCTTTTATATGAATTTGTCGTCGGGACAACCCTATTGAACTTACCTCGCAATAGGCTTTTTCAAGAGCATCCTCCTTGTTAAGGGCTCTGCATTCCTTGCGAAATAGATATTTCTTATGCTTCAAATGGTAGGTTCCTGTTACGCGAAAAATCTTCACTCTAGTTTCAGTTGACAATATATTCACATCTAAATTATTTAAGTTGTTAAATAACTTATTTTTTATAATTAACCCAAAAATAATAAATTTTGTATTTATAAAATCTAAAATTTCTTTTCTCGAATAGATTGATTTTTTCTAAATTTTACTGAATTTTTAATACGTTCGTTAATCGCATCATTTCGGGACCCGTAGAATCTTTTCCGAATACACCAGTTTTGTCATTCACAACCGTTCCAGAGTTTAAATAGGGAACTCCCCGATTCACAGTAGATACATCCGTTTCAACTCGAAGTACAGAGGATATATATTCTATCTCATCATCTCGTGCCAAGGGGTGGACTAAACATCCTTGATTATTTGCAATTGCAATGGACCCGGGAAGTAGAGTTCCTGCAAAATTGTAGACTACTGTTTCCACGTTTAATATATCTTCTATCTTTTCTCTCTTTTCTTTTAATAATGAGCTTATAATCGCTCCTTTATCATTGCAAACAATTAAATTTCCGTACGCATTATCTAATGATTGAATGGTTCCTTGTCTGAACCCGTTTCCTACATGGGATTTTAACTTTTCTAACTCGTCATCTCGAATAATCTCGGGAACAATGATGCCATATTTATTCGAGGTAGTGTAGACACCCAACAGATTGGAATTATTAATGGTTAAGGGATATAAAGGAACTTGAAACACAGATTTGAGCTTTTTTAAGATTCTCTCTTGTAAATTGGTCGGATATAACACGAATTGATTGTTTGCCGTTAGATAAACGCCAACCGTGTTTTTACCAAGTATTTCTAATTTTAAGATTGCCATGAATTTCGGAAGAGAACCTTTATGTATTTTTATAAAGTAAAAAAAGATTGGATAGACCAATAAGTTAGTTTTATTATGCTAAATATAGTACAACCAAGCCTTCAGTATTTTTAGTGGCCCGAATTTTCAATCTTCTAGGTGGCTTCTCGATACCTCTTGACCATATCTTTTCATTGACCTCTTGGGAGACCACTAATGCTTCAGGTTTGAAATGTCGCTCAAAAAAGTCTTTTAAATAGACCATTGCCTTTTTTGCGCGCCGACTACGCGATCCCTTAAATCCCTTCGCTAAAGGAACAGTATAAATCCGTTCATCGATAATTTCTTCTTCTGGAATATATTCTTCTTCATATTCCTCTTCGATGAGTCCTTCCTCAGCTTCGAAGACTTCGCCGATTTCCTCCTCCTCTGATACTTCTTCTTCAAGAGAAAATTCGGGGATTTCTTTTATCTCTTCCTCTTCAAATTCTTCTTCAATTTCCTCTTCTAATTCATCTTCAAGATCATCTAAACTAACTTCTTTTTCTTTCTTTTTTGCCATAACGATTTAACTACCTTTACTGTGTTAATCCTTCTTTAATTTTCGATTACGCCACTCTCTACGGGTATAGGGAGATGTCCGCACTTCTCCGTCTGTTTTCATAATGATCCAACTTGGAATTGTTTTGCTTTGTTTAAGCTTTTTTCCTCTTCTTCGCTTGGAGGCTACATCTTTATTTCGTGCCATTTTTAATAACCTAATTTAAATAATTTTCTTGTAATTAATAAATTTACTAAATATTTTTCTAAAATTTCTTTATTTTAAAATCCGTCTTCTTCTGTTTCTTCTGCAACTGCTTCAGTAACTTCTTAAATTTTTTGTCCGATAAAGGGGCAGAACCGCGCAATTTACCCATTTTATACAACTGAAGTAACTGCATCTCAATTTGCTGGGCAAATTGGGGTTTCACCATCCGAATATTCTCTAATCGTTGTCGTCCTTTCTGTGAAAGAATTTTTCGCATCATTTGGAACTTCTTACTTTCTAACTCTTGTTGTCGTTGTTTGGATGACTGTTGCTGAGCGGCTTGTTGTTTTAATTGCTCTAATTTCTTTTGTCTAATCTCTTGAAGCTTTTTTTCTTTCTCACTCATATTTTCTCTCACTCGAAGGTATTTTTAAACTATTTTAGTTTAATTTTATTGAGATCTTTTTATTGAGTAGGCAGTTCTTTCTATAAGACTCACTCCTTCTGGAGTGCAGACTCGTCCTTGACTTGGTAATAATTCTACTAAATCTGCATCCCCTAATTGCTGAAGCCCTACTCGTATAATCTTTCCTGAGCCTTTTGCTTTATGTTTAAGCCCACGTTTATCTTTTGTTTTGCCGCCGTATTGTTTGCGCAATCGATTCACACCAATAGGGCCGAACTTTTTAACCTTCCGTAATAAGGATGCACAGCGAACATACCAGAAATTTTCTGAGTCTATAGGGGCTAATTCTTTAAAATACGCTGTTTTCCAGAATTGACTTCCCTCTGGTGGTTCGATTTCAGGATATTCCTTTAATATCTCCGCCATTTCATTGATCAATAAATTTGGTCTTACCGAGTAAATTGACATTTTTTTGCTAAATTCTTTATTTCTTCATTCTTTAATATATATAAATTTAAAGTAGGATAAATTAAAAATTTTTTCTATTAAGGATTTCTAAGATGTCTTCTAAAGAAGATTTTAAGAATGTACTTCTTTCAAAACCGCACTGTAATATCGGAAAATTAGGTATTACTGAAGATATGATAAATCATATTGAACAATTACTTAAGGATCATAAAATCATTAAAGTGAAAGTCCTAAAATCCTTTGCCTATGATAAAGATATTGATAACATTTCGGAAAAAGTTGCGAGAAAAAGCGATGCCTATTTGCAAGATGTACGCGGAAAAACATTTATCTTATCGAAAAAGAGAATAAAAGACCTCTAAGACTTTAATAAAAAATCAATTCTTCTTTGAGGCTCTATGAACAGATATAACAAAAAGAACCGGATTATTAGGAAAATTGCCAGAAAACGAATGAAGTTTTTATTTGAGCTGGCGGCGGAAACCATTGTCGAGAACCGGTATTTAGCAAATCGATATGCATATTTGGCACAGCGATACGCACAAAAAGCCAAAATACGGGTCCCTACTAGATGGAAACGCTTGATTTGTCATAATTGTAAATCTTTTTTAAGTCCTGGCGTGAATTGCCGATATCGGTTGCAATCGAGAAAAGGGAAAGGGTCCCACATATCCATGACTTGCTTGGAGTGTGGTGAAATCACCCGGTACCATATAAAAGCCAAAAAGACGAAAAATAAAAGTAATAAAAATAACTAATATATAAGTAAAAATTTATGGTTATCCAAACATGCCTTTAATTCTCTTATTGGTTGAATGCAGTCTCGAAATAATTCCGCGCAAAATCAGAAGCCATCCCGCAGTGCAAAGGAATTTAAATGATAAAAATTACATGTCTCAACTTCTTGATAATGCACTTCACCATTCAGCCATGAGCAATTTAAAGAACCGCCAGAAAAGAGGAAGACCTGATATAACACACCTATGTCTATTAAATGCCTTAGGCTCTACGCTTAATAAAAGCGGTAATTTGCGTATTTTTATCCATACCTATCGTGGAAAAATTTTTGAAGTTAGCCCAGAGGTCAGAATTGCACGAAACTTCAACAGATTTAAAGGATTAATCGCGAAATTATTAATTGATGGAGAGATTCGGATTAAAAATGGGTTTTTATTTAAGCGTTTCCGAGGAAGTCTAGAGAAATTGATTCAATCATTTAAAGACCCAAAAGTGTCTTTGCTTACAGAGACGGGTCAACAAATTGAGCATCCGTTAGAATTTTATGACTCGAATTTAGAAAAAAATCAAATTCTCTTCATTGGAGGCTTTCAAAAGGACAAATTTTCCGAGAAAATCCTTCAATTAAGTAGGAATCACATCTCTATTTCTCAATATAGCTTAGATGCGTGGGTAGCCGTGAATAAAATGATTACTTATTATGAACTTACATTTAATATCTATTGAGACGTTTGAATAATTGAAATGGAGATTTTTAAAAATCCAAAAAACTTCTCGTATTTTTTGAATCTACAAATCTCTTAAAAAAAAGATGGAATAGAATGCAGCAACCGGGGATTGAACCCGGGTCTCTGGCTTGGAAGGCCAGAATCCTACCGCTAGACAATTGCTGCTTTCTAACGATCAATGCCAAGAATATTTTATAACTTTTGTATTGAGAAATATTAAGATCTAAAAATTACCATTTTTTTTTAACTTTGGTATTCCTTAATCGTTGTACATCTTATCAATAATCCATTTCAAAAAGTCTAATTAATATAAGAATCTATGAATTTTAATTTCGTATAATCCCAAAAAATAAATGTATGAATTTTATTATTTGTATGAAAAAAACGCCCCTATTACATCAACCATTTAATTATCCCCTCTAATAATTTAGTAGGGCGTTTTTTTCACCTACTAAAGAGTTTTATCTATTTCTAAATGATTTGTAATTTCAGTAAATAGATATATTTCTTTGATTACTACAGACATCTTGGATTCGCTAATAATGGTAAAAAAGTAATCAGTAAGTCGTATTCCATAAAGAAAAACGGTTAAATACTCCAAAAATCCCAGTTATATCAACATGTTAATTTCTAAAAGCATTGTATTTCTTAATTAACGATCTGCGAAAGAAGTCCCCATCCCTTTAGGGAGGGGATGAATTTCGTATTTATACGAACATTTTTATATTTGGTTTTTGGTATTATCTTAGTAACCAAGTGAATAGAATGGGATACGAACTTGATAAAGGTGCTCATTCGGTGTATTCATTAAACTACCATTATATCTGTTGTGTAAAATCTCGAAGAAAGATATTCCATACCGATGAAATAATCAATAGATTAAAAGAAATTAATATATCGTTAGCGGAAAAAAATGATATTAAAATGGATTTTTAATTCATTGAGAATTGCCGACACAGATAACATCGGTCTTACATCCTCTCCAAACGCCATCCTCGCACTTCCTGCGATTATATGATGAACGTGGTT
>JAWOCD010000051.1:0-15567 GCA_046483985.1 Promethearchaeia archaeon
GATGGGATGATGTTTTTTGAAGGAAAATCGTCTTTTTTGTCCATTTTCGATGAGAAAATTGCGAGTCTTGATCATTCTTGAGCACACTTTTTTTCCGACAAATCTCAAGGTGATATAGATGAAAATTTTGTCGCCCTTAGTTGATAGATTTTTAATTTTCGATTCATTATTTAAATTCTAAAATACACTCAAATTAATCTTTAAATTTAATTATACTTTTATAAATCTAAAAAAAAGAAATGATCAGCTAATGCAACTAACGGCATTTGAATTTATGACCGGTTTATTCAGTTTGTTAATTTGTATTATCTCCATTTACATCGGGCTGTATATAGCGAGCAGATACTTCAAAAGCAGGATTAAACAGTATCTACTAGTAGGTATTTCTTGGACGGGGCTAATGAATGGATGGTGGCCATCGGCTCTGAGTTTCCTTTCAGTGTTGACCATAAACCAATCACTTCCTCCGATTCCCTACTTTCTCATTGGTAATCTTGTATTGCCCTGGTTTCTCCTCATTTGGATTATGGCTTTTAACCACTTTTTAGATATCCAACGGAAGAATATAGTGCTAGCGGTTTTTATTTTGTTTGCTTTAATCTATGATGGTTTATTGTTATTTAATATTTTTACAACTCCTGCAAATATTGGAGAATTAACCAGTGCCGTGGATGTGAAATATAAAGGAATATTCTCTCTGCTCTTACTACTCGTCTTAATTATAGTCTGCATTACGGGACTATTGTTTGCCAAACAATCATTAAGGGCTGAACAGAGGGTAAGTAAATTACGGGGCAAATTTATCGGCATAGCATTCATTTCATGGACCGTTGGCGCGATAGCAGATTCTACATTCACGTTAAACTTTATTACTCTTCCAATTATAAGAATCTTGCTAATTTCGAGTTCACTCGAATTTTATATAGGAATCATTATGCCAAAACCCATTGAGAATATCTTCTTAAAGAAGTAACTGGTTAAAGCAATAAAGATAAATTGAGTCCATAATAAAAGAAAAAAGAATTGGCGATTATTCGTCTAGTCGCTGTAAATAAAAATCCATAAATATGAATGGATCTCACATCTATGGGGAAAAAGGAATGATGTTGTAATACGATTAAAATCTTAATCTCTGAGAGGAAAAGGATAAAATATATCGTAAATTTGGAGAAAAGGAGTTTATTTTTTATCCCAAAAAGTCTTCTCTTTAAGAGATAATTTTTAAAAGAAAAATGAATATATTTGAATAAAATGAATGAATATTTAATTTATCGTGACCAGTTCAATGGGGAAATTGGAAATCTAATTGTGGAGGTTAAAAAATGAATGAAAGAAAGCTCATAAAACTGATGGAGGAAAGATGGACTGCTCGAAAGTTCAAATCTAAAGATGTTGCAGACAAAAATCTGGATAAAATACTGGAAGCAGGTAGATGGGCCCCTTCTGGTGGGAATAAACAGCCGTGGGAGTTAATAGTTATCAAGGATAAAAGACTAAAAAAGAAGATAGCTGAGATATACGCCGAAGGACAGGGACTCATTAAACCCTCTAAAAGATATACGATTCCGCCCATACTGATAGCGGTATGTATAGATACTCGAATTATCGATTCTTATCCAGATAAAATGCCTGCAGAGTTCATAGTCTACGCCAGTATTGGAACTATGGTTCAAAATATGGCTCTCCTCGCTACCTCTATGGGATTATCGTTGAGTTGGGGCACTCAACCCACGGTAATCCGTGAAAATTTGAAAAAATTATTGGAAATACCCGAATATATATCTATCCCAGATATACTCCAACTAGGTTATCCAGCTCAAGAAAGACATTTTTCTGACCGACGCAAAAGAGATGATTTCATCCATATTGATACGATGGACAAATCTAAATTGAGAGATCTATAAAATTATACAGAAATTCATCTTTTGGGTTTTTATTTTTATTAAAAATTAAATAATCGAATGTCCCTCGTTTTTTAATAATATTTGTATTATATATTAAATAACATGGTATCAGATGTTCCCCGCTACTTTAATCGCCATTATTTGAAAAAGAATCAGATTCATTATCGACATTATCAAGATAAAATTGCTAAAGCATGTCAAGATAAAAATTCATTGGTAGTACTCCCCACAGGGTTGGGAAAGACAATTATTGCTTTTCTTGCCATGTCATATACCTTAGAAAAGTATAACCGCAAGGGGAAAATACTCTTATTGGCACCTACCCGACCGCTCGTCTCTCAACACGGACAATCGTGTGAAAAGTTTTTGAATATACCCCGTAACGAAATTGTTATTCTAAATGGTCGGGTAAAGCCTATCAAACGAGTCCAGTTATTCAACGAGTCAAAAATAGTTATTTCTACCCCTCAAGTCATTAAAAATGATATAGAACGTGGGAGATATGATCTCTCAAGGGTGACCCTTCTTATATTTGATGAGGCTCATAGAACGAAAGGAAATTATGCATACAATTTTATTTCCCATTATTATATTCAAAGGTGTAATGATCCGCAAATCTTAGGTCTCACTGCATCCCCGGGAAAAAATGAAGAGATCATACAAGATGTGTGCAATAATCTTTTTGTGGAGAATATTGTCTCAAAAAAGAGAAATGATGCAGATATTAAGAAATATATCCATGACATTGACCTCTATCTTGAATATGTTGATTTACCAATAGAACTTGTTGAGATTGTGGAAGTTTGGAAGAGTCTCTTTAATAAATATCTACAATTTTTTATTGACAGGGATTTAATCAATCCATATAAGGAATATTACTCAAAATTGGATTTTTTGGCAATAGCCAAAGATTTAACTCTTTCATTGAAATATGAGGAGGATGAATACCTTGATCCCGTGGAACAAGAAAAATATTTGGAGCAATTATATTATCGCGACCCGAAAATCATAGAAATCGTCCAAGAAAACAATCTTAATATCTATGCCATTTTTTCCTATTGTTCTTCTTGCATTTCCTTATTGCATGGGAAGGATTTATTGGAAACCCAAGATATTGCGTTATTTACCTCATTTTTGGAGAAAATAGAACGAAAAGCGGCAAATGACATTAAAGCGGGAAAACGTATTACTCGTTCTGAACACTTTAAACTCATACAGTCCCGGCTAAGCCAGAACAACAAAGCAGACTATGCTCATCCCAAAATTAAAAAGGTCTTTTCCCTCCTTAACGAGGAATTGCACGAGCATGACAATAAAAAATTAATTATTTTCACCCAATATCGGGAAATGGCCGAGGAACTAAAAAAATTGGTGAGGGAAGAATTTGGGAATCTACTAACCGTGGAAAAATTTATCGGACAAACCAATAAGATAGACGACCCAGGATTTTCCCAAAGCACCCAAATTGATATTTTAGATAAATTTCGAAATGATGAGATCGATGTATTAATTGCAACAAGTGTTGCCGAGGAAGGGCTGGATATTCCCAATGTCGATGCATTAATCTTTTATGAACCAGTGCCCTCCGAAATCCGGTTTATTCAAAGGCGTGGCCGGACGGGCAGATCTAAAGATGGACGCTGCTATATTTTAATTGCGAAAGGTACTGTGGATGTGCCGTTTTTTAAAGTGGCAAAGAAGAAAGTGGGCACCATGAATAATATTCTCGAGGATACCGAAAGATTAGACTTAAATCAGAGTATTGAACGAAAGAAAATCGATTTCTCGGTATTTGAAAATGCGTATTCCCAGTATGAAGTTATCAAAAATTTCAAGGAAAGGAAGGAGAAGGAAAAAGAGTTATTAGCACATCGCTCTCTGGAAGAAATTATCGAGAAAATTGATACTTTTTGTAAGAGCGAACAATATGGCAAATATAAAAATCAAGGAGTCACCTTTTTTAACGATGTGGTTGATTTAAACAAGGAAAAGATGAAATCGCATCTCTATAGGATTAAAAAAGTAAAAAAACCTAAAAACAAGAACAAAAAGAAAAGAAAACGATATCTGAATAATAATGTTAAAACACTCATAGATATAGTCAAATATAGCGAAAATCAAGCGCTAAGTTTAGATAAATTTAAGGAATTTGCGGAAGACGAGGAAATTATTGGAAAAAAATTCCATATTCATTTCAATCGTGCCTGTTATTTAGAATATCTTAAAAAAGAAGATGGTCAAGTACTATTTCTGAAGGGATATGATTAATAAAGTGATATTTCTTTAATATATAACAATATTCGGGAATTTCCTCTTCCTAAATATCTATTTGAAAGTTGAATTTAAAATTTATAAAAATTGATTCCTATATTGAATATTATAAATTGAGGAAATATTTTATCATAAAGAAATACGATCAAATTCACCGTCCCTTCGGGGACGATCATATCGGGGTGGAGAACCATCCTATGTTGTCTAAGGTGTGTATAACACATTAGGGAGCACGAATCCACCGCCCTTTAGGCCGTGGTAGTTCAATCCAACTTTCCTTTTAGAAGCGGGAGGTTAATAGATGATAGAGACAAATGAACTGATAACCTTATTCATTGGAATAGGAACATGCATCTTCATTGTTACTAAATATTCAAATCTGATTAACCTCCCTAAGTTAAAACTGTTGGTTTCTTCGTTTTCTATATTTTTACTCGGTTGGGTTTTAACAATCCTTGAAGGGATATTTTATCAAGATTTACTCAATATGGTCGAGCATCTGTGTTATTTCTCTGCTTCACTACTGCTCGTCATTTGGATCGTTAAAGTATATAAAAAAAGAGAGGGATGTAATTAATGAATCTAATTAGTATTATTGATATCTCCTCTTTTATAACTATTATAATTGGAATGTTAATTGTTATATTTAAGAGTTCGAAAAAAATTCCCGCGAATATGACGCGGATTATTCTATTGCTATTAATATTAAACTCTATTCATCATTTATTCAACTTTATTGAATGGGCTATTTATCCTGTTATCGATTTTTATGACGATTTTATTGAAATTTTACAACCCATAATTTGGATGTTTGTTTTTTATGAGTTTATTCAAGAGGAGTCTAAGAAAGAGTTAATGAAAAGCAAACAAAGATATATTGAAGCCTATAATCGGGTTGAATTCTTTAAAGATCTTCTTGCCCACGATATGGCCAACATTCTTCAAAATATTAATTCATCCATAGAGATGATTGAATTACAGGATATAGAGGGGACAATTTCGGAGAAGAGTAATGAAATGATGGATATCATGAAAAATCAAATTACAAAGGGCTCCTCCTTAATCTCAAGAGTGCGGAAGCTCTCAAAAGTAGAGAAGGAAGTAAAGGATAAGAGTCTGGTTGATATAGAGAAGATACTTAATGAAATAATCAAACATATTCACTCTCGAGTTCGGGAAAAAAAGATTATAATAGAGAAGGAATTTGATTCCATCACCGATAAAGTGATGGGCGGTGATCTCCTTCTTCACGCTTTCGAAAATATCCTCCTAAATGGATGTGTCCATAACGACAGCGAACCCATAAAATTATGGGTTATTCTTTCTGAAGTTCAAGAGAACGGAGAAACTTTCGTAAAGATAGAGTTCAAGGACAACGGTATTGGTGTTTCAGATGAAACAAAAGAATCCATCTTTGAAAGGAACTATAAAAAGAATAGAAATATGACTGGAATGGGTATTGGGTTATCGCTCGTGAAAAAAATTGTGAATGGTTATGGTGGTCAAATCCAAGTTGAGAACCGGGTAAAGGGGGATTATACTCAGGGAAGTAATTTTATCGTTACTTTACCAACGGTATCCTAATATTGAACTTCCAAAATTAAAAATGAGGGATATCAAACTTTTTCCTTTTCTCGTTTCTTAAACATTAGGTAAGCAATTACAAACGTAATAAATAGAAGCGGGATTGCAGCTACCATTGGATTTTCACCGGTTAACACAAAACTATAATAAGTAATCGTCAAAGTCGATGCAAAAAACGCGATAATGGAGCTATATTGAGTTGTGAAGTTCTTAAGCCTCGTAAGAAACATATAGACCTTGTAGTTCATTTTCTTAATGACTTGAAGCTCCTCCTCATTAATATTCTCCAAAACTCTGGGATCTTCATAATAGATCCCTAATCGGGGGTCATATTTTCCAGGTAACTGGTCTGACCCGATTAAATAAATTAAATAGTCTTGGATACGCTTTTTCTTAATTTTGAGTTCATTATTGATAAAGCTAATGGTAAGGAACCCATTTGCGACCGCTTTAATGCTCATCTCCACATAGGATTTTAAAATCATTCTATGGAGATTTTTAGCTTTCTCTTCTACGGTCTCCCCAAACTCTTTCAAAAACTTATCGAAGTCTTCAAAGAGGTATTTATTCTTAGTCTCAAAATTTTTGGCTTTTTTACTGTATCTTTTATTAAGGTTTTTAATCTCTTTTTTGGCTTCACCAATAAGATCTAAAATATTTTCTTTTCTTTTCCTTATTTTGTTGTTAGCCTTTTTGAATTCTCTTATCTCGATATATTCTTTCACTCTTTTTTGAAGCGTTCCGAGTAATTGAGAAAAGAATATCTTGCGTTCGTTTATGTAATTTAATAATTTTTCACGTAAATCTTCATGTTTTAAAATGTTGATTTTATCTCTCAATTTATCTTTCTTTTCTTCATATTCCTTAAAGAAATGGTTTTTGTTATTTACATAGATTTCTCTTAATTCTGCGTCAAGATTCTCGGATTTAAAATCATCATCTATTGATTTTTTAATTTTTTCATCAATTTCATCTTCTATATTCTCCAATCTATTCTCAAATTTTTCCCTTTTCTTGGTGAAGTACGCATTTACCTTTTCATATGATTCAGTTTTATTTATTTTTTTTTCAATTGAGGTTTCAAATTCTCTTAATTCTAATTTTGCATTGTTATAACGAGAAATTATAAAGCTCTGAAGATCTGAAAATAATTTAAGATTTTTTTTGATGTCCATCAAGGCCTGCGCATCCTTATTGATTCGAGATCCGAAATTTTGTTTAATTTCTTTAAAATCTTTCAATGTCTGATCGATTCCAAGGGACCGCACTTTTTCATTAAATTTCTTCATCATTTCTTTGTCAAAATCGCTGAGTTCATTTATGCGATCTTGCAATTCGCTTAAATTTATTTTTAGGGTCTTATGTTTGATGGCAGAGTCATACAATGCTAAAATCTTTCCAACCGATTCATAATTTTTCTTTAGCAGTGAATTTTCTACATAATTGTTAAGTTTTTTAATCTTAAAGTATTGTTCTGTATAAACTAACAGGTAATTTTCTTTTTCATCTAATTCTCCCTCGAGTTTAGACATGTCGATCATATCTTTTATCCTTTTCACTAGAATCTTACATTTAAGGTTTACGCTTTTCTTTAAATCTTTAATGAGGATACTGTTGGTCTTCGTTCTATTGATTAATTTATTGATCTTAGCGCTTATGATGCTATTGATAAATTCGTCCCTCACATTCTCCAGTTCATCGTAAAAAAATTCCTTAAATTTTTTCCATTTTATAATGGAGACTTTGAGTTTTTCGTTGAAATCCTTAACTAATTCATTGCATGCTTCTAATTTTTCTTCAAATTGCTCATCTATCTCTTGGAAATCTTCTTTTAACTCCTCTAAGTCATCTTCAATATCTGAAATCTCTAGATTTTTAATTATTTGTGGATCGCTTAACTCCTCTTTGTAATTTTGGATTTTACTCCTATACGTTGATGCATTTTCGGAGATAAAATCTTCGAAATTTTTGATCTTGACTTTATTTCTTTTCTTAATTACTTTACTCCGAAGGTCACTGACGGGTTCTTCTATTAAATCTATCAAATTCTCTTCGATTTGGTCAGATTTATTCTGCAAATGCCGATAGAGCAAGAACAACTTTTGATTCTTTGTTAACTCCTTGTCAACTGCTTTTTGAATTTTTTTTATCTCTTTTGATTTTTCCTTAAGTTGCTCTTCCGACTGTTTTTTAATGATCTCAAATGCTTCTTGGAATTCTTTTTCTTGTATTGAATCAGCGATTTTATCCTCAATATTCTTAATATCTCTGTTTATTCTTTGTTTTATTTGCTCCAACTTTTCCAAATAATCTTCAAAAAACTGAAATCCATGCTCGTAATATTCAAAAACTTCCGACATTTCTTCCTTAATGCTTATCCAATTGTTGATCACTTCTCTATGCTTCTTGAGGATTACCTCCTCCTCCGTCGAAATATTCTTCGAAAAGTCAAATATCTTTTGATCAAACTTCTCAACACTGTCCTTAATGCTTCTAAACTCCCGTTTAATTAAGGAGAATTTATCCTCTGTGTATCCGTCTTGTAGAGTTTCCCTGAGATACTTGCGAAAATCGTTTATCCGTTTGTTATAATAATTTCCTGTCTGAAATATCTTCTCATCCAGCTTTTCCAATTTGAAATTGAGTTTCCTTAACTCTTCTTTTTCGGCAATCTCAACTTGTAGATCTTGATCGATATTTTTCAGTTTTTGTTTTAATCGAGAATATTCTTTTTGCCATTTTTTAATTTCCGTCGACAATCTAGCTCTAATATTAATATAGTATAGATCAACATTGAAGTTATTCTCTATATTCTCGTTGAGAAAGTCCGCGTTCATCAAAGCATCCCTGAGTATAAATCGGAGTCTCTGTTTTGCCAAATCAATCTCGTTTAATATTAAATAGCTCTTTACTTCCTCTTTAATTTGATTTGAGGTCTTTTTTAATTTTAAACGCATATTAAAGATATCATTTTCGATTTCTTTGAGTTTTTCTTTCTCTTCTTCTAACCGTTCCAAGTTGATCTTCGTATCGGAGATAATTAGTTTTTCGATAAAGGTATCCAGATAAAAGTAATACTTTTTTTTGATTAGATATTTGCGTTTTGTTCTAATTTTTCCCTTAAAGAAATGCTCTTCTTTCATATCGTCTATTAATTCTATAACATCCTTAACTTTTAGTTCCTCAACGGGAAAATCGGATTTATGCTCTGATACAATATCAGATATCGAGATAACGCTATTTTCCCTTAGCGAATTATATACAGCTTTTGCAACTATTTGCTCTTTGGCATTTAAACCTTTAATGTAATTATGAAATTTATGTTCGTTATTAATTATCCTCAAGTTAAAAACATAATTTAAATTTATATAGGAAACGATATCTTCCATAACATCGGAAAGTCCGAACAGACAAGTAATTTTATTGAGATCAAGGAACGTTTTATCTTCGAGTTCCTTAAAGATTGCTCGTTCGATTTCATCGATAAACTTTTCCCAAATGAGTGATAAGATAATTATAAGTTTTGAGATGTCTTGAATCTTTCTTGGGCTCCAATTATCTTTATTTGCTAATATTTTTGTTAGGTGGGAATTTATATAGGCATATATTCCAGCAGGATTATAATCAAAGAACCAAGAAAACGTATGTAGAGTGTATACGGTCCAAAAAGTCTCATTTATGGTAGATCTCTCCTCTGAAAAATTATATCCTCCGTCTTCTTTTTGTTGCCCATTTAGATACTCCAAATCCTCTCTTTTAACCTTAGAGTTTAACCCTAAGTAATTTAAACAGAGGAGTTTAAAATTTACACTGTAATCTTCCGTAGTCTTACTGATAAAGTTCAAAAATTTTGATTGCTGGATTCGGATATCCGTTTTTAATAAAGAAAAAATTTCAATTATGAAAAAGAGCGTTTTTTCGGGCGGAAATCCTCCACATATTTCGCAATCTTTATTTTTGCAATGGATAAATATGTTTTTTTTCTGATGCGATATGATAAACCGCTTAATTTCAGATGGAACCCGACCTTTTCCTTTTGATTGTAAATATTCCTTCAAAACACCCAGAATTTTCATTGAGACCAAGGCGTAATACGTAGACCGGACATTGGGATACTTTTTAGGAGAAGCGGGATTCTCCTTAAATCCTATTCTCCCATCTTTTAGTTCGTATTGACAACTCTGGATAAATTTATACAATTCTTCTGTTTTCGCAAAATTTTGCTTGAAATACTTTCCCAATAATAGAAACCAATACACTTTTTTTAGGGTAAGGCTTTTATCATCAAGCAAGTTTTTCTTGAAATATTCATAAAATTCATCCAACTGGTCATAAGCACTAAAGAAAAAACTGCCGATCTTTCGATCCTTAATTAAACTAAAGGATTTGAAGGGCGCTTTTTTGAATGTAGTGATATAAGGATAGCCAGATTTTTCTTCAATTATTGTCAAAATAAAAATTCTCCACTTTTCTCTATTAAAAGAAAAGAAAATTCAAGATAATAAGTTTTGAGATCATCAAAATTAAAAGTTTTAAGATTTACCTTTAACAAAAATAATAATATTATTTTGGAATCTTCAATTTTACCAAAATAGTTAAGAATTTTTTTATAGACAAGAAGTGAATATAATGGTATCTCGGAGATTAAGAGACCTTTCATACGCTATTCGGGATATAGCGGTGATCGCAGATAAGGTAGAAGCGTCAGGCAAGGAAGTCTATCATTTAAACATAGGCGATCCGGTTATTTATGATTTTCAAACTCCTAAGTACATCTCTCAAGCTTTGGCAGACGCCACATTTGCGGGTCAAAATTATTACGTTAATTCTCTGGGTGTTCCCGAGTTGCGAGAAGAGATTTGTCGATACGAAAAGGCAAAGAATGGAATTGCCATCACTCCCGATGATATACTTGTTACTTCGGGGGTGACGGAAGGAATCTTTTTCCTATTGGCTGGTTTATTAGAAAATGGAGAAGAACTTCTATTACCTGGTCCAACATATCCCGTATATCCCAACTATTCAAAATTCTTTGATGGAGTCCCGGTGGAATATGAATTAGATGAATCAAACAGATGGGATCCAAATATTGATGATCTCCGACAGAAAATATCAGACAAGACAAAAGCAATTTTGATTGGTTCTCCCAATAATCCCACGGGTGTAATATATAGCGACCAAAAGGTAAAACAAATTATTGATATTGCCGGAGAGCACGATATTCCGATAATCTCGGACGAAATCTACGATCAAATTATATTTGAAAAACAATATACATGTCCAGCCTCGCTCAGTAAGGATGTGCCCATTATCGGGTTAAATGGGTTCTCTAAGGCGCATTTGGCTACTGGTTGGAGAATGGGATATATGTATTATTATGATCCGGAGAAAAAGATCATAGATTTAAAACGCGGCATTGAAAAAATGGCGAGGGCTCGATTATGCGCAAATTCAATCGCTCAATACGCCGCTATTGAAGCTTTAAGAAACCCCGGACCTCATACCGAAAAGATGGTTAGGAAATTACGAGTCAGGCGGGATTATTCCTATAAACGCTTGAAACGCATTGAAAGAATTACATGTGTTAAGCCAGACGGCGCTTTTTATCTCTTTCCAAAAATTGATCTCGATGAATTTTCCCAATGGGACACGGATAAAGAATTTGTAATTGATTTGCTCAAGAAAACTGGAGTCTGCACCGTATTCGGCTCCGGATTTGGGAATCACGGGAAGGATCATTTTCGGCTCACATACCTCCCTCAAGTGGAAGTCTTGGAGAAAGTATATGACATCATTGAGGAATTCATCAATAAAGCCCAATAGATTAGCTCTTCTTTATCTCTAATCTCGTTAGGCTTTTTATTTAGAACCTAAATTTCGAAGAATAAAGATTTATATGAGAATCTCATATTGCTAGTTAGATATGAATCTGATATTTGCGCTGGGTGCGCATTCCTTTGTCTTTTTTACAATGATGGCGTATTTACTTGCAATAGTTTTATCGAATAAATTTTCCACGCAATTTACGTATTCATTTGGTCTTCTGACCCTTCTCTTCTTCTGCATACTCATGGTAGATATTGCAGGGTTGGGTATCTCTCGATCTATTATGGCGATTGGACAAAAACTCGGTCGCTTGGTGTTATGCTCCCCCTATTGAATGTCCAAGCCGTCGGGAAGTTTGCCCGCCAATAAGGAAATTGCCATTGCTAGCAAAAAGACCAAGCCGAGGGGCATTAGCAGGGTAAAGAGGCTTTTATAATAAAAGGATCAGCTTTAAAAATGAATCCTACATATAATGATTATTGACTAATAGTTTATAGTCAACAGATAATTTGTTGGTTGCTAAACCAACAAATCAATAATCCAAATTTTATGTAGAAAATATTTGAATAGACCTCTTATAAAATGATGAATAATTATGAGTAAAGATACAAAAAAAGGTAAGATGAAGAGGCCCATAGCTGGTGGTGGAACGACGATCCAAGAATGGTGGCCGAACTTACTAAATCTAGATATACTACACCAACACTCTATGAAAACTAATCCTATGGGCCCGGAGTTTAACTATGCAAAGGAATTCAAGAGTCTTGATTATGAAGCCTTGAAGAAGGATCTCGCTGAACTTATGACAGATTCTAAGAGCTGGTGGCCAGCTGATTTTGGTCATTATGGACCTTTATTCATCCGTATGGCTTGGCACAGTGCGGGTACCTACCGCGCCGGTGATGGCCGTGGCGGAGGTGGCAACGGAAATCAACGCTTCCCGCCTCTTAGCAGCTGGCCAGATAATATCAACCTCGACAAGGCACGTCGGTTACTTTGGCCAATTAAGAAAAAATATGGTCGGAAAATTTCTTGGGCTGACTTGATAATCCTTGCAGGTAATGTTGCGCTGGAATCGATGGGTTTCAAAATCTTCGGATTTGGTGGGGGGCGGGAAGATATCTGGGAACCTGAGAAGGATATCAACTGGGGTTCTGAGGAGGAGTGGTTGGGTGACAAACGATGGCATACAGATGACAAAGATAAACCCGATCTCGAGAATCCGCTCGCAGCCGTACAGATGGGTTTGATATACGTCAATCCAGAAGGTCCAGACGGTAAACCTGATCCCATTTTAGCAGCAAAGGATATTCGTGAGTCATTTGCACGTATGGCGATGAATGACGAGGAGACCGTAGCACTCATTGCAGGTGGACACACATTCGGAAAGTGTCACGGTGCAGCTAGTGCAGAACATGTAGGTCCTGAGCCCGAAGCGGCTGACATAGAAAATATGGGATTAGGTTGGAAAAGTAGCTATGGTACAGGAAAAGGTGCCGATACGATTAGTAGCGGTCTGGAAGTCACCTGGACTACCAGTCCCACGAAATGGAGTATTAACTTTTTTGAGAACTTGTTCGGTTATGAATGGGAATTAACGAAGAGTCCCGCTGGTGCGCATCAGTGGACACCGAAGGGTAGCGCGGGTGCTGGTACTGTACCAGATGCCCACATTCCAGAAAAGAGTCATGCGCCATCTATGCTGACCACTGATCTATCTCTTCGGTTCGATCCCAAATACGAAAAAATTTCACGGCACTTTATGGAGAATCCAGATGAGTTTGCATTGGCATTCGCCAAGGCGTGGTTCAAGCTTACTCACCGCGACATGGGTCCGCGTAGTCGATATCTGGGCCCGGAGGTTCCCGATGAAGATTTAATCTGGCAAGATCCCATTCCAGCGTTGGATCATAAGTTAGTTGATGAAATGGACATTGTCTCACTCAAAAAAAATATCCTAACTTCAGGACTTTCTGTTTCGGAACTGGTCTCGACTGCTTGGGCATCGGCATCCACGTTCCGTGGCTCAGACAAACGTGGGGGCGCAAACGGTGCTCGCATTCGGTTAGCACCCCAGAAGGATTGGGAGGTTAACCAACCCGAACAGCTCGCGAAAGTACTCAGATCCTTGAAAAGGATTCAAGCTGAATTCAATAGTGCTCAATCCGACGATAAAAAGGTATCTCTTGCTGATTTGATTGTTCTGGCGGGTTGTGCAGCGGTTGAGCAAGCTGCAAAAAATGCAGGCTATGAAATCAATGTTCCCTTTACACCAGGGCGGATGGATGCCTCGCAAGAGCAAACAGACATAAAGTCTTTCAGTTATCTAGAACCCAAGGCGGATGGATTCCGCAACTATCAGAAGGCTAAATATGCAGTATCAGCTGAAGAAATGCTGGTTGATAAAGCGCAATTGTTAACTCTGACCGCACCCGAAATGACGGTGCTCGTGGGTGGTATGCGTGTCTTGAAGACCAATTTCGGAGGAACTGAGCATGGAGTTTTTACTAAACATCCTGAGACGCTTACTAATGATTTCTTTGTGAATTTACTCGATATGAGCACAACCTGGCAGGCAACTTCGGAAGACAAAGACTTATTTGAGGGACGGGATCGCGAAACGAGCGAACTCAAGTGGACGGCCACCCGTGTTGATCTCATCTTCGGTTCGAACTCCCAACTCCGGGCATTGGCAGAAGTTTACGCTTGTGATGATGCTCAAGAAAAGTTCGTGAATGATTTTGTAGCAGCATGGAACAAAGTTATGATGCTGGATCGTTTTGACCTCGCTTAGTTGATTAACCAGTACGAAACTAAATAATTAAAATAATTTTTTCTTTTTTACAATCTTATTATTTCGGATAATTTCAATGTTCCTCTAAAATATTCAATAATTAAGGATTTAAGATTTTTCTACAACTGGAATTATCTTTTTCATCAATTTATCTTAAAAGATTATATCCAAGGCTTCAGTAAGCAACTTAAAACTCTATTTAACTCTAAATAAGCATTTTTTTAGGAAAGGTTTTACGAATTCTTTTTCAAATATTTAAGTTTCTCCAATTAATTTCCCAGATTTAAACGAGGTATTAGATAATTTTCGGTAATCTCTCTCTTGGTGGAGGCAATGCATTCCGCTCCCATTCTAATATGGTCGAGAGGAAAATTATTCCGGTGGATATTGAGAATCTCTGAGCGCATCTCGGCTTTATTGTACGGGTCGAGATTCTTTCGGAAAAGCGAGAGGTATTTGGATAATCGGATTTTACGGTCCTTCCCTCCCTCCTCGTAAATTTTTAAGAGGATTTTTAAGAAATAACACATATTTTTGCAATTTCTTAATTCTAAGTTTCTCCTCGACCCTTATCCAAGGAAAAAGAAAAAAATTCCTTGCAAACTGAAGTTTGCTTCGAACAACTAGACTTTTTTTCATAACACAACCGTAAAACGGCAAAGCATCCGCTCATAGTGATGATACTTGTATATGATCATAAAAAAGATTAAAATAATGATAAAAAAGATTAAAATAAAGTTAAAATTCTCAACAGTGGGAATTAATGTTAAAACTATTTTTAATAGTTTAGTCTTCTAATCTTTAGAATCTGAATCATATCTCATAGTCGGTATAAATGTGCCTCCTTTTCAACTTTTTCTTGCTTTTGCCGGAATTAAGGTGTGATCTTGTTCTAGGGGAGACTGAGATTATTTTGAAACCTCATAAAAAAAGAAAAAATAAAAAAAGAGATTTTGAAGTAAACCGTTGTTTATGATTGGAATCTTATTTCATAAAGTCTTCTTGGTTTGGTTGTTCCACTATTTCCAAAAGGTCATACTCGGTAATCATTTGAAGGATGCCCAGTACTTGCATTCCATGGTCATACATTTCATTTGCGTCGTATTTTTCTGATCGACTTTATAAAAAATATAAAAAAATTATTGAGGAAAACAATAAGATTGTTGCTTTAGGTGAAGTTGGCCTGGA
>JAWOCD010000061.1:0-4387 GCA_046483985.1 Promethearchaeia archaeon
TTCTCCATGTTATCCAAAGATCCACCGCATTCCGGACATCTCAGTGATTTGAATCGATAGCCGAACGCCTCACCCAACCGGTCGTTGGTCAATTGCCACACGTGGGTCAGTACCCCGTTCACCGTTTCATTTTTCTCGGCACCGATGTAAATCATCGCCACGTTTTTCTCCTCATCCACCCGAATTCGCACAATAATCTGCTCCCGATGTCCCAAGTGGGGGTCGGGATTTTGGTTCAACACAAAATAATAAACCTCCGCGATGAAAGGCTCTTTATTCTCATAGATCGGTTCATGAACCGAACGCCCCGCCCACGCACCGATTGCTTCCCGAAGTAAATCAAAAGTACGTTCTGCCCCATGGTCGAGCTTAAATGACCGGAAGGACCTGACCGTTTCTTTTCCTTGGAAGAGGTTTTTCACCTTTGCGATATTTTCTTCCCCGGGGTTGATAATCGGCGGACATTTCGAGGTGAGCATCAATTTTTCCCTTGTGCTCATCTGCGCATTTCCAAAAGCGTCCGTATAGGTGACCATAGGAGCCACCGGGATGCTCCCGCAAATGAGCGGCTCCAGATAAAAGTCAATGCTTTCCGATTGTCTGGGCGACATACTCGGAATCTTCCCCCTTTCGCCTTTTTGATAGACTCGCGGTTTGATATAGGCAATTCGAATGTGCTCGGCGGTCATCTGAAGCGTAACCTCAATATTGTTAATAATCATATCCGTGTTGTTCTTGATCGCCACCTTATACCGAACCAAACCGCCCACAAAGTCGGTCCCCCGTTTTAATTGGACCTTGTCCGACGATGACTTAAAGTCAATAGCGCTTTCTTCCAGTTTAATAGTTTCCTTGGTAAGTTTAATATCCTCTTTCTTATCAACTTTTGTTCCGTGGCGTTCGCGTAGCTGCACCTTTCCCTTGGAATGAATTCTGCCCAAATCGGTGGTAATCTGGCTCTCTTTTTTCATGAGGATATCAAGTACTTTTACCTTCAAATAGACTAAAGCTTCCCATAATTCTTGCAACCGCCTTCCCTTGATATCAAGCGTGAACACCTCCTTCGGCTCATAGGATGTGATTTTCCTTTGTTTCTTAGCTTTATAGATTTTCCGGGCAATTTTTTCGGCTTGGCTCTTTCTGTTCGGAGGCAATTCGTCCAATGTAATCTCTTGAGAGATAAGTTGATTATACACGCCGATAATAAGGTGGGCATCTTTCAAATTGAACCCAATTTCCTCAATCAATACATTAAAACTAAGGTCAAAATCTTCTTTTTTCACATATTCAAGCGCTGCCTTGACTTTTTCCTCGATTGTTTTCCGCTCTTGTTCGGTGAGGTTCTGAATATAACGCTTGGTAATCTTGTTTTCAATCCAAGAAACATATTCAATTGCCCGTTTTATGGATAAGACGCCAACGTTGAATTTATATGCCAAATCGATGACCGTTTGCTGTTCTCGTTCCCGCTTGTCCATAGTTAACAGTTTGCAGCCCAGATCATCGATGTTGAGGCGGATTTTTTCGGGGTATGTCTCAAAATCACTTTCAAACAATTGAAAACCTTCCGCCGTCACCCTATTGATAAACGGAAAGATTAAGCTCGCTTCTTTGATATCTAAGTCGAGGTTTATCATTAAGTCATCAATGGTGAGCTCTTCCTTGACCTCCTTCATGTAGGTAATCACCGATTTCGAGATCTGGTCCATATGTTTGATTTCTTTTCGCGAAAGCGAGCTTGGCAAGCTAAACGACTTTCCATAAAGTTCGATTATTTGCTGGGCCGTTAATAAATCTTGGTTGAAATGCCGGATTAGAAGATTGGTGCTAAGTTCTTTATCCTCTGTTCGGCAGTATTTAAGCGATTTAATCAAAATCTTGCTTAAAGAGGCGATCTCTTCATCGGAAAAAGTGTCTTCAATAAGGTTTTCCGAATTATTGAGAAAATATAATACCTCTCCGGTTTGAAGAATGGTTGTTTCTAAAGTTCGGGCCAATTCAAGTAAACTGAGATTCTTTTCTTCGAGTAAATTTTCCTGTAAAACTTTCGTGGCTAATTCATTTAAACTTTCTTTCTTCTCCTTGGAAATATCTTTTAAATCGAAGTATCCAGCGATCAAACTACTCAGATCCTCAACTTCAAGGATATTATTAATAAATCGGGGAAGAATCTTAGCATCAATAAGATTGAGGCCTTGTTCCACCGTTAAATCTTCTAATTTAAGTTCTTTTAATTTTCCTTCGGATAAAATAAGCGGTTTTGAGAGCTTATCGTAATATTTCCGCTCTTTTAAACTCAAATCTTGCAAAACATTTTTCTTTACTTTAATATTGATGATTTCTAAAATGAGATCCATTTGTTCGATGGGGATACCCAATTCCCATGCTTCATCTTTTTCGGGGATCCGATCCTTTTTATGAATGAATTCTAAAATTCGATTTGCATAATCCACGTAATCCTTGATGTTTTTAAGAAAATCCAAGATGTTCTTAGTAAAATACGGGTCCTTCTTATGTTGTGTTCGCCATGAATTTAAAAACGGGCCCAACCCATAGACAGGTCGCATAAGGATTTGATCCTTAGTAATGATTGCTGGAATTCCTTGTTTAATAAAAAAATCGATGGGAACTTCTTTAAGTAACGTTTTCATCAGTTCTTTATTATTGATATTATTTTCATTTATGCTCATTTTGTTTATTCCTATTTTTTCTATCTAATTTTTCCTCTAAAAGGTTAAGGAAATGAATATCTTTCATAGATAATGGGTCAGACTCGTTTAAAGACGAGGATTTTTGATTAAATAGTTCCTTTCCTATTTTTAGGAGTTGCTTATTTAAGTGCTCTATTAAATCTTCTTTAATAAAAATCTTCCCTTCTCGAAATAATTTCCCCTCAATTCTGCGCTTTTTCGCAATTTTGCTAAAAGAAAGGTTGGAATTAGCTTTCTTTAGGTTTTGGTCTAATTTCTTAGGGAATAGCACTTTTGATTTTCTATCAGAAATCATTTTCGTAGTCTTTTTTTCGGTTTTCGCCCTTTTATGAATTTTCCATTTCTTAATGCCAATATACCCGGAAACACTAATCGCACCTATAATACCAATAATTATGATTACTCTCGCGGTTGGCGAAGAGAATGGATTATTCGGATCGGTTTCAAATTCATAAATCTCGGCATAATCCGAATATCCATCCCCATCGGTATCCTTCTTAAGGGGATTTGTACCGAATTCATGAATCTCTTCTCCGTCTAGTAATTTATCACCATCGGTATCCGGATTAAACGGATCTGTTCCGTATTTATACTCATCTGAAAAGGTTAAACCGTCGTTGTCCAAATCAGACTGGCTTGTAACTAAATAAACCCATTGCTCCTTCTCTCTTACATTTCCGACATTATCCTTGACTCTATAGTAGATTGTATAATTCCCCGAAGTTAAATCGTCCAAAGAGAATTCTACTTGATTTTTCCATGGTTCGTCTTCTATTCGGTATTGGCTAACATTAATTCCTGATCCGGCATCAGCTCCTGCCTTTATTTGTATGGTGTCGGTTTCAAAGATGTAATTTGGTTCTTTTATCACTTGATAATCCAGGGAAACGTCTGGAGCTTCCAAATCGAGATAAATTTCTGTATTTTTGACCGGTTCTTGATTTCCGACATTATCAATCGTGTAGAAAGAAATATTATGCGAACCCTCAGTATATCCATTTAGATTAAATTCTCCAGAATACTTAGAATAAGGTTCCGAATCAACCCTATAATACAAGTTTTTTAATCCTGAACCAGATCCATCGTCCCAATCAAAACTAAAATGTTGAGTTTCATTCACATATTTTACATTAGACTTAACGAAAGGATCGTAAATTATTGATGAGGTGATATTGTTAATATCCAAATAGAGTGTGCAGCTTCTGCTCTCTTCCGTGTTTCCGGCGAGGTCCGTTGCATTGAAATAAATTGTATGGTTACCTTCAGTAAATTCACTTAAATTAAAAGGATTCTCATATATTTTCCAATCTCCAGACTCTATTCTATAAGCAATATTGCCGATTCCCGAGCCTCCTTGAGTGAAGTTATCTTCAGCACTTAAGGAGAATTCTGTGGTTCCATTTACAAAAGGTGGAGTATCTGATAAGTTATAACTTATACGGGTTACGGGGGCTTGGAAATCATGAATCTTTAGGGTATAATTAGAACCCTCGTTGTTTTTCCATTTTATATTTCCGGCGGAATCATTCGCATAAAAGGAGAACATTAACTCATCGTCCCACTCTAACGCTGAAATATCTAAGGTGTAGGTGTAATTCCCATTTGCTGATATCATAGAACGGTTATTGTATTTGCCTGTTGAGTTTTCAGAGAGATAAACCCATATCAGCGACGTG
>JAWOCD010000100.1:0-45359 GCA_046483985.1 Promethearchaeia archaeon
AAGGCAGAAAAAATAGGTAAAAGAGTAATAAGAATTGACGAGTCTTATACCACACGGACTTGTGCAAAATGTGGAAGAAAAGCGAAACGCGATTTGTCCGAGCGTGATATTAGTTGTGAATGTGGTCATAAGATGGATAGAGACTTAAATTCCGCTGTTAATATTATGGTAAAGTTTCTCACATCTGATGACCTATCGCATCAACCCTCTTTGAAGGAGGAATCCTTTCTAAAGCAATGGAACGGATTTTCTACGACACACAGCCCTAAGATATGCCCACCAGCTAACGCTTAGTGGACTCGTAGGAATTCCCGTCCTTTAGGGCGGGGAGACTTCAATTAGCCCTTTTTGAGAAAGAATATAGAAAAAGATGAGTCGATTGATGAGACGGTAGTATTTAATTTATTTCGAGCTAGCTCAAGAGCAGTAATCCTTTTTGCTAATTTAATAATGTGCTGCTGGATTTCTCCCAAAAATTGCTTCTCTATTCCTCTCATTGGATCAAAAAAGGTCAGATTTCATGAGTTAAAAAAAAGGAAAAAGAAAATCAATGCCAATCAATTTTCCCTAGTCTAAGACAGTCAGATCTGCACCGCATGTTCCGCATTTTCCGAACTTTTTCATTTCCATAGAAATTGCCGCGCCGCATTCAGGACAAGTAAGATTGTCTAAATTTTCTAAAGCTTCATCCTTTTCCATCCCTAATCGTGACCGGGCGTCCGTAGATAAGACGGTGCTGGGCGTAGAATAGGAAGATGAGGATTCCCAATCTAATTCATCCATCTCAATAGTATCCTTTACTTCGGTTACTATTGCAGTGGGGATAATTCCCGCATTTCCAAGCTCAAAGAAGTCCTCTTCCTTTATTTTAAACTTTTCCGTCCCGCATTCCTCGCATCGGAGTTCAAAATATAATTTCTCTTTTTTATAATCCTGGAAATCCATGTGGTAGAATTCACCACATTTACAGATTAAATCGGCACCATATTTTCGAACTACTTTTTTGTTTTCCGAAAAGTACGCTCCGCCGAGCCCATCTTCAATCTGGACAAACTTACCGGCAGCGATCATGTACTTTCTTTGAAAATCCTTAATCCATTTCTCGTCAAGTAAATACATATTTCCCATCTTGAGGAACTCTTTGATGCTGTATTTTTCCTCAAGGTTTTCCATACAATCGCTGCAGAGGTATTTCGCGATTACATCTTTTTTCGAGACTTTTAGCCCAACCATTTTAGCGTAATCATCGCATTTTGGGCACTTCTGGGTATTTCCCAATTCCTTAACGCCTCTAACCATTTTCACATCTCACTCTTTCTTTTCTTTCTATAATTATAATTAAATGTTTTCTGTATTTAATGCTTATTAAAATGAAAAATAATCATTTATGAAATTTCAAATAAAGTTTCCAGATAAAAATAGGGATTAAAAAGAAATTAAAATGAAAACCTCTTCTATTGAATATGAGACCTTCTTTAAAGTGAAGATTATGAGTAAACAGATGCCGAAGGATGTCTTGAAAAAAGAAATCAGAACCTTTTTAGAAATGAGAAAGGTGCTGGTCTTATGCACCTGCAGTGAAAATGTGCCAAGAGCTACTCCCTTGGATTTCTACATCAATAAACGAGACAAGGAAGATTTCACTATTTATTTGTGCCCGACGCCGGGAAGAAAGGTGGAAAATATAAAAAAGAATCCCATCATCAGTATTGGAATATATACTCCGATGGATACCGGCAAAATTCAGGGAATGCAAATTACCGCATCGGAGACGGAACGATTACGCCTTTTAAGGGAGGAGGATGAGGGATTTGATGACGCACAAAAGATCGTGCGGGGCAAGAGAAAGCAGATTTTAAAGATTCTTCCCGACCGTATCGAATTGTTGGATTATGATTTTATCCAACAAGGGTATTCGCGCCATCAGACCTTAGACTTAACTTGAAAATTATATTCTTCATCCAAAAACAAAAATAACCTGAATCAACAGAATAAAGGTTCAATGAGCAGTTGATATATTAAATTACCACACCCTAAAGGGCGATGGATTCGTAAATCATTGAAGATTGCTGATATACCATCAGTCTGCCATCTTCTCCAAACGCCAGCTCCGTAATCCCTACGGTTGGGGATGATCTTGGTTATGGTCCGTCAATGAAATTATAGTAGCGCTCCTTTATAAATATATGTGCGATTCATCACCGCCCTTAAGGACGATCCTTTATCGCACTTTAGTAGTAAATTACCAGATCTTATTCTATCCTTTACCATTATTTTAATCACTCAATAGGAAGAAAAGATTATAGGAAATCTTTAATTTTTAATTATATTCATTGAGAAAATAATTAATTACTAAGAGCTAAAAGTAATGACTTCCGAGGATTCATTAACGTCCCTAAAGAATTGTAAGAATGATAAGGAATTAAAAACGGCTTTTAAGAAAATTGCCTCAAAAGATCCCGATAAGTATTTTCCGACCGAAGAACTGAGAGAATTGGGCTATGCGAGGAAAAAATGCAAATGCGGAACTTATTTTTGGACCGTTTTGGAGGATAGAGAGTTCTGTGGAGATCCAGCTTGTTCTGGAGGTTTCGATGTTGTAGAAAATAATCCTACGCCCGTAAAGTTATCCTATGTGGGAGTATGGAAGAAGATTGTAGAAGTGTTGGAACCACGAGGTTATAAACCAATAAAGCGTTATCCTTGCGTTGCACGTTGGAATCCGACGTCAGAATTTACTATTGCATCCATTTCGGCTTTCCAGCCTTATGTCATTACGGGTGAGGTGGATCCCCCAGCAAAAAAATTACTTATCCCTCAATTCTGCCTCCGCTTTAACGATATTGAAAATGTGGGCATTACAGGCTCTCACAATACTGGGTTCATAATGATTGGCCAACATACCTTTGTCTCTCCCGAAGAATGGGATCAAGGACAATTATTTATCGATATGCATGATTTCATCCACAAAGGAGTTGGTCTCGCAAAGGAAGAAATCACCATTCATGAAGATAGTTGGGCGGGCGGTGGTTCATTTGGCTGCTCTTTAGAATTCTTCAGCAGAGGGGTGGAACTTTTCAACCAAGTATATACGATGTTCGAGCAGACTCCAGAAGGTCCCAGAGAACTCAAACTCAAAGTCCTTGATATGGGCTTGGGACAAGAGCGGGTTGCGTGGTTTTCCCAAGGAACTCCAAATATGTATGAGGCAATTTTTCCTGAAGTATTGAAGAAGCTCCGGAAAAGAACCAAAATCGATTTAGACTTAGACCTATATAATCGTTTCTCAAAATACTCTGCTTATTTAAATATTGATGAGGTGGATGACTTATCTGAAGCGTGGAGGCGGGTGGCTGATGAACTCGATATGGAGGTAAAAAAACTGCGAGAAACCATACTTCCAATGACTGCGCTATATTCAATTGCAGAGCATGCAAGGACGCTCTTATTTGCGATTAATGATGGCAAATTACCCTCGAATGTCGGTGGAGGATATAATTTACGTGTAATATTTCGACGAGCCATTAGTTTTATTGACGAATTTGACTGGGATATAAACATTTCAGAGGTCTGCCGATGGCATGCAGAGGAACTACATGAAATGTTCCCAGAGGTCTCACAACATTTGGATGAGATTGAAGAGATCCTCGAGGTTGAGAAGGAAAAATTCTACACCACGAAACGAAAGGCAAGAAAAATCTTGAAAAAGTTGCTCAATAAAGGAGAGGAAATTACTATTAATACCTTAATTGAGTTATACGATTCCAACGGGATAAGTCCTGATATGGTAAAAAAAGCAGCACAGCGATATAATAAGGACGTAAAAATCCCCGATAATTTCTATAAGCGGGTGGTAGAAAAGCATGAACAATCTGAACAAGTATACGCAACTGAGAAGGCAACGGAATTAGATTTAGAAGGTGTTCCGGAAACCGAGTCCCTATATTATTACGATTATCGGAAAACATCCAATAAAGCAAATGTAGTAAAAATATTGGATCATAAAGTCATCTTAGACAGATCAGTGGCTTATCCAACCTCGGGCGGACAATTACATGATATTGGGACGATAAATGGCCAAGAATTCGAAAAAGTGTTTAAACAAGGGAATCATATTATTCATATGATGAGCGAAGATCCCCAATTCCAAGAGGGGGATGAGGTAAAGGTTCAAGTGGACAGAGATTGGAGATTTCAGCTTTCTCAACATCATACAGCGACTCATATAGTGAACGCCGCAGCTCGCAAGGTTTTGGGAAGCCATATTAATCAAGCCGGTGCCAAAAAATCCTACAAAAGTTCTCATTTGGATATCACCCACTACGAACAGCTTTCTAAGGACCAACTTGATAGAATAGAAAGAGAGGCGAATGCTATTGTTAATAAGGAGATAGATATAAATCTCGATTTTATCCCTCGATCAGAAGCCGAAAAACGGTACGGGATGAGAATATACCAAGGAGGGGCTGTACCCGGTAAGAAAATAAGGATTGTAGAAATACCTGGGATAGAAGTGGAAGCATGTGGGGGGACACATTTGAATAATACGGGGGAAGCAAAGGAGATCAAAATGCTGAAATCGCAGAAGATCCAAGACGGGATTGTTCGGCTGAAGTTTGTAGCGGGTCGTGCAACGGAACGAATTGAAGAAAAGCACCAGCAGATCATCGAGGATCTTAAAGGATTACTAAACGTGGAAGAAGATAAGTTAGTCCCTCGCATAAAGGAATTATTTGAAAAATGGAAAAATGTAAATAAAGCCCTGAAATCGGGAGAAGTGAATAAAGAAGATCTTAGGTTATCCTCTTCGGTAACTTTTGAAGGAGAAATCTTGGAAGAGATTTCCGACTTTTTAAATTTAAAGAAAGAACGTATCCCAAAAAAGGTACAAAAATTGTATGATGAATGGACCTATGGAAAAGAGAAATTGGACAAGATGCAGAACCTTTTAAGCGAATCTCATCTAGAGCAATTAATTGAAGAAGCTTTCCCGTATAAAGATTTTAAATTTGTATTGGAAGATTTTGAATGTCTCGATCAAGAAGATCTAAAAAATTTAAATATAAATGTTCTAGAGCAATCCGATAAATTGATTACCTTATTACTTAACAAATTGAAGAATGGAATCATGGTAATGGGAATGGTTGCGGAAAAACCCTTGGAAAACTCTGATTTTCATATGGGCACTTTTGTTAAGGATTTAGTGACCCGATTCGATGGAAAGGGAGGCGGCAATAAAGATTACGGGCAAGGGTTTATTAATAATCGAGATATAAAAATCAATGTTATCAAATCCTTCGTTAAAGAAAAGCTCGATTTATGATTCCCAGATTTAACGATCTGCGAAAGAAGTCCCCATCCCTTTAGGGTGGGGATGAAAGACTTAGACCTATATAATCGTTTCTCAAAATACTCTGCTTATTTAAATATTGATGAGGTAGATGACTTATCTGAAGCGTGGAGGCGGGTGGCTGATGAACTCGATATGGAGGTAAAAAAACTGAGATAAAACAAAATAGCACTAAAGCAAACTAATTAATAGAAAGAAAATTATTACTATCTAATTTGTAAATGATTGATTGAAAATGACTAGACCCAAAACCCCACTTTTGACAGTGGATGCACTTATCGTATATAAATCCGCTAAACTTATTTTAATAAAACGGAAGAATCCCCCCTTTAAAGGAGAATACGCATTGCCGGGAGGCTTTGTAGATATTGGAGAAACGGTCGAAGAGGCTTGCATTCGAGAGGCTATAGAGGAAACAAATATAGATGTGAAGATCACTAAGCTGGTGGGAGTTTATTCAGATCCAAATAGAGACCCCCGAAGCCATACAGTATCAATAGCATTTCTATGTACCCCTCAAACGCATAACGAACAACCTAAAGCTCAAGACGATGCCGCAGATCTGGATTTAATTGCCTTTAAACAAATACCGAATTTAGAATTAGCATTTGACCATATGAGAATAATTCAGGATGCTGGACTACTCCAGTCCTGAGATATGCCCACCAGCGAACGCTAAGTGGGCTCTTAGTAATCCCCCCCCTTTAGGTAGGGGGGGCTTCAATGCAACATTTTAAGCTCAAAATAATCGATGATCTCCTTTATTTCCTTCGCAATAGAATTAAGAATGTTAAGATATTCTGTAAGAATTAATTCGCTATGAATATTTTCAATTTTTTCTAATTTTTGAGTAATCTTCATCTTTAATGATCGGATTATCTCTCTTGCAAATGGACACTCTGCTGCTTTTGAGAGCCGTCGTAAAACCTCTAACTTACTCCGCAAATACATCTTCACGTTAAAATTATTTATTTCGAAGATCTCAACACAATTCCATAGGATATAATGATTTCGACTCATAATAACTGCAATTTAAATTTTCATTTTTCAAATTCTCAACTTATAAAAAAAATGTGAATATCATTATTAAAGACTTTTAGAGACCAATTTTTGACAAAAGAAGGGAGGAATGAGAAAACAAATGTTCGAAACTTGACTTTACCCATAGAGTGCAAGAAAGCACCGTCCTTTAGGGCAGTGATGATTCACACACATATATATAAAGGAGCGATGGATGATAGCCAAATTCATCATATAACCGCAGGGACTGTGGGGCTGGCGTTTGAAGAGGATTTAAGACCGATGTTATCTATGTCGGCGATTCTGGATGAGTTCCGAATCCATCGCCCTTTAGGACGTGGTAGTTCAATATCCGATACAGAGGAAAACCCCATTTTAGTGCTTAAAATATTTAGAAAAACATTCGCAACAGGGAATTCCGAAACCTATCTGTAACTCAGAGTTACTACTCTTTTCAGAGGAAAGTGCATTTAAGAATTGTTCCTTAATTGTCCGTATTTCGGGTTGAAGGCTAAAATAAAATCTTTTCAGATAATTTTCATGATTTTTTGCGTTGCAAATTGGACATCTGGTAAATTGGTTAAGGAAATTCTTAAGTCGCTCATCATACGTGGGGGCTACCAAAATAAATTTCCGAATATTGGAAATTAACTCTAATCTGGCAATTAACGATTTAAAGACTTTCTCTCTCATATCTTGGGACTTGGAAACCTCAAAGAAGTCATAGATATGAGATTTTTCCATAAAATCCTCAATTTCTTCAATTGATACTTCATAAGGAAGATCTGCTTTTGTACCCAATAGAATAAAGGGGATATTTGGATTTTCTTTCCTTATTATTTTCACCCACCAAGGAAGCTTAAGAAACGATTCTCTATCGGTAAAAGAGAAAGTAAGTATCGCGGCTGTTGCACCCCTACTATAAGTTGAATGAAGGCTGAGATGGGGTTTAGTTGCTTTCAATTCCCATATAATAAGCTTGAAGTATTGTTTTTCATTTATCAAGCATTCTACCTTTCTTAAATTAACACCCAAAGGACTTTTCTCTGGGTCTGGGGGTTTTCCCCCATTTAAGAAAATACTTTTACCCGAATTAGGTGCGCCGGTGAGAACTACTTTTAGAAGATATTCTTGAGAAATTTTTACTCACCACAATAGAATAAAATTAGAATTAAAGACCTATGTAATTATCCTCTAATAGAATATATATTTCTTTTTATTTCGAATTTATGATAAGAATTTAAAGCGATATTTTCAATCAGAAAAAAACTTTTTAAAACATTTGCAGCAAGGAATCCCAATTTCTATAATATTTTGATACTGCGATTTTCTTTCCATTATTTCTAGTATTTTCTCCTTAAGGATTTTGGTCTCTGGATCCTTCGAAAAATAAAACTTCTTTAAATAATCTTTATGATTCCTTTTTCCGCAGATAATGCAATTTTGGAAGGTTTCTGCGAACTCCTTAAATTTATCATCTTGCTCAGGTAAAATTAACTCAATTTCATCGAAATTTAACTTGGGGTGTAATGTTTGAATTAAAACCCTGTAGATTTCTTTTTTAACAACTTTTAAATGGGGATCCTTGATGGAAGTAAAGAATATATCGCGAAAGTTGTGCTCTTCTAATAAATCAAAAATCTCCTCCTCGGTGACGACTTTTTCTAGATCATTTTTGGTGCCTAATAGAATGAGGGGTACATTTCCTACGCTTTCTCTGATAATTTGGACCCAATCCTCAACCTGTTTGAAGGAGTTATGATCATTTACATCAAAACAAATGATAGCCCCACATGCACCTTTACAGAAGGTATCATACATAAATTTAAGCCGTTCGGTAGCTTTTAAATCCCAGATGGTAAACTTATAAGAATCAGTGACTTCTCGATTCTTTTTTTTTAACAGAACTTCGTTTCTTTTGAAGGCCAACCCGATATGTTCAAAAGTATTGTCTTGTAAGGGAGAGTCTTCAAACAGAAATGTGGTCTTACCTGATAGAGCTGCTCCACATAAAATCAATTTCAGCTCGAATTGTTTAGACATTACAGACCTCTAAATATTTAATTTAGTAAGGGCTATAGTTTATAAATATAATTGATAATATAAAACCATTTATATTATGAATTAAAGCCAATTTTACTATATCTATTATTTATAGTAATCTTGGATCCGATCATTATCACTCTACGGCTTCTTGTCTATTAGAAGTTTATTAAATGAACATAATCTTAAATTCCACTTACTTTTGTAAGGAATTTGGGGGTATCACAATTCAGATTCTTAATTCGAGCAATTTCCAGAGTTAATAATTGGATTCCCAGAATAGTTAAAGTGGGTTGCAAATCCTTATAAGTGTTGGGAACTCGGAGTCCAAAATCTATATTCTCAGGAAACTCGTCCGAACTATAAAAACCCAGAATAGTTGCTTTCTTTTCCTTTATCCTTCTTAAAAGATTGAGAATATTTTTCTTTCGCTTATCTTCTTTTTGGGGTATTATTGCAATAACCCAAGCTTTGGAATCTGCTAAAGTAATGGGACCATGGGGGAATTCTGCGGTCGAATACGCTTGTCCAAAAATTCGAGCTCCTTCCTTCAACTTAAGCGACGCTTCCATAGCTGCCGCGTAATCTTGACCCCCTCCTAATATAAAACAAAACTCTGCAAATTTAAAATAATTTGAACAGTCTTTGATCTTTGAATGGAGGTCGGGAAGAATTGTCTCAATTTTTACGGGGATTGAATTTAATTCATTCCAAAATTCTTTATATTCGGATTCAGGAATTAAGTTTTTAAAACTAGCCGCTTCAATAGCCAGCATCGCTAAATGAACCAGTTGCGAGACATACGTTTTTGTGGCTAAGACACTTTTTTCTTCCCCGGCATCTAAGTCCATGGTAAAGTCACAGATTTTTGCCAATTCGGAGTCTGGATTATTCGTGACGCCTATGGTAAGACATCCCTTTCTTTTTCCAATTTTAATGGACTCGATGGTATCTTTTGTTTCACCGCTTTGGGAGAGTCCTATCACGCAATCTTTTTTGTTTAGGATGGGTTCAATCAAATACTGAAATTCCATTGAATACTCGGTAAAAGTTGGAATTCGCAGTAATTTATTGAACAAATAGGAGATTGCAAACCCCGCGTGATAGGACGTTCCAGCTCCAATTAAGTAAATATGCCGTATGTCCCGATTCACAATTTCCTGGCCGATCTTTTGGATGAATTTTTTTGTCTTTAAAACACGTTTTAAGGTTGCGGGGATTTCGTAGATCTCCTTTTCTGTAATTTTTCCTAATTTCTCGCTATTCTTATCAGTCATCATTATTTCAATAATTTAATATAATATATCGTATATATTTCCAATTTAAAAAAATATTTTTATCGTAAAGGCTTTTTATAAATATAGATGTCTAAAGAGATAATAGAACTTGAAAAGAAATTTCATTCTAAACTTTTTCCGAAGAAGGACTTTGTAATTAAAAAAGGAAAGGGAGCTATACTTTACGATGATGAGGGTAATGAATATATTGATTGCGTTGCCGGTCATGCGGTCGTAAATATTGGTCATAGTCACCCAAAATATATTGAACGGGTGAAGAACCAAGTAGAAAACTTGGTTATGGTGCCTCCTGGGTATCCTGTAGAAGAACGTGCGAAATTGTTAGAAAAGTTGGCTGAAATTACACCAAACAACCTTGAGCAAACATTCTTATCAAATAGCGGAACAGAATCCGTAGAAGCTGCGATAAAATTAGTATTAGCAAATTATAGGGATGTAGAGAAACCAGAGTTCATAACGTTCAAGAAAGGTTTTCACGGAAGGACACTCGGATCTTTGGCTTTGACCCATAATATGAGGTACAGAAAACCATTTTTACGGTGGTTAACTCCTAATGTAAAGTTTGCCTCGTTCGGAGACATCGATTCTGTAAAAGAACTTGTTAATGAGAATACGGTGGCAATCGTAACCGAATTAGTCCAAGGAGAAGGAGGGGTATTTCCTGCCCCAAAAGAGTTTCCAAAGGCTCTCCGTGAAGTTTGTGATCAGAACGATTTACTGCTCGTAGATGATGAGGTACAGACGGGTTTTGGGAGGACTGGAAAGATGTTTGCGTTTGAACATTATGGGATTGTGCCGGATATTGTGTGTATGGCGAAGGCAATCGCTGGTGGCTTGCCAATGGGTGCAACTATTGCATCCGAGGAACTTTACAATAACTATAAAATAGGAGAGCATAATACAACTTTTGGTGGAAATCCGATTGTCTGTGCGGCGGCTAATGCGGTAATTGAAATAATTCAAGAGGAAAACTTGGTTGAGAATTCAGCGAAGCAAGGCAAGAAGATTTTGGATGCCCTTGCCGCCCTTGCAGAAGAAAGAAGGATGATTAGAGAATATAGGGGTTTAGGACTGATGATTGGAATTGATTACCGGAAACGAGTTAAAGGGATGATAAACGAAGCATTCGAGAAAAAGGTATTACTTTTAAATTCGGGTCTTACCACTATACGATTATTACCTCCCCTCGTTATAAATGATGACCAAATTGCAAAGCTCCTAAAAGTAATCAAGGAAATTACACCTTAAACTTTTTTAAATCTGTTTTAAGTAACTATTATATAATTAATTGAGAATAATGACGATTGAAAAAAAATTTGTGGAGAAACTGTATGATGTGGTCTATAAATTATCCGGTATAGCAAAAACCCAATCATATAGATTTCAAAAGTTATGGGATCAATATTTGAAACCTATTAATGATAAACCTTACCTTGTTCGCCAAATTCCCCTAGAAGAAGAAAAGTTTTTGAATAACATTGATTATAGAATTAAGACTCTTAAAACGGTACAAAATGCAATGGCAGACGGGTTTCATTCTATAAAATCATTATTGGAGACTCTCTATAATTCTTATTTTGATTCCGAACTCTTTAAAAAGGATTTTTCCGAAGAGGACCAAGTGGTTCTTAAATATCTCGTTGCAAAAAAGGTGCTGGGAGATCTTGTTCAATACAACCAGATGGATCGAAAATCTGTTCCTCTAAAATATAATATAATGGCAAGAAATTATCTTTTAATCAAACTGAAGGGGCAAAGTGATAAGAAAATCCTGGAGAGTCTCGAAAAATTGCGGTTTGAAATTTCGCTGGAGGAAGTCAGAGCAGCTATGGAAGATATCAAATCAGACGGAATTATCTCAATTCAAGAAAAGAAGGGTGAAAAAAGGTATAAATTGGAAAAAGAACTTAAATTAACCCCCGAAGGAAAAAAGAAATATAATAGTACACTTAGCCAACTAATCGATTGGCCTACCCAATTTTGGCGAAGTTTTTATAATATTCGGGAGTTGAATCTTACCCCCAAAAAAAGAACTCCGCTCAGAAGCTTTTTGGAAAAAATTTTACAAAAGACGGCGACTCAAGGATTCGCTAGTGCACACTATGTGTTTAAAAACTTGGTCAAATATTACAAAGAAATTAAGGAAAGAGCATAATAGAGATTTTTCTTTTTATTCGACTAATTAACATTTTTCGGTTGTAGAAGGGTAGTTCTAAAAATTACTAAAGTTCTTATTATACTATTCCTCCATAACAAGATTGTTATATTTTATGTTTAAAACACATCTTCATACTATCTTTCAAATTAGTAATACTTATTAATAATACTTATTTTAAATCTAGTAATATTTTAATGGTGTACGAAGAATGGTAAATAAAAAAATTTTGATAGCAAGTATCGCCTCGTGTATTCTTATCGGTACGGTGGCTGGTATTGCGATATATAATACTTTTATGAACTCATATCCAAGGACAATCACAGATTCATTGGGAAGAGAAGTGGATATCCCCGCGGTAGAAGATATTGAAAAACTCGTGGCTGTCCAACCGGGAGCCCTCCGGTTAGTAGTCTATTTAGAGGCGGAGGATAAGGTCTGTGGAGTAGAGGAGATTGAGAGACAAGAAAGCGCGAGACCTTATACCTATGCAGTTCCGGAATTGTCTGAGTTACCTTGCATAGGTCCGCAATTTGGAGGGGATCCTGAACTTATTGTGGAGCAAGATCCCGATGTGATTTTTGCAACTTATCAAACTGTTGAGCAAACTGATGAGCTTCAGGAACTCACAAATATTCCCGTTATTGGGCTAGAGTATGGTGATTTAGACGATAATAAAGGTGTATTCTATGACACTTTAAGTATAATGGCAGAAGTTTTGGGCGAGGAAGAACGTGCAGATGAGTTAACCCAGTACATTGACGATTTAATCGAAGATCTCGATAACCGAACTAAAGATATAGATGATGCCAATAAAGATTGGGTTTATGTGGGTGGAATAGGGTATAGAGGGGCTCATGGCCTTGATTCTACGGAAGTCCGATATTCACCTCTAAGATTTATTAACGGCAAAAACACCGCAGAAAATGTATCTACTCCCGATGGACATGCGTTTATCGATTATGAACAACTAATTCAGTGGGAAAATGAGACTGAGGTTTTAGATTACATACTCGTCGATGGAGGGGGATATGATATGTGTATGCAAGATTTACAGAATGATACGATCGGGGGGGAATTAGACTGTGTTACTGCAAACCCTCCTCGTGTTATAATGACCTTACCCTACAATTGGTATACCACGAATTTTGCGACCGTTTTTGCCGATGCATACTTTTTGGGAGAAACATTCTTTCCCAACCACTTTAGCGATTTGAATTATACAAACGGTCAAATATACGATAATATCTACAAGAGATTCGTTGGAGCAGAAGTGTACGAAGATATGAGTGATTTCTATTATGGTGGATTCCATAATATTTCTCAAACTAATTTAACTGAATATTAAAAGGTCAACGAGTATGGAACAGAAAACAGAAAGATTAAGGAAAAAAGAGGATATAGAAGAAGAATACGAGACCCATGCAAGCAAGAAGATTAATTTTATTATTTTGACAATTTTTCTAATTTTTAGCGCCATTGTGGTTGGTTTAAGTTTGGGACCCGTGGATATCTCATTTTTCGAAGTGATCCAGACGTTATTTGGATTTGCCTACAATAAAGCTCACGGACAAATAATTTGGAAGATAAGGATGCCCAGAGTGTTATCGGGGTTGTTTGCCGGCATTGCATTGAGTTTAGCGGGATGTGTGATGCAATGCATCTTACGGAATCCCTTAGGATCGCCTTTTACCTTGGGAATCTCTCAAGCCGCAGTCTTTGGGGTAGCCTTTGCGGTTATTATACTCGGAGCGGGAAGTGTACATAGCGCTGCATCAGATGCGGTTCTACTTAATAATCCGTTTATTGTTACGATATCGGCATTTGTAGCTTGTTTATTATGTACCACTATGATTCTCCTTTTAATCAAATTTAAAAATGCAAGACCAGAAACGCTCATCCTCATGGGTGTTATCCTCGGTTCTCTTTTTAATGCCTTAACCATTGGCCTAGAATATTTTGCTGATGAGATCCAATTAGCCTCTATTGTTTTTTGGACATTCGGGGATTTAAGTAGGTCAACTTGGAGTGATTTTTTTCTTATCATTGCTATTGTGATTCCGGCATTATTATTTTTTATCGGAAATGCATGGAATTATAATGTTTTAAACGCGGGAGATGAAACGGCTGAAAGTTTGGGCGTAAATACCGAGAGAATAAGAATTTTGGGAATGATTGTTGCATGTTTGACAATTGCAGTTATTGTCTCTTTTTTCGGGATCATCTCTTTTGTGGGATTGATTGTCCCTCATATCGTTAGAAAAATTATAGGCGGTGATGAAAAGTTTTTAATTCCGGCATCTGCATTATTTGGAGGATTTTTTCTCTTAATTGCGGACACTCTCGCAAGAACGATTATTTCGCCAATTGTTCTCCCTGTAGGCGTGCTTACTTCGTTTCTTGGAGCGCCGATGTTTTTATATCTATTAATTAAAAAAGAAGAGAGGGGATTTTGGTAGATGATTAAAGTGAAAAATTTAAAATTCGCCTATGAGGAGAATCCAGTATTAAATGATATAAATTTTCAGATTCCAAGAGGAGAATTTATTGGAGTAGTGGGACCAAATGGCTCTGGAAAAAGCACATTATTAAAGAACATTATTGGGATATTAGAGCCTCAGGAAGGGGAAATTATTTTAAATGGAAAAGGGTTAGGCGATTGTTCTGGTCGTGAAATTGCAAAAAAGATTGGTTATGTTCCTCAAAACAACAACCGTATCTTTCCCACTACGGTATTCGATACTGTACTGATGGGCAGAAAGCCCTATATTAATTGGATGGAAACTACACATGATAAAAAAATAGTAGCTGAAGCATTAGAATTATTAAATTTAGGGGAATTTGCTTTACGGCATATTAACGAATTAAGTGGAGGCGAAAGGCAAAAGGTCTTTATTGCACGGGCTTTAGTTCAGCAACCCGAATATTTTATTCTTGATGAGCCTACAAATAATCTTGATCTAAGACATAAATTAGAAGTTCTAAACATTCTTGAGCAATTTACGGAAATGAATGCCTCTGTAATTGTGGCAATCCATGATTTGAATCTTGCCTTGCAATTTTGTAAAAGAATTATTATCTTGAAAAAAGGTAGGATCTTTGCAGATGGAGATAAAAATGTACTCTCCCGAGAGACTATTGAAGAAGTTTATGGAGTATCCGTGAATTTTATAGAACGTGCGGATAATTGTGTGATAATCCCTGAATCATCTCTCCATGCTAATAAAATGAATCTATCTAATCAATTGATCCTCGAAAATCAAAAAAGGGGTCAAACTATGGAGTCTAAGGATTCTAATTCATATGATGGTGATACACAAACCATTTTAAATTACTCAGAAATCCAAAATAAAGAAAAATGAATGAAAAATTGATAAAAATTAGAACCAACAATAAAGTGATGAAATTATGATGAAGATGAAATCAATAGGAACTGTAAAAAGTAAGTTTTCTGAACCAGTCGATCCCTTTAAGATGAAAAAGCATAAAAGCACCATTATCATCCACGATGAGTTCGAGGAAGGCTTATTCAAGATTGAGAATTCTGAATATTTGCAAATTCTATTCTTTTTTCATGAAAGCGAAGAAAAAGAGGACCTTAAAGGACCCACATATAGCGGAGAGGTTCGAGGGGTGTTTGCATCAAGAAGCCCCCACCGTCCTAATCTTATCGGGTTGACAACCGTGAAATTGTTAAAACGGGAAGAAAATAAACTTATTGTGAAAGGCCTCGATGCAATTGATGGAACCCCCGTTATAGATATTAAGCCTTTTGCATTATCGATGGACACAGAAGAAAAAGAACGATTAAAACTTAAGCACGAATTGAAAAACCCTCGTCGCAAAATTCTGAAACTTATCCGAGCCCATGATCACAAAACACTATTAAAAGAAGCGGGCGTTCTTCACGGTCATTATTGTCCGGGCTTAGCACTTGGAGTAATGGTCGGGGCTCATATGATAAGAGAAATAGGGTGGCGACCTGAGGGTTTAGAACACCTCATCGTCATTACGGAAACGAATAATTGTGCTTTAGATGGTATTCAATATGTTACTGGCTGTACGTTTGGAAACAACGGGCTTATTTTTCGAGACTTGGGTAAGACTGCATTCACAATTGCTAGCAGAAAAGGAGAAGGGATTCGCTTATGCGTTAAGAAAAACTTTCAAGAGATGCTCCAAGAGAATTATCCCGAATATTATCAGACCTTCGAGAAAGTAATTATCAATCGGGAAGGAAATGAGGAGATATTAGCACGATTCAAGAGACTGGGAAGAGATATATCATTTTCCTTGATTCAATACGATGTAACTGACTTGTTTAATATTGAACAAGTTCAAATAGACATTCCCGAATATGCCCCCATCCATGGAAGTGAAGTTTGCTCAAAATGCGGGGAAAGGACAATGGTTTCCCGGATAGTTAAGGAAGATGGTAATTTTTACTGCTTACAATGTTCCAATGCTAATTACAAGGAACTTTCTGGTCACGGAATTGAAAATATTAATAATTAAGAATAAAGAAAAAACTAAATATCAAGCCGAGATGTATTGTTAGGAATAAAAAAATACTGGGACGGTAATCTATTAGATTCATAAAACTCTAGATAAAGATCGTAAAATCAAAAAAGTTCAGTTATTTTATTTGAGGTCCTTTGTCTTTCTTATGGGAATATCAAAGTCTTCTAATAAAGGCACAAGGTGGCTTTTATCATCACTCGTGGTTCCCGACCAATCAATGCCAAAAAAATCCACCTTTTCTTTATTATGGGCAATCATCTGATCGATCAAGTCTCTGTTTAAATCTTCGAGATAATACTTAGGACAAATAAAGGAAAAGGCAATATCATCTTTCTTAATACGCTTTTTGAATTGGGGCGCATAATGAGTTCCTCCGAACCCGATTCCCACTTTAATTGAATTTTCCTGGAAATCGGAATATTTCAAAATTGCTTCAATAATTGCATCGGCCACCACACGTCCCGCCCCTTCAATCGTCCATTGAGCCTCCGAACTCCCCAATTCCATAAAGATTAAGGGCTTCTTTAGTTCAGTAGGACCATGATGGGTGACCTCTAAATCAACTGAAAATTTTTTGAATTTACTTTTTCTTGAACGCTGGATTAATGCTAAATAGCCTGCCTTTGAGAGCAAGGCACTTGTGAATGAAATTCGCTTTCCTTTCCCCCCATATTCTGCCTCCTCCGTCCAATTACCAGTAGTATGCGCTAAGAATGCTGGCTTACCGCTTTTCGAACGATGTCTGCTGGCAAATATGAGAATATCGGGATCGATATCACTTTTTTCCAATTCTAAGTTGTCTAAAAGGATCAAAGGAGTATCAGTTAATCCCAACTGAACCTTGGTTTCTTCCAAGAACTCAGTATCTTGCTCTATTATATTCTCTAACTCATATATTGGATAATTATGCCATGCTTTTTCTGTTTCTGTAAATTGATAATCCTCGCTATTAAGCAAGTTTTTACGAATATTTATGGAGGCGATATCTTCCTTTGATGTAATTATCAAAAATGTTGTCATTTTATTTGAACCTTAAATTCTTTTTTGCATTGGCCAGAAAAATTCACAAATATGGGCATCACGGGACTTTAAATAGAAATAAATGGTGTCACCCACAACCCACATAATTTTTGCCTCTTCAAATCCTTGCCGTTTTAAATCCCAAAGACACCACTCCAATAAGACACTCCCAAGTCCCTTTCCTCGTGCGTTTTTTGCAACTCCAGCAGGACCAAAACTCTTAGGGAAATGAATGGAATGGGAAGCCCACCCTATTATTTCTCTCCGTTCATTTTTCGCTACAAAAGTGGTGATGGGGTCATTTCGAAAACTTAACCGTATTTCTTGGGGCCAAAAACTGAGCTGATAACGTTTCGGCATAAACTTGATGGGAGCGACTTTATCCTCCTCTTCTTTTGTGGCTCGAGCGATTTGAAATTCATTAATCTTGGAAGCAGGTTTTTCCTCACTAATAGGACTTAAATCCACACATAGATTGACCCGTTCTCCCTTTTTTTTAAACCCGTGCTTTTTCAAAAAGAAGAATGCTTCCGTATGACGCGGGTCGAGTCCAGGATGCCAATAATCAGGCATAGAAGCCATAACTTCCATTTTCATCTTAAAACAATGATGTTCCGAATTTTTGATCCGTGCGGTTAATTTTTTTAAGATAAATGACCCTAAGCCCTTATATCTCCAGTCTTCAGCTATGACGAAAAATTTTAGTACGGCAACTTTTCGAAATCGCTTTAAAACAAAGGGTTCCCGAAATACAATCAAAAAAAATCCGATTACCTTACGATCCTTATCCAAGACGACTGTAGAAAACTCTTTTTCAAATAAATCGCTCTCTAAAGTGGCTTTTCTGAAAGTTTGCAACGATTTACTTAAAAATCGTACACTTTTCTCGCACATTTCATATACCTTCCTGATGTTTGTGTCCGTGAGTTGTTCAAACTGTAGGTTACTGAATTGGTCGTTTTTCATTCTCTGCTCCCTTACCACTCTTTTTTAGTTTTCTTTTGTTGAAATTTCTACTATTGGGACTTATGGAGTATTGAAAAATCTTTTCTGACTATTTTCTAAAATTAATCAGACTTAATAAACCATATATTTTCAGAATTCTGAATAATTTTACCCTATAGTCCTCTTCTAGAGACGATCCAAATATATACTCTTACTAATTAAAAGATTTTTTATAATCCAATAACAAAATAAGAAGAATAAATGAAAATTATTGACCAGCTAATTTTTTAATATGTTTTACGCCTTCTACTGCATCCTTAGCAAAATCATCTGCCCCTAACTTTTCAGCTAATTCTCTGTTTAACGGGGCTCCTCCGACGATAATCTTTACTTGATCCCGTAGTCCTGCCTCTTTTAAGGCATTATGGACTTTTTCGATCTGTTCGACCGTCATCGTCAGAAGCGAACTGAGTGCAACGATGCTGGCTTCCGTTTCTCTCACTTTCTCAACGATCTCTTCCGTTGAGACATCCATCCCGAGATCGTATATTTCGAATCCAGAGCTTAACAACAGAGAACCTAAGATATTTTTCCCGATATCATGATTGTCTCCTTTTACGGTGCCCATGATGATCTTTGTTTTCTCTTTAGAAGAATCAGCCGCCGCAAGCTCGGGTTTTAGGACGGCAAAGGCTTCTTTCATTGTTTCCCCTGCTAAGACAAGTTCTGTAAGATAATACTCCTTTTCCTCATATCTTCTCCCTACTTCGTCCATTCCTTCTGTTAATGCATTCAAAACCTCAAACGGGTCCTTTCCCTCATCAAGAGCCTCTTTCACAGCATCCTCGATATCGTCTACTTCTAGTTCAATAACGAGCTCGGTTAGTTTTTCAAAATCCATTTTTTATTGATACCTCTACCAAATTTTCTTAATAATAATATCTAAAGTTGTTATTAATATTTAATAATTATATTTTAACATTTTTAATTCTCTATTATAGGAGGATTATCCTACATTTTAAATCTATCCCTCTTTCTTTTTTAGGTATTTCTGAAGATACAATCATTTAAATATGATTATATAATATTAATTAACAAGAGTGAATTCTAAGTATACATTAGAAAAGAATCTCCAAATTATTAAAATATCCCAAATTACTTAATTTCCTAATTATACTTCACCTTTTATTCTTATAGGTCGCACATCTCGTGCGAACAAACCTCTGGACGATTCTTTTCTGAATTCGCTCCCTTTCTTTTTCTTCTCCTATTTCTTTTTCAATCCATAACAAATTTACTTGAAAGGATTTGAAATCTAGAATCTATAAGTTAGAAATAATTGGTGATTCATTAAATGAATTAATGAAAAAGTCAACGAATATTACGAAAGATTTTAGAACTTTAACAAAAAATAAAAATACTCATAAGATGTTTTGAATAGTGATAGTCGAATTTTGAATTAAAAATGATAGGAGAAAAATGAAAAATAATTTAGAAGAAGATGAAGATTTAGCCGATTTAAATGTACTGTTACGGGAGGATGTCCTTGTTCTTGGGGATCATCTTATTAAAGATTATGAAATCGGCGATTATGTCGTTCGTGCAGTTGATGATGTTTCCTTTGAAATTGAAGAAGGAGAATTTATTGGAATCATCGGTCCGTCTGGTGCTGGTAAAACCACGTTTCTCAATCTCATCGGTGGGTTGGATTTTCCAACAAAAGGGAAATTATATCTTTTTGGAGTCAAAATCACGGATATGGATGCAGAGTCCTTGGCAACATGGAGAGCCATTCATTCGGGATTTGTGTTCCAGAATTATAATCTTATATCCACCCTAACAGCGGTGGAAAATATCATATTTCCCATGAAAATTATCGGAGAGTCGCTTGATAAATCTAGAGAAAGAGCAGTGACACTCTTGGAGAAAATGAACCTCACAGAACGGTATGAACATCTTCCCTTTCAACTATCCGCGGGTGAACAGCAACGCGTGGCAATTGCCCGCGCATTAGCAAATGATCCCCCTCTTCTCATCGCAGACGAACCTACGGCAAATCTGGACAAAGAAACCAGCAACTTTATCGAAACCATATTCAAGGATTTAAAAAAGCATAAAAAAACAATCGTGGTTGCCACACATGACGAATACTTGATCGAATTGGCGGACAGAATATTTACTTTTGAAGATGGGAAAATAATAGATATTAACTAAACACACATGGGTTAAAATGTCGTTAGATTTTGCATTGAAGGATTTATTCCGAAGGAAAAAACAGATGTATCCTCTCTTATTTGCAATTATCCTAATTATAGCCCTCTCGCAATTTATTATATATTTCAGTAACTCTTTGGGCTTGAATCTTATTTTCAAGAATGGATATTTACAGCAGAGAACTTTTTCGAACAAATATTTCTTTACGGGCGCCACCAATTTAATTTACTCCCAATATAATACTTTGATCTTGGTTATGATTTTGATTTTGGCTGTGGTAATGATCATTATCATTACAACAAAGGTAATCAGGTCAAAAAAACGGGATATTGCCGTTATGAAATCCTTGGGAACCTTGCCCGAGCGACTTTATGGGTTTTATTTATTGGAAGTCTACATTATGTTTATTATTGGCTTCGTTTTAGGCTTGATACTGGGAATTGGGTCCTACTTAATATTTTCGGCATTGCTTTCCTCTTTTGGATACTCGTTCTCATTTCAACTGGATTTTATTTACACTCCATTGCTCTTTATTATCTGTATTATAGGTATTTTTTTGAGTTCTGGGTATAAATTACGGAAATTAGGTACAAGCAATATTATTCAAACATTTTCAAAAGATATTCCGCACGATTACGATGCTTCTCTCAAAAGTACAATCATTCCCCGCTGGTTAAAAAAATTGGGCTATAATATTAAAATAGCCGTGGTAAATACATCAAGAAAACGAGGAGAGTACAGAAGATATTTAGTATTATTTACACTCTTAATGATAATGGTCTTTTCATTGACCTTAGGTTCTTTTGTAATAACCAACTCTTCACAAGAATGGGTTTCGAATTCTCAAGATGAGAATATAATTGCGGTCGGGCACGAAGATGTGTTAGAAAAGTATGAAAAGATGTACGAGATGTATTCAGCCCCTTCGGTTTTTGTAAATGAAAGTGACATCGACTTCCTCAAGGAAGAATATTTATTCAATTTAAGTAAAATGGATGGAATTGAAAATTCTGAGGCGGTGTCTCAAGTTGATCCCCGCTTAATTTCCTTTTGCAAGATGAAGGAAATACAAGGCATAAATTATGTGACTAATGATACATCGGGGGGGTATGAGCTTGTTGGGGAAAATCGAAAAGGTAACTTTCCTATGATGGGAGTTATCCCAGAAAAGATTATCCAAGACTTTAGCGTTGATGGCCATTTCTTTACAGAAGAAGATGCTTTTGAGAATATGACGATTGGGGATGGCTTGGCTTATAACTATTTTGAAAATCCCTTTAAGCAACGTCTTAGTCTTCCCAATTTAAATCTCGAATTTCATATTTCTGGAATTGTTTTTGATACTTTTTATTCCGGATATGCAGGCTATATCGATTTAGCTGAATTTCAAGAAGCGAATAACGTGGAAAGTGAACAAGGAAACATTTTTCTGATTAAAACTTCCCAAACTCCCACGGAAGAGTTTAGAGGAATACTAACTGAATATATTGATTCCAATCTTGATGACGGGTTCACATTTTTGGAATTGGATGAATCTTTTTCCCAAAATCAACTCTATTTATTAAATCTACTAATATATCCAATTATCTTGATTACTTTTTTAGGAGTAATTGCAGTTTTTTCCCTTTACAATTATCAGAAAGCAAGTTTAGTGCAGAAGGTGGAGGATTTTCAGATTATGAGATCTATTGGTGCAAAAAAACGCTCCCTAAAGAGAATTTTATACCTAGAGGCAATATTTATAATTCTTCCTGCCATTTTTCTTTCTTTATCCTTTGGAATGATCTTTAATGCGCTCTTTTTAATCGAACAGCCGACTTTACCGCCTCTCTCTATACCATTTGTGCTCGCGGGTTTGATTGGCTTGGTGTTTCTGATTATTAATTATTTAAGCCTTCATCCCTTGCTAAAAAAAATAGATGAATTTAATATCACCGATTTTACAATGTTTTAGGAAATATTTAAAAAATTATAAAATAAATCGTGTCAATAATATAATATATAAAGAAAAACAAGTAATTAGAGTGATTCAAAGATGGCTTCTAAGCAAGAATTAAAAGCACGTATAGAAGAGTTAGAAGAAAAAGTTAATGACTATCTTGACCAGATTGATGAACGCGAAGCTACTATTATGCGGTTGGAAAAAATGCTCTCCGAGGAGGACTCCGGGGAAGAGGGAGAAAAAGATTCTAAACATGCTTACGAATTAGATGAAAAGGATAAAAAAATTAGAGAACTTAAAGATAAATTAGGTTATTTAAGAAAAGAAAAGATTACCTTACAGCAAGAACTTGAAGATAAGGAGAAAGAATCTCAGAAATCCAATAAGAAGAGCGTTGGAGATAGTTCATCCTCTTCCCTTGATGGTTTAGTCAGTGAATTACAAACTAAGATCAATAAACAACGTTTAATGATTACAAAATTAAAACAAAAAGGTGGAGAAGGCGGAGAACAGGATCTTCAAGAAGAAATAAAGGAAAAAGATGAAAAAATAAAAGAATTAGAAAGCATGGTAAAAGAATTAGAGGAAAAAGCTTCTTCATCAGAACCTGAGACATCGGAAAACTCCGTTACGGCTAAATTAACTACCGAACTTCAGAGGAAATTAAATAAGAAAAAAATGCAGATACGGAAGATGAAGGATAAGATGGACGAGCTTAAAGAGAAAATAAAGTCTGGAGTTCAAGGGGAAACCGAAGAAAAAGAAGAAACTGGTGGGCCAGATAAATCTCAATTAAAAGAATTAAAAAAGCAATTGAAAAAGAAGAATAACAAAATAGATGACCTAAAAAACAAAATCTCTAGCTTAAAAAAGAAGAAAAAGGAAAAACCCAAAAAAGGAAAACCTAAAAAAGAAGAACCTACTGGTCCTATGGCTGCTTTAAGAGAGGAGCTACAGAATCAATTGAATAAAGCTAAAATACAAATTAAACACTTGAAATCGGAACTGAAAAAATATAAAAAGGGAAAATCACCCAAAGAGACGGGAAAGTCTCAAGATGAGGTGGAGGAGGAATTAGAGATGCAAAAAGAACTGGTTGTTTCATTACAGCAAGAGATGGATGAGATTAAAGAAAAATTGGAATCGAAAAATTCTGAACTTTCAAAGATTAAATCCAAGGCAACAAAAATGGAAATCAAATGTGAAGATTTAGAAAACCAAGTTCAATTAAAGGAGCAAAAAATTCAAGAGCTTGAAAATCAAATTAATACCCTCAAACAACAAAAAGCTGAAGCATCAGCTCAACCACCCCCTGAAACAAGCTTGAGATTAAAAGAGTTGAAAGGAATGGTAGATGAATTAGAAAAACAGAATATCCAACAAAGACTTGAAATCTCCCAATTGCGTTAATTTTTTTTTAAATTAAAACCTACTTCATACATAATGGAAATCATTATTTTAGGTTCTTCGGGGGCTATTCCCGTCAAAAATCGTAATCTATCTTCTTTTCTGATTAAATATCGTTCCAACCGTTTATTATTCGATTGTGGAGAGGATATCCAACGTCAATTTATAAAAGCGGGAATAAAATTTAATAAGCCTTTAGAGATATTTATCTCTCATTTTCATGGAGATCATATAATTGGACTCCCTGGCTTATTATTCCGATTTGCGCTCATAGCTCGAACTGCTCCAATAAGAATCTTTGGTCGCCGGAATCTATTTTCGTATTTAGTATGTCATAAGAAAATTCTGGGATTAAGAGCCCCATATCCGCTTAAGGTGGTGGAAATAGATCCGGAAAATGACCAATTAATTATTTTTGAAGGGCTCGAAACCGAAGAGCCTAAGGAGATTAGATCCATTCAAGATAATATCATTTTAGACAAAAAACGATACGTTGTGAAGTATGCTCTTATGAATCATTCCGTTCCCACCTTTGGATTTTCTTTTATAGAGCAGTCACGCTATGGAAAATTTTATCCCGAAAAAGCGAGGGAATTGGGTATTCCAGAAGGCCCGCTTTGGGGTATTATGCAAGAGGGAAAACCAATAACATTTAAAGGAAAAGAGATTGATCCCGAAGAGGAGGGAATCGTAGGTCCCAAACGGCCTGGACGAAAAATCACATATTCAGCCGATACCGCCCCATGTCAACCATTGATAGATCTGGGGAAGGATTCTGATTTACTTGTTCATGAGGCAACCTATGGAAAGGAACATGCCGAAGTGGCCCATGAAAAACTCCATTCTACTTCGAGTGATGCGGCACGCGATGCAAAAAAGATGAATGCAAAAAAATTACTTCTTACCCACATATCATCCCGTTATCAAAAAAACGCGGACCATCTATTACAAGAGGCAAGAGAAATATTTTCAAGTACTTATCTTGCGAAAGACCTGATGAAAATTAAAATCAAATAAGAATTCTATTCCGAGTTTTTTTCCTCTTCGGAAAAGTATTCAGAATCTAAATTAGGATATAACTTATTTTTTCTGCCGTCTTTCCGTTTGACTACTAATCCAAGCTCAATTAATTTGTCAATATGGTATTGTATCGTCTTTCTATTTCTTTCAAGCTTTTTGGTAATTTTTTTATTCCAAATTCCTGGCCTATTTTCGATATTTTTAAGAACTTTAAGCGTTAGATCACTTTTTTCTAAAATCAAATCAATATTTGATAATGGATTTTCGCGATAATAGGGAAAGTACACAACGTAATTACCAACTGCCTTTTTCCCAATTACCTCGTAATTTTCTAAAATTTCTAAATGCCACACTAAATTTCCGGGTGCCAACCCTGTTTCTCTTAACAGTTCATTATAATGTATTCCGGGTTTTTTCAATATTAAATCGATTATCTTGCTCCGATTTTTATTCTTTAGCACTTCTTCAAGAGAAAGTTGGTGTTTTCCCTTCTCTGGAGATGTTAACTTTTTCTTTAATTGTTTTATATAATCACTTTTCGAAAGAACAAGTCCTCCTAAAGATAAAAATGCTAAACCCATAATTATAGAGAAAATTATTAAAATCCAACTACCTCTTGCATCATCCTCTTTTTTAATTGTCTCTACAACGGTTACATAATAATTTTTCTTACTTTCAAAATCTGATATTTGTCCTTCTAAATAAGAAGTATCTTCCTCTTCCGAAGTTACTTTTTTAGTTGAGAGAAATTCCCATGAGTCTTTTTCCTCATTAAACATTACTAATGAATAATTGGAATCCTTTTTTAAATCATATTCCTCTTCTAGTAAATATCGAATCGAAAAGTAATCAAGGGATGAGTTTGCGTTAAATTGACTTAGAAAATTGTAACGGTAAACATTAATATAATCCTTATTACTGCTCTCATTAGGTATTTCGGGTAAGGAAAAATCTTCAAGTTCAGTTTTTGAACTGATATTAATTTGAAAACGTTCGCTATTATTGATATTTAAAGAGATTTCTCTATTGTAAATTTGCTCTTGGAAACTTACCGATAAGTTTGCTGAGATATTTGTCTTAATTTTAAATCTGATATTATTTGGGAACTCATATTGCAATCTTTGCATTGTTTCATTTGGAGGGATGGTAATATTATGATTAAAATCATCGATTTCCGTCCCTTGACTATTGAGTGGTGCAGCAGTATTCAGAACGAACAAATTAAAGAACAGTAGTAATAATACACAATTTGTTTTATTCAAGACCAATTTCTCAACTCGGTTTTTGTATAAATTAAAAAAAAAGAATTAATTCTTTTTAGGTTGTTGTATTGTATTAGGCAGGAACTTCAAATGTTGTATTTACGGGATTTAATGTTTTGTCTAAGACGGGCTCATCAAAAGTAGGGGGGGTAACCTTTATTTTAATGGTAATGATTAACTCAAAAGTGCCTGTTTCTTCATTTAATTCATTAGGGCCCAACGTTGTTTTTATTTCCTTTTGTCCAGTCCCTTCTAATTCACGGGGTTCAATGCTGAATGTACGATTTTTCCCGCTAGGGGTAATTAATTCAAGTGAAATCTCAATTTCAGCAACAGCTTGTCCCGAAGATTCTTTATCCTCTGCGTTGACGTCATTACCATTTGCTATGAATTGCTCATAAAGATTTAAGTCTCTTTCTTTTGCCGAGGTTTCCAAATCCTCTACATTATATTCAACATCAGACGCTTGAGTCGTAATAGAAGATGAAGTAGGCTCGGTAGAAGTCAAGGAAAAACTGATGTTTACGTCTGCCCCAGAAGCCATAATGAAAAGAGGGATTATTCCTGCAACTAAAAGAGTTCCTACAACAAACAAACCGACGATTTTTTTTTTAGATGTCATGTTGTTTAACTCCTTTTTTTATTAAACTAATAAATTAAAGTAAATTTATTATTTAAAGCGTTGAGGTATAATTTTTTCCCTATTCTTGAACAAAAACTTTTCCAAAAATTTGTAAAAGAAAAAACCTTTTGTTATTTCTAAAAATTTGGATATAAATTTTACATATTTCACATTATATTTTTGCTGCACCTTCACATTGGATTATAAGATCAAAAGAACGTAGATGACTATATCAAAAATTAAGATAAGGAGAAAGAGACAACCTTCATATATTCTTTGAAGTTCAAACTTAAGCAGAAAATTTTCCTTGCGTTTTTATTCATGTATATTCTCTATCAATCTATGCTATGATCCAATTGATGCAAGCACATGTGTTCTATCATGCAATTTTCGTGTTAGATATGGGAGAAGATATCGTTACTTTTATGTTTCTAATTTTCTTCATAGGAGGATTGATTTTGGTCCCTGCATGGCTCAAATATACCACAAAAAAAAAAACGGGTGATAATCGGAAAAGCTGGATTATCGTGGCATGTTTGATGGCGATGTTTTCTGCAGTATCAACATTTATGTTTACATTGCTGGGGTGATGGTCATTCTATTTTTGTATGGTTTGCGATTTGGAGGTTCTGGATGCTCATAACACCAATTTACAGCGATGTAATTGATGAATCCGTTGTTCTGTGGGAAAAACGAAAGGAGGCAACATACGGAGGTCTTCGGCAGTTTTTTATCAATTTAGCCCGAGTCATTCAAGTCATGACCCTTCCTTGCTATAGTTGATGAATTGATGGGCTTTGTGGAAGGGGCAGAAGATCAAGGTCCTTTAGCGATTTAAGGGATTAAGATCCATTTTGGTCTTCTACCGGCAATTTATCTTGCCATTGGAATCTTTATCTTTTGGAGACTCTACGATATTACCCCAGAGAAAATAAAACTACATAAGAAAAAATTAGCGGAATTATGATTATAATTCCAAAAACTTTTTTACTTTCTATTTTCACTTTTTACTCAATGATAAATAAATGGATAATTAAAAATAGAATTTGAACAAATTATCAATTTTTCAAATAGATTAATCTTCGAGAGATTCTAATTTTGCTTTTAATGCCCCAATTTTTTCATAAAGTTTACTTTTTTTCTTTACATATGGCTCTTGTTCGATTAATTTATTGAAAAACCTTTGGTCTAATTCTTTTACTTCTTGTTGTAGATTTGAAATCTTTTCTTCAATTTCCCTTTTCTTTTCAAGTTTTTCTTTATGAGATAATTTTTTAGGTTTTTCTTCCTCCTTCTCTTGTTCTTCTTTTCCTTCTTCACTCCATCCACATTTAGGACACTCTTGAGCTGAACTTGATAAAATCCAACCACATTCGGGACATTTATTAATTTCACTCATTGGCTTTGTTTCTTCACTCTCGACCATTTCCTTTTCTATTTTCTAATTCTGAAAAATCACGCTGAGAATTTTGCAATTTTTTCTGAGTTCTTTCAATGATGAGATCCGGATCCTCTCTCATCATCCTCTTGAGGATTACTAAAATAATTAATGCTATGAGGATTAATGAAATTACCCATATTATAACCGTTATCATTTTCTTAGATATTATTTTCTGAATTTGAGAATTTATATAATTTTTCAATAATATTTCTTTGTTTGATATTAATAAATCTTTTTTTTCTGGCTAATTTCCCCATAAATCTTATAAAAATAAACTCAATTCAAAAAAATTAACAAAATTTTGATAAATTATTGACTACCAATGTAAGAATAAAGCCAATTACAAAATGGACTACTCCAGACCTTAAAATAAAAAAGAAAAAAATAAAGTTCTTCCCGAGTTATCGACCGCCAGCAATGTGCGGCAAGATGACAATTTTATCTTCCGAAGAAATCTCTGTTTCAGGACTTGCTTTCTTTCCATTAACGAGAATACCGAAGTATTTATCTTCTAGATTTAGTTCTTTTAAAAGATCCTTGACTGTCATCGGTTTTTCTGGCGTATAACTCTCATAAATCCCAGTTTCTAATAATTCTGAAACTTGTTTCATTTTTTTTGAGACCTTTTAAATTTAAAATAAATTTTATTTACTTACTAAATAGAATTTAATTTTACTATTTATAATTATTGCTATTAATTTGGATAAGTCTGAACATTATGAAATCTCCTTTTCTTTTAAAAGGGGAAACTAATTTGACCCCCTACATTGAAAGGTAAAATGATAAAGTGAAAATTTGTCATTAATTATTTTTAAAAAATAATTAAATTATTATGTTTTTATCAATTTATCTAGATAATCCATAATCTCTATGGGTTGATTCAATATTCTTAATAACAAGTTGGAAAAATTAAGTGATAACGCAGAAGTATTGCAAAACATTCGAACCTCACTCGAGAAGGTTCAAGAGATTAAAGATGCTCAGCTCAGAGAAGAAAGTTTAAACAAATTAGTATCAGCTTCGATAAAAATTGCCGAAAATGATGATGACTTGTTTGAGGCGGGTGAATTTATATATGCTGTTGCGGAATTAGTAGAGGTAGTTAACCCTAGCAAGGCAAATGAGTTATATAAATATAATATTGAATTACTGGACAAATTAATCGCAAATTATAGAAAACAAGGAAAACTGCATGAAATCGCAGGGCTTTATTTGCGGGCTGCAGATGTTTTTGAAGAAAAATTAAATGATATTGATCAAAGAAACGAATATTTAAAATCATGTATTCGTTCATTAAAACGGCAAAGTAAAATTTTAATTAATTTTAATGGAGTAAGGAAACTTACTCAAAATTATGAAAATATTGCAGAATTATATGTAAAAATTGGAGATTATTGGAACGCGATTCAATTTTTTGAAAAAGTTATAAATAGTTCTAAAGAATTGCAATACTTTGATTTATTATCATATTCTTATCAGCAAATAGCTGAATGTTATAAAAACTTGGAAGAGATTCAGAAATATAAAAATGTTCTATACGATGGAATTGAGTACTTTTCCGAATGGCTCCAAAAATATGAAGAAAAAAACGGCAATTTAACAATAGCCCAAATTGCCCAAATATTAAAAAAACTATATGCACTCTTAGATGATAACGAACAATATAAGAAATATTCCCGGAAAGAGGCAGGGGCTTACATAAATCTTGCTGAAAATCTACCAAAGGATGACGAAAATTATCATAAAATTGCTCGCTACTATCGGGGTGCAGCATTATGTTACCGGGAGATAGATATAAAACTTATTGAGTCTGCCTCATGTTTCGTATTGGCAGGTAATTATTCTGAGAAAATTAATGAATATTATGATGCCGCAACTAATTATTTTGACGCTGCAGTGTTGTTTCAAGAATTAGACAATTCCGATAGGGCATACAAACATTTCGTGAAAGCGGCAGACAATTATTGGAAAATAGAGGATTTTGGTCGCTCTACTGAATGTTATTTAAATGCATATGATATTGCAGCGGAAGGCAACTTAAAGTTTGACAGATTCGGGCTCTTTAATCAGATTGTTAAAGGTCTGAATAAAATTGCAAAAGAAGGCTTAAAAAACGATTTGTTTTTCACCGCTGCATCCCTTATCTTGGAAAGTATCAAATTTTACGAACAACTCGATACAGCAAAAGATTTTATGTTGGCTGAATTAGTCAGAAATGTATATAAATACTATTATCGAGCGGCAAACAAAAAGAACATAGGATATTCACATATTGTTCAATCGTACATAATGGCTTCAATCTCCTGTATACTTATTGGAAAAATGGATAAAGCTCTTCAAATTTTATCTGAAATCGACGGAGTTGGAAAGACCGTCAATGATTATAAAGAAATTGTAAGGATTATTATTGAGCGGGTTTCAAAGGGCAGAGAGGTTAACCTTGAGGTGTTCCCTTACCATTTAATGAGACTTATAGAAAATTCCGATGAACTTTTATATCTCTTAGACTTATTTAATAGAACTTAGTCATAATTCATTGAATATTGGAAACCAAAAGATAGAAAAGAAAAAAACAGATAGAAGTAAATATTTTAAGATCTTTTTTGATTATTCCTCTGGCTCTCCGTGCTCTTCCACATATTTAGGATCGTGAATTTGTAATGTGCGCCTTTGAACTTTCCCAATAATATTCTTGGGAATTTCACTAATTATATCAACATAAGAGGGTCGCTTATAATGGGTCATATTTTCCTCTGCCCAAGATTTAATTGCTTCTGGGGTTAACTGTGAGCCTTCCGTGGTTTCTACCCAAGCTTTCACAGCTTCTCCAAACTGTTCATGTGGTATACCAGCTACAGCAGCTTCGGTAATTTCTGGATGCATCATAAGCAATTCTTCGACTTCTTTTGGATAGACAGAGTATCCCTTATATTTAATTAATTGTTTCTTCCGATCTCTAAGTTCTACGGTACCATCTTCGTTCATAAAACCAATATCGCCAGTCAGTAACCATAATTTTCCGTTATATTCTCTAATTGTTCTCTCAGTTGCCTCTGGTTTATCTAAATATTTCAACATCACTTGGGGCCCATGAACACATAGTTCTCCTGTGTGTTCTTCGCCAAACTTAGTATCATCGGGGTCTCCCATACAAATTGGACCTTTACTGAAGTCATCTGTTGGCCAGATACCCCACTCTGTTGCCGGAAAAGGCATACCAATCACGCCGATTGGGCTTTCTCCGTGTAGATTACCAGAACTCACTACAGGACTTGCTTCGCTTAACCCGTAACCTTCGACGAGTGTTCCACCGGTATTTTCGACGAATGCGTCATGAACGGGTTTATGTAAAGGTCCCGCTCCAGAAACACATAGATTCAGTTTACCCATAACACCAGGATATTCATCAATATCCTCAAATTCAGCTAATCTCTTGAATAAAATTTCAGCTCCGGGATAGACTAAACCTTTCTCACAAGGCAATTTTTCGATAGTTTCACACAATTCTTCTTGAGATGGTGGTTTTGGGAAAAGCATCATCCATCCTCCACGCATTGAAGTATTCATGACTACTGTATGGGCGAAACTATGGAATAGCGGTAAAACACCGACGCACCCGATACCAGGATTATCTTCTTTTCCCATTAGCCATAGCTTGCACTGTTGGCTATTAGCAACTACATTCATATGGGTTAATGCCGCTGCTTTCGGTAAACCCGTAGTTCCCCCCGTCATAATATAAGTTGCTGGATGAGTTTTTACATCAATATCCACTTCTGGAACATTATGGGGGGTATCTAATAGGTCCATAAATTCAACTGCTCCCGGGATTTCGACTTTTCCTTTCGGGATCATCCCTAATAACTTACCTAAAAATCGCTTAAAACCTAAACCCTCGGCTAAATCGGCTAAATTCGTATAGATTACTTGTTCGATTGAAGATTTACCTAAAATATCACCTAAATATGGCAGAGTGAACTTTGCGGCTTTTTTTTTGTCAAACACTGCATCTAAAGCAATAAGTACTTTTGGTTTAGTAATATCCAATTGATGGAGAATCTCCAGCGGTTTATATGTTGGATTAATTCCAGTTGCAATTGCTCCGATTCGAGTGATTGCATAATAGGCAATTACATACTGAAAACAATTGCCCGAGAGTATACCTACCACATCGCCTTTTTCAACACCCATATTAGCAAGTCCAGTGGCAAAAGATTTCACATGGTCTTGAAACTCATTATAGGTCATCCACGTATCTAAGAACCACATGCAGTTCATATCTCCATATTTTTCTACTGTTTCATCTAACATATCATTTACTGTTCTTTCTTCCACTTCGATATTCTTTGGAACAATATCAGGCCACCATTTCTGGAACCAGCGCTTATTTTCATCCACTTGATAGTTATCATCTTTTTTTATAGGCATTTAAATAATCACTTATTTTTCACTTTAAATTAGTTTATCTAATAAATTTTTTATTTCCTAACTTATTAATATTTTTAATTTTTGAAGAAAAGACCGACCTATATTAAAGAGAATGAAAAAATCGGCTAAGGTTCTAATTATTTTTGACTTGGACTATACAATCTTGGACAATAGTGAAGGGATCGGCGATCATATCCATGACAGGGAATTAGCAGAATTGATTGGTGGAATATTTTTTGGGGTGATGACTGGCTATTGCACAAAAGAACAACTCATAAAAGGCCAAAGAGGTAAAATTATTATTATAGACGATCTCTCTTCTTTAACAACGCAATTTATCCAACAGTTGGTGTCACATGTATAATTAGACGATTTATAAAATAAATGAGATTTAACTCGCTCAAAACATCTTGATAAAAAATTAAAGAAATAAAAAGAGAAAATTATTGTTTTTAAATTATCGTTCGCGATATTCTTTCATATATTCTTCGGGGGTCCATTTCTTATCCATGAATTTACCGATTCCCGAACTATCTCGAGGTCCTACCAGAACGTATGCGTCTGCTTCCTCCTCTAATGCTCCACTTAATCGAGCTGCCATACCGGGAATAATTAGAATGCGGTGGTTTACTTTATCAAAGACATCATATTCTTTTACTGTATCTGCAATGGACGTTGCGCTAAATTGACCTCCTGCAACGGCACTTTCGATTCCAATACCTTCACTGTCTGAAACAAGTAACCAAGCATCAAGATTTGCACCTTCAATATCAATTTCTACAGGAATCTTGGTTAACCGATAGTTTGAGGTAACAAAAATCGGAGAATCTTCATCTGGTTCTCCAATCTCATATAACCCTTCATCAACGGTTGGATAAACTCGTGGATCGGCAAAAATACTTTGACGTAATGTCATCATTGCCAATTGTGCCCAAATTTCTTCCCTCTTTTTTCCTGTGTGTAAGACAATTAATGAAGTATCAATTGATATCATCAATCCCGCCATGATAGCTTCTTGAAATTGATGTTTCCACAGTTCATCATCCTCTGCAACCTCTGTTTGACTCCAATAAGCTGCTGGAACACCCATAATTGGCCAACCGGCATTTTTATCTTCTTCTTCAATACCAGCATGACGTAACTGGATAATTTTCCCATAGGTATCAGCAATTGCTCCGGATCCGAAATATGTGCCTGGATCAAGAACTATCTTCTCAGACCCTAACTTTTGCAAGGTTGTACTTAAAGACATAAGCTCATCCAAATCGCTAGAAACTGCGGTGATTGGGAGATCGTTTTTAATGGCAAAAGATCCTACCTCTTCCCACGTATCATCCGTTACAGCATAAAGTAAAGGTTTCTTATCTTTAATTTCATTAGCTGCTGCAATAAGGACTTCTGGATCTAAGCAGCATAACATTATCGGTAAATCGGTAATTTCAGCAACCTTTTTGGCTGCTGCCTTAAAGGATTCTGCATCCTCAGAAACACATCTGAGGGCAACTCCTTGAATCTCTAAGGTTTCTCCCATCCGTTCAACGGTTAATTCGTTTAGGTATTCTAATGTATCCTCTATGTCTGGCTCCTCGTCAGATACCTCCATAAAAAATGCTGTTTGATTCCAATATGTGAGCTGGTGGCGCATCATTACTTCTTCGCCCCCAATTGTACATTGATTGTCTCCAATGCCTATTGTTACCGCTCTTTGAGGCGGTCTTATCAATTTAATTAATTCTTCTCGATTCTCCTTTTGTTTTGGATCTTCCATCAAGTGAGTACAATCTTCTATATCTGTTTTTTTCTCTAACAAGTCTGTGGCAAAAGCCATACAAGTATCGTACCCACAATCGCCACAATTGCTTTTATCAAGATATTCATATACATCAAGTGGACTTGCTCTTCCCATTTTTCATAAAACTCCTTTTAACTAATTTTAATTTTAGTTGTATCGTTAATAAACTAAGTTTATGTGAAGGTTAATAATAGAAATTTAAAAAATTTAATTTTTTTTAGGAAATATTTAATTGAATGAAAAACGAAAAAAAACTTAAAATTTTAATTTTTTTTTTTTTTAAATCTAATGCAATTAGTTGAATTTTTTGTTTTCTATTCCTTTAGGACTTGAAAGTCTTAATGTTTGACTGATATTCTTTAGTTGGCTATAAACAAAAATTTATAAAAAAAATTTAACCGAATTTGTAATTAATCCATTAATAACATTAAAGCTTCCCCGTCTGTTACCACTTCATCATCTTGATTAAAGACTTCAGTGTCACATTTTATAAATTTCATTTTTCCTTCCTTTTTGGTGTATTTTTCTTTAACCGTTGCAACTGAAGTGAGGGTATCCCCCATATAAACGGGCTTTCTAAAGTTTGTCGTTTGACTTACATATAAAACTCCTGGACCAAATAATTTTGTTCCCAACGTTGTAGAAATTAAGGCAGAACTGAACACGCCGTGCACTACATTATCTCCAAATTGGGTGCTTTTGGCAAATTCTTTATTTACATGAAGCGGATTGAAATCTCCGGAGATTCCGGCCATTAATGTCACATCTGTTTGCGTAACTGTTTTTGTAAAATTTCCAGAATCTCCTACTTCATAGTCTTCATATTTTACATTTTCAAGTTGCGGTTTCTTTTTACTCATTTTTTTCACTTACTATTAAACCATTTTATCTATTAATTGTTATTTATATAACAATGTTATCTAAAATTTAAGTTGTAGCACTAAGAATCATCTTGGAAATTGAAAGGTAGTTAATCACTTAAAACGAAAAGAAAAAAGAAAAGTATGAAGTTTATTGACATTGGGTGAAAATTTAGGGGGCTATATCATTTTTAGACATTCAAAGATCAGATATTTAAAGGTTGTTACAATTTAGGAACAAACGATATTTAAATAATAGATTACATATATAAATCATAATTGAGAAATAAAATTATTATTTCACAATCTAAATCCAATACGTGAAAAATATGCCTAGAAATCATAACGATAAGGAGAAATACCGGGAAAAGGTTTTAATCTTAGGGGACGCGGCTGTGGGTAAGACCACCCTGACAAAACGCTTTCTAAGCGGAGTTTTCGAGGAAGATTATAAATTAACCATTGGGATGGATTTTTATGTTAAAAAAGTTGAGGTAGATGACGAAATCATTAAGCTACAGATTTGGGACTTTGCTGGAGAGGACAAGTTTAGATTCATTTTGCCAAACGTGTTATTTGGAGCAAAGGGTGCAATTTTTATGTATGATATTACCCGGATTGGCACATTTAACCATTTAAATGATTGGCTTTCTGTATTTCAAAAAGCCAACCAGAAACATAATCAAGAAGTTCCAGTAATTTTAGTGGGCGGAAAATTAGACTTAGAAGACTTAAGAACGGTTCCAAAGGAAAAGGGTGCCTTTTTTGCCCAAAAGAACGACTTTCAAGGATTTTTAGAATGCTCTTCCAAAACCGGTTATAATGTAGAGAAGGTATTTAAAAATTTGGCCCGAGTCGTCATTGAGCAAACGAATGTCATTAATGAGTTTTAGGAAAAGGCATTAATTGAACTACTCACGCCTGAAGATGTGAGATTCGTACTTCCTAATTCGTAATACCCACGCTAGACAATACAATAAAGATTATATGACTTAATATTAGTTTGATACGTTCTTAACCATTAAATGTAACCCATATAACAAGAATAACCGTGAAATGTGACTGACACAGTCAGAAAAAATCTGGACATATCGGGACAACTTGACAAATCCTCAATGGATCGCTGACTGACGATCGCGGTAAACGCCCCATGGCGCGCACCAACGACTTATGCATATGCAGCCCGCGGTTGCGCGTTGGAAATATTGTGGGTGGCGTTAAGATCGGCGTCAAGCCGATACGGTATTGTATGATTCTTACATGTAAATGCTTTTCCATCGCGATTTCCCCTCCTTCCGCATTTTGATCAGCGTTTTAAGGTCCCCGCGGCGGGCACCGTCACGAAAGTGTAACCCTCGATCGCTTGCCGTTAAAACCACATCACCTCCCATCTGGCCAAAAATTTGTCGACTTTTTGCTTGGCAGAGTGTCGTGAAAAGCGCAAATCCTCGAATTTAATGGTTGTTACGTTCCAGCTCTTTGCGATGGCGATGAGATTGTGCGAGGTCAAGTTCACAATGGTCTTATTGAGATTTCGCATCCTCACATACTGCTGGGTGCGGTTATAGGCGAAGTTTTCGCTATAACATCTTGGATTTCCTTTGCTGAATAATTAAGAAAGAAAAAGAAAATAATAAAAAAAAGACAAGGTTAAAAATTTTTTAGTAATTTTCGATATTCCTTAGTAGTAATCCATTCCACTCGTCAATTGTGCAAAACAACCGTAGAACGCGCCGTTGAGATAAGCGTTAAGGACAAGAAAACCGATCATAAGAATATCTCCCATTTCGCTGGTCCCAGTTATAAGACTTATCAGCATACCAAGATCTCCTAATGCACCAAACGCCGTGGATAACTCTTGTCCTATGAAATATGCAGCGATTAATGCTCCCGCCGAAATGAACATTGTTACTAACCAAGCGCCAAATGCTTGTGCTTTCGTTTCGGCCATGTTCCCACCGACTAAAGCGGCGATAAGGGGGCTTGCAATATACCCGATTAAAGTCAATAGCAAGGCAATTTGTAATTCTCCTCCACCGAGAAATGACCCTAATAACAAAAGATGTGAAAGACCGGGAAACATCAAAATAGGCATAAACAACACTATTAAAATACTCAGAGGATCACTAGTAAATCCGTCAAAAAACGTATTGATTGTACCGCCGATTGCTGAAGCGAGTAACGCGAACACGAAATTTAAAGCAACAAACAAGATCAACGAGTATCCTAAACTCTTTCCAAAACCCATAATAAATCACGATATTTAATTTTAAATTTTTTGTTAATAATAGATTGATTCAATTTACTATATAAATATTTATTAATATCTTTAAAAAAATCTTTACTAATCAAATGTTGAAATATCTTCTGATTTTGCATTTACTTTGCAACCCATTAGTTCTGAATTCATCAAAATTTTCAAAAATCAAACATATTCAGATGAATTCAACACTTTTTAACCCAAAACTAAATTATTATATAGATAATTGAATAAAAATTATTTAGAAGTTTAAACGTATTCTAAATGTAAGATTTTGTAAATACATAAGTGATTAAATTATGAGCCAATATGAAGAATCTGAGTTTTTAGAATGTCGCTATTGTGAGCACCAATGTAAATATCGGGGAATTGCAGAGAAAAACATGAAAGCGGACGAGGAATATACGAAAGAATTCTTTAATCTCTTTAGAGAGGGAGATTTAGACGCTGTAGCGGACCATGTTGCCAAAGCTGCAATGGGAATTATGGAAACGGACGATCCAGAGAGCCTACTATCTCTGGGGATATGTTTATACGTTATCGGAGCCAATATTCTCGACATTCCAGATGTGCTACGACGTAGGTTAGGACGGATGGCGAAATCTAAAATTAGGACCTCAATCAAAGATCAACTCGGGATAACGCCAAAGAAAAAACCAAAAGTTACAGAAGCAAAACCAGGAGCCGAAGTTCAAGTCCCTACTGAAGTGGTAGAAACTGGCGCTGCCGAGGAGGTCGAGACAGAGGAATTAGAGACTATGCCGAGAGTGGAAGAGCCAGTAGCAGTGACAACCCCAGCATCCTTTGTAGAACAATGGATTCGAAGTGACGAGGAATTCCTCTATTATGTGGACGAGATCGTTCAGCGTTCTGATAATCTTTTGGCGGTAAAATACGATTTGGAAACAGAGGGATTTCTCCGTGGACTCTTAATAAAAATCCTCTATGCTGCGAAAGACGCCAAAGGTAATCGAATCCTCAAATTAGGCATAAAATCACGGGTGGATGTTCCCTATCATTTGAACGTCATAATGGGAAAAGTCAAGCGTAATATAATTGCAAGATCACTTCCAGGTGATTTAAAAAGTGAACAAAAAATGTACAAACAGCTGAAATCTGCCACAGAGCAAGAGGAAGAACCGAAGGGAATGAAGGATAGATTAAGTTTAATGCTCAATCGAGATAAATTTTTGAAGAATACGATTAAAAAGACCTTAATCTTAGATAGTCCCGTGGGAGATGCCAAAGATATCTTAGTACCAATCTCAATTCAAAAGCTTGGGGAGGAAGGCTGTGATTTGGTGGTTCGCACCTTTTTGGACGAATCGAAGATGACACCGACCGAACTGTTTATCAATGTTATGGATGGAATTGCAGAAAATATGGATTATCTTCTCGAAGTTCCGGAAAAAGAACGTGCAAAATCGCCCATGGAAAAAGAAGATTGGTTCGAAATCAAAGTTAAGCCTAAAATGGGCTCCTTTAGTTCAAAGTTTATTGAGCGGGTCGCTTTACCCGAAATTCCTACATGTCCACACTGTGGAAGACCTTTACCAAAATCCCAGACTGTTGATTACAGAAGATGTCCCTTCTGCTATGAGAAACTATGATTATATTTATCCTCTATTGAAAATTAAAACAACATTTTTCTTTTCTTTCTTATTTAATTTTTTTATAATTTTCTTACGAACAGTATAATTTATTTTTTAAGCGTGATTTAGAAAAAGTAAATATCTGTACTTATTTTCTTAATATGGTGGAGAGAGTTTGAACTACTTTCGTGCGGGAAAATTAAACCATGACTTTTTAGAATCGATGATAAAGCGATTTGTGGCAGATCTATCCATTCAAGATGAAAGAATCATTAACGGTTCGATGATTGGGGAAGATGCAGCAGTGATAGACGATGGAGATAAATATTTAGTGGCAAAAACAGACCCAATCACGTTTGCCACCGATGAAATTGGGTATTATGTGGTAAATGTGAATGTAAATGATGTGGTATGCACGGGAGCCATCCCAAAATGGTTTCAAACTACAATTTTACTTCCCGAAAAGAAAACAGATGATTCGCTCGTGGAAAAAGTTTTTCGCTCTGTCTATAATGCTTGTAAAACCTTTGATATAAGCATTATTGGGGGACATACAGAGGTTTCCACAGGTCTACCGAGACCCGTTTTGGTTGGTCATCTCTTGGGAGAAGTGGAAAAGGAAGATTTAGTACTTACATCGGGCGCAGAACCTGGGAATAGTCTTATTTTAACAAGAGGCGTGTTTATTGAAGGTACTTCTATAATCGCTCGGGAACGGAGTAACACTTTAGTTGAGCATAACTTTTCAAAGGAGTTTATAGAAAAATGCAAAAATTTCTTATATGATCCAGGAATCAGTGTATATGAGGAAGCTCTGCTAGCTAATAAACATTTCAATATAAACTCAATGCATGATCCCACCGAAGGGGGCTTATATTGCGGCATTGCCGAAATGGCTATGGCTTCAAATTGCGGGGTCTTGATTGATGAGTCACGGATCAATATTTTCGAAGAATCAAAAGCTCTCAGCGAAATATTTGATTTAAATCCGATGAATACCATTACTTCGGGAGCTTTGTTAATCGCTATAGAGGAAGAAAGCTCTTCTGCATTGGTTAATTTATTAAGAGAGCGGGATATACCCGCTTCCAGAATTGGGAAATTTACTGAAAAGCAGCAAGGACTACGTCTAAAAAAGGCTAATGAGATTACCCAATTACAATATACGGAAATTGATGAGATCACGAAAATATTTCAAGAATAATCATCTTTCACCTTTTTTATTATTTACTAATTCTCTAGAACTAATTAGTTAGGCGAATTAAAAATCTGAATCATAAAGAAAAGGAGATTATACTTTTTAGGTGATAAGTGAATAATCCAATTAAAAGTTTTATCTTCTCTTTCTTCGCTTAAAAGACTAATCCTTTTAGCAATATCAATGCAATATTTTGTTTCTCCCTAAAATGATTCATATTCTACTGGTAGAGTACTTAATAAATCGATAAATTACTATACTCCATTCTCTTTAATAGATGGGATAATTATATATATAATATGACTGTACCTAAGAAGTTAGACGAAAAAGTACCCGTAAAGTTTAGTTTGCATAACAATAGAGAGGTAAAAAATAAATCAAAAGCGATAAGGTGTCCTCACCCTTATAAACTCGTGAAAGACGGACTTAATAAAATAAAGGCCGGAAAGAACCAGAGGTATAAGTGTAAATTGTGCGGCTCACGCCTTGGAAATAAAGCCACCATCAAAAAGATTAAAACATATGAGACAGGCTGTATGGAAGTCATTTACGACCTTTTTTTTATGAAGTCTCCTGTCTCGTCCGTTGCAGAAAAGTACGGAATGCCCCAACCCAAGGTTAGTACTTTCAAAAAACGAGTAATTCGACAATCATATGCACAAAACAGAAAAGCCTTAGACCATCCGCACCGGACGCTTCCAGATGGTGCTCTGTTTGCAGATGAGACCTTTTTTGGCTCCGAAGAGAACCATAATATGGAAGTTGAGTTTGTCTCCGAGGATTCGGAGGTTTTGGCTGTCGGACCCGCAGAACAAGAAGGTCTATTCCGCTACGTGAGCGATGTCTTTTACAGTATTGACGAGGATATCCGTTCTAAGTTAAAAGTGTTTGTAAGTGATGGAGAAAAAGCATACCAACAATTGATGAGGGGACTGGGCAAGGATGTAATTCATGTCCAACAACTCCATGATCCCAATAAGCTCGGGACTGTGTTAATTAATAGGTATGAGAAATTAGGTGCTCATACCCTCCAATATCAAATAAAGACACATTGGAAAATCGTTTCTAAAGGAAAACATACCTTAAAGGTCAATTGGTCAATAAATCTTCTCAGAGGGCAGATGTACTCGGAGAGAGGGCGCCCAACGGGGCAGGAGATAAAACGCGCATGGAGCGCTTATCACGGTCGCCAATGGCGACAGAAATATAAAAAATATAAAGAACATAAGTCGGGAAAACAAGGAACTGCAGAACTGTTCGTCAATCCCGAAACAAATAAAGTTTCGCTTGGTGCGGGCTCACATGTATGGATGAGCAAAATGTTAGCACCCGTATTGAAATTGTTTAAGGGAAAATGTATAAGTTCTAATGTGGTAGAGAGCGTTCATTCCCGAATAAAGCGTCATCGCCGTCTTAGAAAACAACAAGACCCAGTTTATCAGCATCAAGAATTTGTATTTCATGCCTACCTCCAGGAGCACGGACATCTTCCTCTGGTATTGCTTCATGGAAAATACTTGTGGAAATATTTAACGAAAGAAAGGAAGCGGGAATGGATCTCATACAAGCTACGCTCTAATGAGCAAAATATGGTCCAGTCCTCGCTGTTGGCGTTTGCACTTTCTTGAAAATATTTTTATAAAGTGAAAGGTATAATCACCATAAATTGGATAAAGTTTTTTTTCATGATTTTTTTCAAGACCTCATTACAAAGAAGCTCTAAAATATTACGACATAATCTATAGAATCGTGAGGAAAGAAAAAAGGGGAATTGCAGCATTAAAACCCAAGAAAAAATTCCTAAAAATCAGATTTCCGTCTTTGTTTTCTGGTTCCTTTAAATTGATTAAGTGCCGAAATGATTTTTGCTTTTTCTCCAGATTTTTCCAATTCTTTTAAATGTTGTTTCTTAATAAATCGAAAGTCGTCTAAAATTTTCCCTCCTTCTTCAATTAAATTATTTTGTTCCTCAGGATCTTTTTGAAGGTTAAATAAGTATTCTTTTTCTCTTTCTTCGTCAAAAATATATTTCCATTTACCTTTCTTAATTCCTAATAAAATATATCCTTCTTCTCGGTTTCTTCTCATATATCCAGCTTTTTGATAACATTCCGAAATAATTAATCTTTCTTGCGTTTTATTATCCTTTTCTTTCATTAACGTCCGTAAATCTCTTCCTTGAAAATCGTCTGGAGGTGAGATCCCAAAGAAATTTAAAATAGTTGGGGCTATGTCAAGCAATTGAACTTTATCCTTGATCACTTTTGGTTTTAAGTCTTTTCCAGGCTCTAAGATAAAGAGCGGGACATGTAATAATTCTTCATACACGGACCCTTGATGGCCCAGAGTTTTATGCTCATAGAACGATTCTCCATGATCTGCAGTGATAATTATTAGCGACTGATCTTTGTATTTCTTTTCGATAAAATACAGTAATTTTGCTAAGTGATCATCCACAAAATTGATTTGTGCATCGTATAAAACTTGAAGATTTTTAAGAATGTCACGAGTTATTTTATATTTTTTAAAATTTTCACATATTTCTTCAAAATAGATTTCTCGCTCTTGAGGGGAAAAATTTTGGTCTCTGAATTTTAATACGTTCTCAGAAGGAGGATTATAAGGGCTATGAACATCCATAAAATGAATCCAAGAAAATAGGGAATCCCTATTATCAACTTGATTAAGGTATTTAATTGTTCTATTAACTAAATACGGAGCATTATAAGCCATAGGCGTGAAGGGAAGAAACAGATCCGTAATAAAAGGAAAATTCCTTCTTAACCAATTTTTAATCTTATTAAAGCCTTTTAAATTATATAAAATTTTTTTAAATAAAGCGTTTACATTAAATATTTTTCTTAATTTAGTTATGAAATTCCCTTGTTCTCCGGAGTCAACTGCGTCTTCCTCTCTATTGAATCTTAATCCATCAAGAAAGGTTTCATATCCACGGTCATAATTAAAGAAACGTCCCAAATTTGGATTACTATGAATTGCAAAAGTATCAATATCATATTCATTAAGAATTTGCGGGAAAGGTATTTTTTCATGGGGTAAAGGAATATATCCTCCATTAGATAAGGGAAATTGTGAAGTAAATATGGCGGAGAAAGAAGATGGTGAGGCAGGCCCATTTGCAAATGCGTTCTCAAATCTAATCCCTTTTTTAAGAATCTTTTCCATTTTAGGAGTTGTATTTTTATCATATCCGTAGGATTTCAAATGATCCGGCCTAAGTGCGTCAATAGTGATAAGAAATACAAGCTTCCTTTCGCTTTCTTCGTACATATTTTTTCTTATTAAGCTGTTTTCTATTCTTAATAAATAAAACGAAATTATTAAATTTTTTAAAAAATAAATGATCTCAATTAATTAAAAGTTCAATAATTATGCTCAGTTCCCAATGTTTGTTTGACAACCTTCATTAAGGGATTAAAGCAAATCGAAAAATATTTATAAAATCTAATAATTAAAAATCCAAATAGTTCAATTATTATTTATGATTCACTCATTCTAATTCTCTAACTAAGATAAAATATGATTAGAATTTTTTTAACTTCTCGATCTTTTGGCTCCTCTGGTCGCGGAGGAGCGGCAAAAAGTATGACAAATATTATCGAAGGGCTTTCAAAATTGGACATTTTTTCAATTAAAATACTTACATTTAGCAAATATAATCCAGATTTTAAAAATGTGGGCTATTTGAAAGTAAATAGATTTGTTTACCACCTAAAAAAAATCTGTTCTGACATAGGACTTCCCTTTGGAATTCAATCGTTTCTTTTAATCCCACAGATCTTAAGAAAAATAAAGCAATTTAATCCACATCTTATTATTACTCAAACTCCCATTGCTTATCCAACAATAATCGCAAGCATAATAAAGAAAATTCCCATAATTTATATTATTCGAGATTTACGTACCTTTTGCCCGAAGTATACTGATATCTATGAATACAGACAAGCATGTACGTATTTCCAGCCTAAAAAAAAATGTAAGCAATGTATTCTCCGTTGGAAACACCTTAGAGTCTTGATAGGTGATAAAGCAAAAGGATATGAAACCTCATGTAAGTCTTTATTGAAAAATATAGTTTATTATTTGAGAATCCCCCTTGTAAAACTAAATTTTAAATTGGCAACCAAAACTTCACGGAATTTACTTGCTTCTCGATTGGTGAGACAATTTTTCCAAGCATCAATAGAAAACAATAATTTCCTTTCGAGGGAGGATTTCCAACGAAAATTTAAGATTGCCTGTATAACGCCCATTAAAAAACAGGGAAAATTGGATATTAGCTTGGTTGACCAAAACAGGGCCCACAAAATGGATAAACGAAAACTCGATAAGATATTAAAAACCAAAAAGGACACATTTCTGCTATATATTATCTCAAATCAGAAGAATGAATTAATCAAGGGGACTCATTTTATTTTTTCACTTAGCAAGGTCTTGCCCCCCTCTTGGAAACTGATTATTGTAGGAAAAGAATTTGACAGATTTCAAGACAGGCCCAGAGTTATTAATTTCGGTCACATCCCTCTTTTTATTTTGTATAAAATTTATCAGAAAGCAGATATAACCTTAGTGCCTTCCTTTTTCAATGAAACTTTCGGAAGAATTATTATCGAAAGCATAATCAATACAACTCCTGTAATAACCTCGCCTCAGTGTGGTGCTAGCTATTTCTTTGAGGATAAAAAATATTTGAAAATTGAAAATCTCAGATTAAGTAAGTGGATTTCGGCAATTAGCGGTTTTATAGATTCCCCACCGAAAATTACCCAAACAGATGTGAATGAAGTGTTAAATAAGTTTTCAAGTTCGAAAAGCACAGAGGATTTTATAAGGGTTATAAAAGGTAGTTATACCTTTTAGGTGTTGGAATTGTTTTTCAAATTAAAACTTTTTGGCTATTTTTGGAAAGCAAAACCAATACTTCTTAATCTCTTTATCTAAAATCGAG
>JAWOCD010000110.1:0-117022 GCA_046483985.1 Promethearchaeia archaeon
CATTTTCAAACCTCACCAAATCATAGATATCTTCTCTAAAGGAAAAGAACAAACATCAATAAGCAATAATCGGCTTATCGTATATTAAAATAATAATAAAATATCCTATTTGTTAAAATATAATGAAATTATTAATATTTTTTCTTTATACTTTGACAGTCAGAAAATTTCCAATTTCCAATTTTATATGAAACTATTTAAGGTATAAATGTTTTTTGTCCGAGTAAATCTCATGGAAGCGTTTTACCACGTATTGATAGAAGAACCGCTCTCGAAGCACATCGTAATGTGATTTTTCCTTTAAACTTGTCAATTTTGCGATATCCTCGCTTTCGATTTTATCCTCAGAAATCAGGTCCATTCTGGCTTTAAACTGGTCCACCATCGAGATCGGACGCAAAATTACCTCAATCGCCTCGGTAATCTTGTCCATAAGTTCTTCGTACCTCTTTTTTTCCTTCTCCTCCTCCAAAAACCCTTGAATTCGGTGTAAAATGGGCTTCTTTTTAAAATAATTAACTTTTTCTTGTTTGTTCAAGATTTCCTTTAAGTAAGAAATAACCTTGTCGATATTAGAAGCCTTGATCCCCGTGGTTTCCAACTCCTTTCCCAATTTTTTTAGAAATTGCTGTTTCAGAAATTGTTTATATTTAATTACAATTGCTTCATTTTCCTTGATATCCGAACATATCTCCACCACTTCCCCGCGCGGAGTAGAATAGGTAAATCCATGCCCTTGCGGACCAAGCCCGCCCATCAACACCATAGACAAACTGTAAAAATTATAAATCTGCTTGGACAACATCTTCTCCTTGTTTTTTAAGATATTTTTGGGGGCAATCAGATGTTTTTTCCGTTTATAGGAAAATTCCATGAATTTCAGTTTTTTAGTCTTCTCTTTCTCGCTTAGCTCCTCCTTGCGTTCAATTTCCTTCTTATATTGGGTATATTCCCGTTCAAATCGCCGGATAAATCGATCTAGGGTCCCAATCTTCTCAACGCTTAACCCGTATATGACATATTTGTTAAAAAATAACTCTACCACGTTGACCGTCTGCTCAATATCGGTAAAAAAGATGCTGGTATTTCGATTAATCACCAGGTAATTATAGAGAATTTGGGGAATAATTTTATCCACGTAATGGATTAATGAATTGGAAACCGTGCCGAACAGCTCCTTCAGATTTTCTACAAAAAGGACATTTTGCTTCAACTCTTCAGCTTTCTTCTGCTCTTGTTTAGTTAATTCTCGCTTCAATAAGTTGAACTTGTTTAATTTCCGTATAATTTCGAGTAAATAACCCAAGCTGGAAATCTTGCCCATTAACACATCTTGAAAACAGTCTTTGAGGAGGCTTTTGATTAAAGTAAACCGGCTTTCAATTTTGTCTACGTTAATATAAATTCCGAGTTCGCTCCCCAAATCGCAAAGATCTTCAAATACTTCGAACTGATGACTGCTTAATGCCTCCGAAAGTCCTAAATAGAAATTCGATTCGAATTTCTTCCGATATTTTTCTTTTTCTTCCAAGATCTCAATGATATCGAGGTGATTGGCTTCAATAAAATGTTCTAAGACGTATTTTAGATGGAATGATTCTGCATGTTTCAAAAAATATAGTTGGGCGTCTAACACTAACTCGATAATCCGTTCTTCCAATTTGTTTGAAAAAGCCCCAAATTCCCTGTTATAAAATGTCTTTCCTTCTAAAAAGTCATAGAAATTCTTCTCTTCTAACGCGTTAACCATTTTCTCTATTAAAATTTCTTTTAATGCACTTCGTTCTTGTTCTCCCTTCTTGACTTTCCCGTTATTGTTTAAGATCTGATAAAACAAGAGGAAAGAACTAATATTTCCCTTTTTTTTGAAGTATTCATACATATCTTGAAATAAGTAATAGATAAAATCGGGTTCTGGCTCATAGTCGGCCCGGAGGGTTATTTGTCGGAGATTCTTCTCTGTCGCCCATTTTTTAAGATAGACCAAAAATATCGGTAAAAATTGCCCTTCTTTGAATACTTTTACATTCTTTTGACAATTTTTACAAAAATAAATAGTTCTGGTCTTAGATGAGTGAGGCGAATCCATTAAATTACTGGAATTGCATTCCGAGCAAAACTTTTCTGCTACCAAGAAATTCACGATCTGATCTCGCAGTGAATCCAAAAACGCTTGATCGACCTCTTCTGGCGATCTTTTCTCATTGTTTAGATTATTTTTCACAAAGTTTTTGATAATCCGAAAAAGAGTGGAGAATTTATCAAACTGATTGTAAAAATTGAAATTATAGGATAAGTCCTTTAAATTCTTTAGCAATCGTTTTTTTTTATGAGAAATCAGCAGTTTTTCTATGTCCTCTAAATCAAGATCATGATTAATAATAGATTTATTCAAGTAGGTTTTCAGTTCATCTAAAAACATATCTTAAAAAATGAAGTTTGTAAATAATTTCTTAATTATTAAACATAAATGAGTCTTATTATATTTGATTGTAGTTAAAAAACAATCCAATCATTATATTATGATTGCTGAAGGACTTCAGGGATAAAGAGAATCAATAAAGATTGTCCACATTAATCAAGTAAGAGAGCAATTTTTTTAGAAGTAGATTGTACGTGAAGAAATACCATTCCTAATGAGGCATTCTCTTGTAATAAGACACATATGATCGCGTTTTGTCCCGCCCGGGACAACAAGACTGTACCATCCACACCCTCGATAAGAACGCGTTTCAAATCTCCCCTGGAAAGTTCTTCTACCGCTCGTTCAGATACACTCAAAATGGCCGCACTCATCGCAGACACTATCCCCTCATTTGTTTCATTTGGAAGTGCGGAACAAATTGGAAGTCCTTGAATACTTACAATGCTACTTCCCGTTATATCGCTGTTCATTGCTTGCAATTCTCGGAGCAAGTTAGTCAATTCTGTGATGTTTTCAGTCAAGGTAAATTCAACTATACTTCGATTATTAGGAAAATAACTTAATAAAATAATATAATTATTATTAATTAATATTATTATTATCTTTCTTGATTTTAAAAGTTTTTAGTTAAAGCTTCATATTCCCGAATTACTAAGAATTACTAAATAAAGAGAAAGAAGTAATAAATTATTTAATCAACTTTTCATATTTTAAAACCAATGAACGCGAAGGAAAAAACGAAATCGGAAGAAGAAAAAAAGAAGAATAAAAGTTCGGAAAAGGATGAGAAAGAAGAAGAGAAAAAAAAACTTGACTCATTGAAAAAAGCTGGGGAAATAGCGAAAAAAGTAAAGAAATTCATAAAGCCCAAGATAAAAGTCGGCGAAACGGTATTGGATATCGTTGAGGCTGCAGAATTAAAGATTGATGAACTGGGCGGTAAATGCGCTTTTCCGGTGAATTTAAGCATTAATAATCTCGCGGCCCACTATACAAGTCCTGCAAAACCCGATGATCTTACCATCAAAGAAGGTGATATTGTTAAACTGGATCTGGGAGTCCATATCGAGGGTTATATTGTGGATACAGCATTTTCTGTTAGTTTCAATGACGATGAATCTTTAGAAAATATCATTACTGCCACAGAAACCGCGCTCGATGCTGCAAAGATGATGGCAAAACCCAAAGCCCACACAAAAAAACTCGGAAAAAAGATAGAAGATATTGTAAAAGGTTTTAACTATACGCCCATTAAGCAGTTGGGGGGACACCAATTAGAGCCATGGATAGTCCATGGAACTAAACGCCTCCCTAACTTTGGCACCCAAGGCGGTTCCATAATGGAAGTGGGGGATGTCTTTGCTGTTGAAATATTTGCCTCAACAGGTGAAGGGTCCGTCCACGATACAAATTCTGCCTATATCTACGAGATGAATCCGTATGCGGGGAGAGTTCCTTTACGCCGAAAGACATCAAAGAAAATTTTAGGATTAATAAAAAGGGAGTATAAAACCCTCCCATTTGCGGAGAGATGGTTAGCGAAAGAATTTAAACTTGGAGTTGCTTTCGGATTACAAGAATTGGTAAAACAAAATAAGGTAAAGGCACATTATGTCCTTTCGGAACAAAAAGATGCTTTTGTTGCACAGACCGAGGAAACTATTATTATCACCGAAGATGGTTACGAACAACTTACTTAGAAAAATTGTAAAGAGTTCTATACAAAGAGCTTCCCTTTCCAGTTTTTTATTGGCATTATGTAAAAAAGAATTAAGATATGACAATTTCTAATTAAAATGAAAAAAGTGAAGATCTGTTTGGTCTCTTTAACCATTCCTCCAGATTACGCGGGAGGGGAGGGAAAATTTTTTAGAGGGATTTTTAATTATTTGAAGCAAAAAGGATATGATGTGACCCTCTTAACTGGAAAGTGGACTTTTGAATTGGATGATCCTCAAATTGTTCAAATTGATTTGATACCGAAACGCTTTTTTTGGGTTCCTCAGTTTAGTTATGGGGTGATTAAATATCTTAATTCCCATCGTTTTGATATTGTTCATGGAAATGGACCAAAAGGAACTTTGCCAATCATATTTTCCCAAAATAAGCAATTTATTTCCACCATACATGACTTAGGACCATTCGAAACGCCCTTTACCCGCTTTCCAATTGAAAAATTATTAGTTAAGTACGTGGTAGATCGGGCGACTTACATTACAACTTGCTCAGAGTTCATCCGAAGGGAAATAAATTACTATATGCCCTATACTTCCCTTAGCCAAATTTTTAATCTTTATTCCGCAATAGAAGAAAAATTTAAACCTTATCCCCGAGAAGCACAGAAATTAAAGGAAAGGTTAGGATTAGATGGCCCTGTTATGTTATATATCGGAAGAGTTGCGCATTATAAGGGGGTTGAAGATATTATAAATGCGTATTTAATCGCCAAGAAATCACTTCCTGATTTGAATCTCGTGGTAGGCGGGAAGCCAGACTTTGCCATGCAAGAAACCTATAAGAGATGGAAGAGGAGATATGAAGATATTAGATTTGTGGGATTTGTGCCAAATGAACAGATCCCCTATTACTATTCTATGGCAGATGTGTTTGTTACTTATTCTCATGCCTCAGAAGGATTTGGATTAACACCAATCGAATCAATAGCGTGTGGAACTCCCGTTATTTGCTCGTCGCTGCTTGCATATAAAGAAGTACTTCAAGATAATGCGGTATTTGTTCCCCCCAAAACTCCAAAAAAATTAGCAAAAGCAATTCTCAATCTCCTAAAGGATGAGCAGTACAGAGAAGATTTAACTGAACGTGCTCAATCCTACATTACCCGTTATACGTGGGATGAGGTCGGGAAAAAATTAGAAAAAGTCTACGCTCAATTTTTAGAAAACAAGAAGATTAATCCGAACTAACGGATTCTTTTATGAAATTCATTCAGTGCAATTTTGATGGGATTATCTAATTGTTCAATTTTTTCTTCTGTGTTGATCTTATAATCACCTTCAAGGAATTGGATTGCAGTTTGTAGAATCTTTTTTTGATCTTTAACATGATTCAGCGGAAATCCGTTATCCATTAAGAACTGTTCTTGGGGATAAGTTGCCAGAGGAAAGAATTCAATACTCGGTACACCGAGGAGCGCAGATTCTCTAACCATGGTTCCCCCTCCCGTTATAACTAATTTAGAAAAATACATGAGATCCGACAAATTTTCCAAGCTCTTATAGATTCGTATAATCCCTTCTTCTATCTCCTTTTTAAAGAATGTATTTAGGTGCTTGTGTTGTTCTGGATATCGTGTGAGAATTAAATAAGTCAGCTCTGGATGACTTTTTAATAATTGTGGGATAAATTGGGTCAACCGAGTTTCATGTGGCTCCATTTTATCCGCTAAATACTGCGCTTTCGTCGCCTCAGTCCGACAAACAACATATTGATTCTCAACTAAATCCATGTTTTCAATAACTTTTTTTCTTGGATTGAAGTCTCCCAACCATCCCACTTCGTCAATTCCGTGAAATCTAATTAATTTCTTTTCCTTTGATATATATCTTAAGTACCACTCCAACGGAATACATTCGGGCACAATAACTTGATCCGCAAGGTTTAAGGTAAGTCTGACCACCCCTTCTGACCGGGGTTCATCATTAAAAATAATATTGGGAATTCCCAACCCATAACTAATTCTCAGGGCTTCGGGGCTTGCTAACGAAAAGAGAAAGTCAGGTGATTGTTGTTCTGTAATTTTAATTAACTTATCTAATCGCTCTGAATATGCCTTTAGTTTTCCTAGCTTGGAACCCCCTCCGTGTTTTCCAGCTTTTATGTGCGGTAAATTGTTTTTTTCTAAAAGGTAAAACGTGGCATCAAAGTCTCTGGACGTAATATATACCTCATGCTCCTTTTTTAATTTGTGATATAACGGTTTTAACATAATTACGGTTTTGGGTTCACAAGCATCGATCCAGATTTTCATTATATTAACTAGTTGGGATTATTAGATAAATTTATTTCTTTTTATGGCATACACAAGGATTAGAACCGCATTTTAAACACTTATTTGGATATTTTTCGAATAAAGCTTCCTCTAAATCAATATCGAATAAATTTGCCAAAGAACATGTCCAAGCAATTATATCTGCTAATTCCTCTGATATTTTCTCTTTTCCAAAATCATTATTAATTGCTTCTGATAATTCGCCCATCTCCTCCACTAGCCACATATAAGTCTCAGGAATTCCACGCGAAGTATCACTCTCAAAATAAAGAGTTTTCATAAGCTCCTGAAATTCGGAAATCTGCATTTTGTCTCCTCCACTATTTCGAATACTCGCTCGGTAAATTAAAAAAAGAGAAATTTTAAAACTTTAAGTTGCGGGAGAAAACAACCATTCGAACACTCCGAAATGTCCCATAATTACAACGGCAATTAAGGCTGCAGACATAATAACCGCTGTGATAGGTCCGATTTTCACGCCGATCGAGCTGTCTTCGAAAAACCGGATAAGACCGGCGCCTCCCATGGGCATTCCGCCACCGCCTTGCCTTCTTTTTTGCCGTCTTGACATTTTCTTTGGCATATAAATAATCACTCTTTTAATGCTTCATTCAATATGTTATTATATATTATAAATAAACAAAAGAACTTAAAATTTTATGTGTTAAAATTCCAATTATATTCTATTTAAACAAAAAATTTTATTTTCCTTATATTTTTTATTTATTTAATTTGTTTAATTCTTAGGAAAAAATGACAATAAGATGCTGAAAAAAATAGGTAAGAAAGGAATAATCCTTATCTCAATTTTAGTAGTTATGATTTTTTTCTCAAATATCATAATGCTTGATAATGTGGAAGTCGCAGATCAAGACAATCCAAACACCCCCCAAACATCTGCTACATTCGATGCTTCGGTAATGGATAATATTGAAATTACCGAAATTGATAGGAAAATGAATGTAAGCGGATTTGGGCTGTTAAATGTTGAAGATAAGTTAACTGTTAAGAATTTAAATGATAATCCAGTAAGTTCAATGTTTATTGCGATACCTTCTCATCTTTCAGAGGATTTAATATTTTATGAAGCCAAAGGTTCTCAAAAGGAATCAATATTGGTGGATAAAACTGATAAACTGACGGAGGATCACGAATTATTTGTAATTTATTTTAATTCTCCCATATTACCCTCTGAGAGCAAGGAGATTACATTTATTCAATCATATAAAGATCGAATTTCATTTTCCCCTCAACAAACCGAAGAAGGGATAACCCAAGTAGTTTCTTATATTGGAAGTGTATATCCCACCCTTCCATATAAAGCGAAAGGAGAAATAGAAACTCGTATCCAGATCCCTGAAACGGCGAGTTTAGAGGAAGGGGACTGGGGTACTGCTGATGAAAATAATATGATCACCTATAATATTGACGATTTTGATGGTGCAAATACGCTTGATCCTCTTTTGGAAAATATGGGGAAGAAAAACATCACAATCCATTTTACTGATTCAACTCAGACCAAATTAGAATTTCAAAGCGTCAATCGCAAAATTAAAGTATCTCCGTGGGGCATCCTCCGGGTTAAAGAGGAATTTCTTATTCAAAATCTAGGGGCAATTGAAGTTACCCAATTGTCGATGAAAATTCCAGGTCCAGCCAGACAAGTGAACGTATATGATGATTTAGGAGAGATCTCGGGAACGGAAATTACCCCAGAATCTAACTATACTCATTTAGAATTTAAAGACCTTGATATTTCACTCATTGAAAATCGAGTAAAACTTGACCCTTACTCAAAGTTCAGATTTTCTATAGAGTATCATCTCCCATACGGAGAGTACTTTAATCTGAATTGGTTCCAACATTCTTGCGAGTTAGAAACTCTAACTTCGCAGTATGATTACCTCGCCAAAGAACAAGAGACGGAAATACAGATAGAAGGCGCTTTTAGTTTAGATTCTCTATCTAGAAATCCTAATGATATTGAAAGGGCAGTGAATTACATCGAGTTGTCTTATAATTCTGATTATATAACTCCGTATGATACCCAAGAACTCCAATTCACATATACCATTAATCTCTTTGATATACTTTTTCGCCCTATTGTTCTCATGCTGCTTATTGCTTCTATCGGAGCGCTATACGTAGTGATTATCAAATCCAGAGAGCGTGAGGTAGAAGGTACCTTTATTGTGAGGGAGGAACTTCCTGATACTGAAATTAGAGAATTTTGCTCATTATATGAGGAGAAATTTGCTTCAATGTTAGAAATTCGGAGAGCTCAAGAGGCGCGAAAGCGAAAAAAGATCTCCAAAAAGAGATATAGGAATTTAGTTGAGAAAAACAAGGACAGAGTGGAAGAAATTGATGAGGAAATTAAGCCCTTCAAAGAAAAGCTCAGGGAGACGAATGAAACATTTGCCAATATAGTAAAAAAGCTTGAATTTCTGGAAGCAGAAAGTATCTCTGTGAAAGATTCATTGCAAATTTTACGGGCGAGATACAGAAAAGGGAGATTACCCTCGAAGAACGCTTATCTTAAATTAACCGACCAATTAAAGCGAAGGCGGAAGAAAATAGAGCGAAACATGAATAAATTGATTACTCAGCTCCGTTCTTATCTGTTATAATAGAAAATAATGTAGATCGAAAAAAATAATTAAACTAACGATAATATGATAGTAGGTGAATTATAAGGTGATGATCAAATGAAACCATGGCTTTTAGATATTTTGGCATGTCCCATGGATAAGCATTTTCCTCTTCAATTATTTATCTTTTCTTATGAAACCCCTGAAGAAGAATTTAAAGATTTTCACAAAATTTACCAGAAAAGGGATTTAGATTCAATTAAATCAGAAAAAATAATAAATATATCAAAGAATGAAGAAGATGTACTGGTAAAGGATTTGATCGTTATCAAAAAAACTCCCGTGGATAAATATCTTGGCAAAGTTCGGAATAGCATTGATGAGTTGGCTAATATAAGTGATAGGTCCCAGTCATCATTCACTGAAAAATGCTTTCAAATTGCTCTAAATGAGATAAAACCAAACATAAAGGATTTTATTAATAGAGGGGAACTTCACAAATTAGATAATATCCTTCCTGAACTCTATTTTTTAAATAAATTAAAAATCGACGTTGAAATTGAATCCGGATTATTATTCTGTGAACAATGTAATCGATGGTTTCCTATAATTGAGACCATCCCTCAAATGCTTCCCGATCAATACAGAGATCGGAAAAAAGAGCTAAAATTTCTGAAAAAGAAAAAAAATTTATTAGACAAATCCTTTTTACAACAAGAACTACAACCATTTGGTATTAAATAACACATATCAAAAAAAGCCCGGTGGTGTAGCGGCCAAGCATTTGGGGCTTTGAAGTTCCTCTCTTGCAGAGGATCGAAGACACCCTGCGACGACGGTTCGAATCCGTCCCGGGCTATCTTATTATTTCTTTTCTTACTTGAAATCTTCCTAAATCCATAAAGAAGGATCCTCTCTCGTAATGTTATCTCTTGACAGTTAAAACATTCTCCGATTTTATGACAAAAATATTTTTATTTGCTAAATATTTTAATGTTTATTCTTATTTATAACAAAATAGAATTAATTCAAGTTTAAATGGAAAAATGCATTCTATCGTAAATTTAAATTGGTCAATTGCAGAGGTTTTCTATCTAATCCTTATTTTTACGGTGACTTTTGGATTAACATATGCGTTGTTTCCCTATATTATTAGAAAAATGAAGGAAAAAGGCTATGTGGGCTATGATATCCATAAATCGGATCGACCAGAAGTTGCTGAGTCCGGAGGATTGGGAATAGTTATCGGACTTGTGGTTGCTTCTCTAATGGTGATTTTCTTTTTTCCAATATTGCTTTATGAAATGCTTATATTTATAGTGACTATTGCTTTATCGGCAGCGATAGGTTTTGTCGATGACAGAATTAAGTTACGATCTGGGATAAAAATCTTTTTAGTTCTATTTACTGGTGCGGGTATTTTCCTCGCTAATTATTTGAACTTTATTCATATTGAGTCTCCCACAATTCCGATACTCGGGCAATTAAGGCTCACGATTTTATATCCCTTTGTTGTCCCCATTATCGTGGCGGTATTTGCTAATACAGTTAACATGTTAGAAGGATATAATGGAGAAGGTTCGGGGACTTGTTTAATTGCTTCTATTTTCCTCCTGATCTGTGGAATAATTTGGAATTCTCTGGAGGGTTTAATTTTGACCTTGATTTTAATTGCCGTTTTAATTCCATTTTATGTATTTAACAAATATCCCGCGAAAGTATTCCCGGGAGATATTGGAACATTGACAATCGGTGCAACCATGGCGTGTATTGCATTATTTGGCTCACTAGAGGTTGCAGTTTTTTGTGCCTTATTAATCCATATCTTTAACAGTTTTTATGTTCTCTCATCAGTGAGGGGGTTTTTTGAAAGTAGCACCATTCAAGAAGAGAAAAACGATATTATCATGCTAGAAAATGATCTCATTAAAGCCTCTCCCCAAAAAGATGCCGCCCTTACCTTACCGAGGTTGATACTCGCCCGAGGACCCTTAAAAGAACCTGAATTAGTTAAACGTTTTTATTTAATCTCTCTCATTTGCGGTTTTTTCTCCATTTTCGCTACTCTCTTTACGAAATGGACAATATCCAATTTAGATTTTATTTTTATTATTGTTGTAGTTATTGTTTTTTCTATCCCTACGACAATTTTACTCTATTATTATCCTAGAATTAGGAGTGTGGTGATTTTAATGATTTCATTACTCGTTATCGGGTTGGCTTCTCTGTATTTTATAGAAGTTGTGATTATGCCTAATTTTACAGAAACAATAGATATTTTCTTTATTAATATCCCAACCAATCTCGTGGCTGCATTTATCATTGCCGCTCCGGGGTTTTTGATATGGTATCTTATCACGCTCAAACATTTCTTTTGGCAGATTAAAAAAATCAGCAGCCCCTAATTTTAATTTTTAACATATTTTAATATAATTAATTAATTTACTCTATTATCAAAAAAGGATTTAGACCAAGATGAAAAAAATACTAGTGACGGGTGCGGGAGGTCCGGCCGGGGTTAATTTTCTCCGGTCTTTAGATTCAACCAAGGAAGATTTCGTATTGTATGGAACAGATATTAATAAATATCACTTAGAATTTGCAAAACCGTGGACACAGAAAATGTTTCTGGTCCCTCGTGCTACTTCAGAGAATTATATCTCCGCAATAAATGATATAATAAATAACTATGGAATTGAATTGGTTCATCCGCAACCCGATATTGAGGTTTCTGTAATTTCTAAAAACCGCGAAAAACTCAATGCGAAGACTTATTTACCAAAAAAAAAGAGCATTCAGATCCTACAAGATAAGTTCCAAAGTGCAGAGATCTGGAAAGAAAATGGTTTTCCTATGGCGAAAGCAATAGAAATTCGACCGGATCATTTGGAAGAAGATATAGGGAAGGCACTAGAGGTATTAGGAGAAAAAATATGGGTCAGAGCAAAACGAGGAGCCGGAGGAACGGGAAGCACTCCTGTAGAAAATGTTGAAACTGGTGTAAGCTGGATTAAATATTGGCGTTCTAGAGGAAAGGAGTGGGAATTTATTGCGCAAGAATACTTACCGGGAAGAAATATAGCATTTCAAAGCGTATTTAAAGAAGGAAAATTAATCACTTCTCAAGCACGTGAACGTTTAGAGTATATTTATCCCTATTTAGCCCCCTCCGGAGTAACTGGTACCCCAATCGTAGCGAAAACAATTCATAATGAAGAAGTAAATGACTTAGCAACCAAAGCCGTCCTCTCTATTGATTCAGAGGCGACTGGTGTATTTTGTGTGGATATGAAGGGGGATAATGAAGGAACTATGTGTCCTACAGAGATCAATTCGGGGAGATTTTTCACAACCAGTTATTTTTTCTCTGCTGCGGGGAACAAATATAATATCCCAAAAGCAAATATGCCCTATATGCTTGTTAAACTCGCCTTTGAGGAAAAGATTCCGAAAGGCCCCAATTATAATGTTCTACCCCCAGATTTATACTGGATCCGGCATATCGATTGCGGCAATCACCTCATTTCAGAAGAAGATTTACTTTAATTTTTTTATACCTATTTAAAATTATTATTCAAAGATATAACATATCAGACCACTATAACGGCTCAGAATTATGAAAAAAAGGATTAGGCTTCTTTTATTCACCATTTTTATTATAGGTTTTCTCAGCGGATTTCTGGCTTATTATTTCTTATTTGATATAGAATTAACAGGTTTTCTCTTCGATTGGCTTTTCTGGCTTTTGGTCATTTCTTTTTTTGCCACCGTTAATGAATTTTTTTATTTTGTCAAAGTGGGAAAGCGCAGTGAAATGAGCGACCTTGTCGTGCTCGTGTTTATGGGGGTCCTAATAGGATTCTTTACCAGAGATGTGATGACCGCCTTATTTGGCTCTTTTTCCATTTATCTGTGGTTTGGTATTTATGAAATAAGAGAATATCCTATAATCAATAAAATTCTGGTCATCTCGCTGGTGACTTATAATATTATTTTTGTGGCGGGTCTTATTTCATTTTATCTCGGCGATCCGATCTTTATCAATACTGCTTTTTCCTTTTCCTTTTGGATCATTTTAGCCCTCGGTTTTTTACTCTTTGGAAGGAAATATATTGTAGTGTGGCGTTTTATGTCTCCTAATTATTTAACTCTTTTTTTATATATAATCGCCTGGATAGCCGTGATCTTTGTTGATCAATATACATTTCTGAACTTTACCTCCAATGAGCCCTTTATTTTAAACTTTGGAAAATATTCTCTCGCAGATTTCGTGTTAAATATTTATTTCGTTTTAATAGTCGTCAATTGGATTATATATTTCAATTCAGGGGCAATATTGGATAAAATGTTAGGAATAAAACGGACCACCGCTGGACGATTGAATGATACCGTGGAAGAAGTGAAAAGGGATCTAAACATCAAAGGGGATGTAAAAGTAGGTTATGGAGAATATCCTATTTTAAATGCAATGGCTTATGGGTCATTTCTTGACCAAAGAATTGCAATAATTGCTGAAGATCCAAAACAAATTCCGAAAGATGAATTAAAGGGCATTGTTGCCCATGAATTGTCTCATACAAAAGGAAAGCATACCTTCATATTAACTATCATTACGTGTTTAGATTTAGTGGGTAGAATGCTTCTGGGATTACCCGCCACTTATTATGATTATACCTTTGGAGATCCGAGAATCCCAATGATCTCCTTTATTTTATTGAATATCTCAATTGCTGTTATCTTGTATATTTTTGTAAGAATCCTCGAGGGAAAAGCAGATCTTATGAGTAAAAAAGCGGGCTATGCTGAAGAATTAGCTAAAGCACTTTACAATTTAGAAAGCTTTTATGCGACGGGGCGGGAGATAGGTCTAAATACAATGCTTTTATGTGAAGAAGAAATAACAAAGAATAATCAAAAGCTGGACTACTTAAATACGGCCCAACATATTCATGAATCTCTAATCCAGCCATCGAGATTGGGCTTACTCTCTAATCTTTTAAATTCTCATCCGCCCACCTATTATAGGATTGCAGCGATTTTAGATGATCATTTAAAACCCGGAAAGGAAGCTTTGTTGCCCTTTATCTGCTTGAGTCGCTCAAAACAGAAAAAGTATGCCAAAGGATTTGAAACATCCAGGAGAAAATTTGACTCTATCGCCACTAAAAAATTCAAGCAATTTTTTGATATCTCGGATATTAATGATTATTTAAATCAGTTAAGCAAATCAGAAATGTATAAATATGATTTACACAAAACATTCTTATTCGAACATAAAATCAGTGGCCAATTAATTCTCGGAGAACTCGAAGATGTCAGATTTAACGATAACGCTGCCGAACCTGATCAGTTCATAATTAAAGATTTCTACTCTGAGGACGGAAAAAAAATCATTAATAAATCATTTTACTCGAAGAAGAGGGTTGATCTTAATTCAATGTATTATCTGACCTATGATGAACCGTTAATACTCAAGGATATTGAACTTAATTCCGAGATAGAAAATGCCACTTATGTTTTCATCAAACCAGAAAATGGACAAAAAATAAAAAAGCCGATAAATGAGGTAAAACTGAAAAATTCTGTAAAATTCTTATATGAATTGGTAAATAAGGACGTGTTCTTTAAAACTTCACGAGGCTTAGAAATTCTAAGATGTGTTAATGTGGAGAAGAATAATAATTTTGAAGATATTAGATTATCGTTTCTTAATAAGCGGAAAAAATCGCCGAACGAGGAAAAATTCTCTTATACTTTAAAGGAATTAGTTATAAAGCCGTATAATATTGGGCTAAATATTAGACGAAGTGAAAAATTCAGAGAAAACGAATTAAAAATCATACAATGGCTAATTGAGAAGAATATTCGGAGTTACGTGTATTTAAAAAAACCTGTAAATAATTTAGAAATCGGCTATCTTCAAAAATTGGACCATCTCAAATCCCCAGATCAAACAAAAAGTTCAAAAAATAGAGAAAATCTCTCTCTAAGAATGAATAATATCTTTCATGAGGATAAGGAGATTCCATATAATCAATTAGAGGCAATTACGTTCACTTTTGAAACGGGAGTAATCCAAAAAAAGGCTGAAACCAGCCTAACTTCGAAATTAGGTTATTATGTTATAAATAGGTTTAAACCAGATAAGTATATAATTGTTTAAGCCCATTCAATAAGTTTAATTTTAATGGGCAATTAGGAATAAAATAATGCTCAAAGAAAAAATTAAAAACATATTAACGCTGCTTCGAATACGACAATACTACAAGAATGGTTTAATTTTTGTTGGAGCTTTCTTTAGCAAAATGATGCTCTCCCGGAGCAATTTTCCCCTCTTAATTTTAGGATTTATTATTCTCTGTCTTGTTTCCTCTATTAATTATATCATTAATGACATTAGAGATATAGAAAAAGATAAACATCATCCTGAAAAACTCCAAAAAAAACCACTAGCTTCTGGAGATATCTCTAAATTAACTGCTTATTTGATGATTCTGCTCATCATTGCTTTTGTCGGAGTTATGCTCATTTTTGTCATTCCCAATATGGGATTTACTATAATGCTAATCTTGTTAATCCTTACTGGACAAGCATATAACCATTTATTTAAAAATTTTGCTTTTGCGGACATCGTTGTATTGTCGCTGGGGTACATCTGGAGATCTCTTTCCGGCTGTTTATTGATCAATGTCTATATATCTCCTTGGTTGCTCTTAGCGATCTTTGAAATTGCGCTTTTTTTGGTAATTGCCAAACGAAAAGGAGATCTTATATTGCTCGGTGAAGAGAAAGCGGGGAAACATAAAGAAAGTTACGATCAATACTCTCTAAAATTATTGGAGCAATTTCATATTATGATCGGGGCAAGCTTATTTATCACCTACTCATTATATTTAATTATAAGGTTTGATTTGTTCTTAAGGGAAGGAATATTAATCAATGATTATTTAGTATTTCTTACATTGCCCGCATTACTTTACATAATTATGCGATATTTATATTTAATAAATGATAGCCCTGAAACCGCACGAAAGGCAGAACTTCTATTTTTAGATAAAGGCATACTTATTGCAGTAATTTTTATGGCGGGGATTTTGGGTTATGTATTTTATTTTGAATTAATTTTGAATGTAATCGATACCTATTTATTTGATATTTTATGAACCTTCTAAAGATAGATCTTCATTTGCATACTACATTTTCTGGAGACTCTCTTATAACCCCGAAGGAGCTGGTAAAATACGCAAAACGAGAAGGTCTTGATGGCGTGGCAATAACGGATCATAACACTATGAAAGGCTGCAAATCAGTCGAGGAAGCTGCGAAGAAGGATGACTTAATTGTGATACCAGGAGTAGAATTCGAAACTCAGATTGGGGAAGTTATCGGTTTGTTTATAGAAAAGGAAATAGAATTCCCCATGGATGATTTTTTCGCTGTTGTAAGGCGAATTAAACAATATGGAGGGATTATTGTTATCCCTCATCCTTTTGATTTTTTGCGGGATAATCATCTGAAAATGGACCTGCTTACTGAAGGGGTAATAGAGCGATATATTGATGGAGTAGAGGTATTAAATGCTCGGATAATTTTGAGAAGATGCGTGAAAAAGGCTGCAACGTTTTGTGAAGATCATTCTCTTTTTGAACTGGGGGGTTCTGACGCACATACTCCAAAAGAAATAGGTCAAGCTTATACGGAAATATGGAATTATTCAGACACTTCTTTAAGATCAATTAAAAATGCATTATTACAAGGATACTCAAAAAGTATGGGTTCATTATCCAGTCCATTTGTCCATTTATCTACAATTTTTCATAAATTAAAGAAGGGCGCATATTTTAAGGAGTTTTTCTAAATATATGGAGAAACTTAATTCTCTTGGGGAAATGGATCCTTTTTTCTTGAAATAAATTAAAAAGAAATTCTACCTTTTTTTTTATATTAAGATTAACTAAATATTATATTATTAAATAGAAGTAGGAAATCTATAATGGAAGCGATCTTTGCTGTTCTTTTAGGTCTTTTATTTGGTATCATTTTCTCTAATATATTGCATCTCGCGAAAGCGATGGAAAAACACGGACTAACCCTTTTGCTTTCAAGAGAGGAGGGAGAAGAAGAACTGACTTTTAAAGAGAAGGCTAAAAAGAGTCCTATATATATCGTTGGTCTAATCCTTAATAATACTGTTTTCGTTTGGCAATTTATTGGCGTTTCTTTTTCCTCCGCTGCAGTTTTTTCTTCAATGTTTGGCACGGGACTTATTGTTTTAATGTTGTATTCCCATTACATTTTGGAAGAAAACATAATAAAGACGGAATTAATTGGTGCCTTTTTAATCATGATGGGAACCATTATGATTGGCGTTCTACACATCATCCAACCCCCTCCGAATGAAAATTTTCTCTATTCACGCTTTTATATTATCTTGTTCGTGCTGGGGGTTGTGTTCACCTCTCTCATAATTTTTTCTTCTAAAACACGAATTGGTGTAGCAATTATCTTTGGCTCGATTGCCGGCTCTTTTGGGGGAATGGACAACATCTTTAAGCGAATGAGTTTAAAAGATATGTCTCTTCTAGAAGTGATCGAAGGAGTATTTAAATTAAATCCCGTAAGTTATATCTTCTTGTTCTCTTTTATTATAGCGGGATTAGCTTTTGCCCTTACGCAAATTGGATTTGGTCTAAATGCCGATGCAAGTAAATTAGTTCCTATGTATAACTCCTTCTATATTTGTGCCCCAATATTTATAGAACTGATTATCGTTGAAGATGCTACAATTTCCGTTGCTAAACTTATTGCAATTGGGGTCATTATCGTGGGAATCTTTGTAATGAATGTCTTTAAATCGCCCAGAGAAATGACGCGAGCACAACTTGTAGAAATGGAAACAGAAGAAGGATCAGTCCAAAAAGATTGAACCACCACGTCCTAAGGGGCGGTGGATTCGTGCTCCCTAATGTGCTATACACACCTTAGACAATACAGGATTTTTTTGAAAATCTTTCTTTTAACCTTTTTTTTAGACTTGCCAATATTAGCGAGTATTTAATTTCCCTGGTGCTTCAGTGGGGTATTCAGCAAACTTTTTACCCCACTTAGTCTTCATAAATTCTCCTATTCTCTGTTTTCCCACAGTAGGATACCAAAACATGTCATGATACAGAAGACTGCCCAAGATTGGTAAGGCAAAAAAGAGTTTATTGTGAAGTAAAGGTTCTAAAAAACTTAATGGTCCTTTTCTGACCATTTGATCACCCCATATTACCAAACTTCGTTTAACGTGGAAATTCCAATTTATATCAGATACATCCTCTCCAATTATTTCAATTTGGTCAAAATCGCCGCAGCCTAATCCTTCATTATGTGCCATTTTTATTGCGGGCAATTTTAATGGTTCGAATCCAAGCATCTTCGCCACCACGGTATCCACCGCAACTTGGTCATATCCGGCTAAAAGGTAATTCTTAATGCGAGGTATCATGGTTCTTGGTCCAGAACCATCTCCGCAGACGGTTCCGTCCACTATTGCCATAAGTTCGGGATGAATCTGTTTTTGAATGATTAAGAGATCCACCAACACTTCAGACATAAATTGATGACTGAAATGGCGCCGCTTGGTGAGCAACCCGCCGAATGCATTCTTCATAGAACATGTTATCCCCCCGTTTTTTAGGTCTTTTTCGGTTTTCTTGAGTGATCCTCCTTTAGCACCTGTATGCCCATGTGTTTTCATCGTGGGTAAATGCATAATTGGTTTTCCCATATAAAATTTTGGAATTGAAAATCCTTCTGGGAAAACTTTTGAATCCAATACATGAAGTTCATGATCTTTCATATCAAGGAAATTAGGTCGTAACGATTCATACGGGACAAAAGGAACCCGAGTTAAAGGGACAAACCATGTTCCATATTTTTTTATGATCGGTTTCCACTTATTTCCTGTCAGGCCTTTAGCAATATTGGTAACAACTGTCCGGTTTTCCGCTGTGAAGATATCTTCTGGGTTATATCCATCTTCAGTCATCGTCTTTAAAATCCCCTCTAATTGCCAAGGGGGACTAGAACACGCAGGAAAGAATTTTGACCAACTTAAATTCAGTTTCAAAATGGTATCTTGTCCCTTAGGATAATGGTTTTCATAATCTGCCATATGCATTAACTTTCTATAATCCTTTAGCACAGTTTCTGGCGATGTTTTTACAACATAAATTTTAGAATTAGAACTCATCTTATTTAGTCTAAAGAGAAATTCTTTTTTTATTTTATTATTATGAATGAAAAGTAAGAACTTATGATAAACAACACATTATTTAAAGATCTCAACCATTTCTGGTGATTTCTTTATGCTTTTGATATACTCGAAGTACTTTGACACATCATATCCGTATTTTTTTCCAATATCTAAAACATTTTGCAGAATTCGAAGCTTTCTCACACCTAATTTACAAGTTTTGAAGAATGATCGAAATAGCATAGAAAGCGGTAATACATTGTCGAGATTTTCCAAGGGTCGAAGAACAATTCCTTCTGGAGAGAATTTAAATAATTTTTCTGTTTCATAGATCAGTTCATCTTCCAGTTCGCCAATTTTTTCATATTTATAATATTCTTGGATTTTTTTAAAATGTTTTATCATAAATATAATTGTTTCGTTTATATCTCGCCCTAATTGCAAAACCTTCATGGTCTGGTCAAAACCGGGGATAATTTTGAGTAAGGGTTCGAAGTTCTGTACGCCAAATCGTTTAAGACTCTCGTGAAGCTCCCCGAAAAGTTCTGCTCGTTCTTTATCGCATGCAAGATAATTATATATGAGATAACGCCCTGTTTTTGTATCAAACAAATCCATTTTCTTGTCTAATTCCTGAAAGGGCAAGATTTTTACTTCAAAGTCAAAATGAATGAAATGTTCCTTCTCGATTTTCTTATTGTTAATCTCTAATAAACGAGCAGTTAGTGAATAGATATGGGTCTCTTTTGCCTTAATTTGGAACGAAACTGCCTTTGGCTTTTCAGGCGGAAGTTCTATTATAAAACCATTTCCTTTACTCTTACGCTGTTGGCTCGGATTCCTTGAAATATTCAAACTTACTTCCATTTTAATATGTTGAGCCCCCCGCTGAATTAACATTCCGGTTACTGGGAAATTTTGGTTCCGGATTCCAATTGGGGGATAGTATAACTCGAAAAACCCTAATTCTAATTGTTGTTCGCCCATATAGCCAGAGAGATATATATTCGCTTTATTGACCAGTTCTTCGAATTCTGTCTTAAAAAGGGAAATTAAATTTTTTGCCTTTTTGGATATCTGCAGTTGTTGCGTCTCTTCCTCTTCTCTTTCGCTTTCTTCTTGAATTCGTAAATTAAACTCGAGACTTTCTTTTAATAATGAGATCCGCTTAAGAATTGTCCGTAATTTTTCTTGAAGTCCTTTTCGTTTCGCTCTAAATTCTTGTAGAGAAATATTTGATTGTTTTAATTGTCGTTTCGACAGTTGAATCTTTTTTACAATTTCTTTAACTTTTGCTTTTAGCCGTTTTAATTCTTCGCTGGTAGATTCTGGAATAAATTATTCACCTGATTCAAGTTGTTTTTTGACCATCTTCTCAAAACCAATCGAATTCGAGAATATGGGATCTTCGACTTTAATAATACGATCTAAATCTAAATCTCGTATTAAATTATGCTCGAGAATTAACATTTCAATCTCAGTCCAAAATAATTCCACCGCTTCACCAGTTATAATATAATATTCCACATCCGCTTCCAAGGGTAAACTATTTAGAACTTCTGAAAGATTATCTACGATATCATTGGCAATTTGCCGAATATAATGCTCTTTGACGTTTCCAATGTCATAATTTTTTCCCGCAAGAATCACTTGATCTTGTTTCTTTCTGATATTTCCTAAAATCGTATGAGGATTGACGATTTCCCCCGTCTGTTGCTGTAATGCTTGAGAAATTTTATTAGCTAAAACAAATAGAGAGGCATTTGTTAGATTAAGGGAAGCAGTTCGTATGATTTCCCCATTATATACTGTTAGAATCTCCGTTAATAAATCAAGCGAAATAACGACCGCGTCTAATGCAATCCCTTTTTCTAAGTTTGATACAATAGAATAGTAAGATCCATAACTCTGAGGCATGATGAACGCTTTTTTGATGGTTTTCTCAACCTCGATAATCTCATTGGTTGCTTCGTTTTTAATTTTTATTTCACATTTTCCCTTAATTTTTGCACTTAATTCCTTCATACGCTTGACACTGGTTGAGATCGGCACACCAATTCCAAGTATAATGTCGGACTCCTCTTTATCTACGATAAGAGGCAAGATCGATTTAATTATCTGAAAAATTTCATCAATTTTTTCTAAATTTCCTTGGTCCAAAATAAATTGTTTTATTTCGCTCTGAGTCCGAGCCAACTCACCGATATAGAATTCCTCTTCGTTCTCTATGAGGATTAAGTTATTTTCCCAACTTTTATCAGAGGTAAGCTCTCCAAAGCCTATAGGATCGCTGCTCCCAATTACATTGGGTATTCTGAACTGCTTCTCTTTGCTGGAAAACTTAATTTCGGATCCGATGTCAATTCCAATGCCAACTGTATTAGTCATTTAATATTATCCCTAAAAATTCTGATACGCTAAAAAACTAAAAAATGAATAAATTATATTATAGTATTATAGTTAATAATAAAAATTAATTTTTAAGTTGAATAAAATATGAAAAACGTCGGAATTGACCTTGGAACATCTACGGTAAAGATCTCATGCGGAGATCAGCAGTTCTTAATCCCCTCAGTGATTGGTGAGCCGAATCCTGGGTGGACGGGTACTACTTTCGAGAAGGATCTCTCAAAAAACCTCGTACTAATAGAAGGAAGAGATAAATATTATATTGGGGAATTAGCCCGAATGCAATCCGAAGTAAAAAGAGCGTTGGCAAGTGATGGACAAATGAAGTCGGCAGAAGAAACATTCCTCGCAATAAAAGCCGCACTCTCTTTATTATTAGAAAATGATAATGAAGATGTTAATATTGCCACGGGCGTACCAGTTGCAACTCCGCTTGACTCCATGAAAAACCTCAGTAAGATGTTAAAGGGAAATTTAGAAATTTATGTAAAAAACGATGCAACCGATGAAACAAAAAGGCTAAATGTCAATGTAAATACATGCATGGTGCTCCCAGAGCCATACGGAACGTATTACAAGACTCTAAAAGACAGGGGGGAAGACACCGCAGTCGATACAGTAATAATTGATATCGGCCATGGCAGTACAGACATTTTGACAATGTACCAAGGTAGACCCATGAGAACCGCAAGCGGTTCCATGCGGGAGGCCACAGATACCTTAACCAGTCGAATGGCAAAATCACTCCAAGATAAAACGGGATCAATTATAAAACCATTCGACTTGATGTCCACAATCAGAAAACAAAAAGAAACAGTAATGATTGGCGGTCAAACATATTCGATTAAGAAAATCAAGAATTTTTATGCAGATCAAATTTCAAAAGTTATGGTGGACGAAGTGATGCGTCTCATCTCTAATCTACCTCCGGATGCATTCGTTGAGTACTATATTATTTGCGGAGGAGGAGCCTACACCTTCGGAGATACCATTCGAGAAGCAATTATTGATAAAAAATTAGTTGCCTCTCCAGAAAATGTAGTCATTCCGGATGATCCAGTCTTAAGTAATGCAGTTGGGTTTGAATTGGTTGCAAATGCCAAATCTTAATTGTTTTTTCCTTCTTTTTTCTCTTTATTTTCTCAGACATTTTTGGGATGTGAAATTTATTTTGGAATATTTAAAAAATCATCCGAAGAGAAAATAAAAAATAAATAACCTCAATTCTATTTGTTTATCAAGTATTACTTGTTATACTTTCTAAGGAATTATCTAAAAAATAAGGTTATGTTTGAAAGTGGATGATAAAACTTCTAAAAGGGATATCGAAGAATTAGAAAATACGGTTAAAGGTATTTTGGGTAAGGAGGGGAGTTCAAAAAAAGAAGGATCTTCAAAAAAAAATTCAGAAATTGGTTCGGAACTTTCAGAACTTGAGTCAATGGTAAAAGGGGCACTCACGGAACTAACTGATTTGGAAAGTAATCTTATTAATGTAATTAGTCCTTCACCAGATATGAACAATAAAAAAGAAGGCAACTATCTAATGGCAGTGCGAAGATTCCAAAATGCTATGAAAGCGGCGCTTATAGATGGCGCTAAGAAAAGGAATCTTGATACTTTTCAAGAAGGCTTTAATTTTTATGAAAACGCCCTCGAAATTATAGAATCCACTGGAAATAAAGCTGAACGAGATCAACTCAAATCGGAGTTTTCCAAACTTTTAATGAAGATTATCTCCGAAGATAAAAATAGACGGGATCCGAAATTTATTCCCTTTCTTCAGAAATCGTGTATTAAACTAGCCGAGATTTATGAATCGTTTGGACAATATGATGCAGCCATAAAATTTCACGATAAAAATATTGAACTCTTTAAAAACAAGCCGTTGCAAGGAGACTTAGAACGGTTTCAAGTCATCGTGAACTATCTTCTCTTAAAAAAAAAGTCCACGGCCAAAGACTATGTTACTCATCTCAAGTTCAAACCCATTAAAAAACTCACCGAACAACTACTAAATTCAATAAATACAGGTAATTTAACTAACCTTGAAGGTATAAAAACTCGAATAGAAGTCTTGGGAACACAAAAAGGCTTGAAAACTCGAAGTGCATTAAATTTAATTGACCGCCTTTCAGAACAATATGAGACACCGAAACCAGATGCAGCTGAACAAATTAAAGTTCCCGAAGGTGCACAAAACCTCTCAAACGAGAAAATTAATGCCATTAAAAATTCACTTTCTAAAGGAATAGAACAACTAAAGACGACTCATCCCGATCTTAAAATTTCCGCCAATATTGATACAGAATCCATCGTGAATGAATTGAAAACCGCGATATCCTCTGAAATTAGTAAAGAGATTAAAACGCTGTCAAGCTCTATTGTCTCTCAAATTGTGAAAAAAATGCCTACCAGCTCATCCTCATCCTCAAGCTCAAGAGCTCCCGCATCCCGCTCTGCAGGTAATATCTCGGATGAGGCAGCTCCCGAGATTGATGTAGTTGAGGGGGGAGAGAAACAGAAACCTAAACGTCCAAAACTGGATGATATGCTTGATAATGTAATCGTCTCAGAGTAAAGTCCGGCTAAGGCAGTTTTGCTAACTCGTTTTGAATCTTCTTATGGTAATCGAAATCCGCTTTTTCTTTGAATTTTAAATGAATTAAAAACTCACGGGTGCCCCCTTTTCCTTTTAATGGGGAAAGGATTAAACCGTGAGGGAAGAATCCATGATTACAGCACCATTCCATAAATTTTTCCAAAATTTTCTGTAGATCTTTAGATTTTTTGAGATTATTTTCATTTACAGAGAGATCCTCCGTGATTTCAAAAATCGGTTTGATAAGCCCAACGATTTCACCTTCTTTCTTTGTAAAATTCTCCACGTTCGGTAAAATATTTCTTAGAGATGTCATGGTAATATCAATAGTACATAAATCCACATTTTGTTCTAAATCCTTTAATTCTCTGGCATCTATCCCTAACATGGGGATGACCTTTCCTTCCATTTTTTTACAGCGTAATGAGAGATGTAAAAGATTAGTAGAGGAATCAATAGCGTATACTTTTTCCGCCCCATGCTTAATCAAACAATCCGTAAATCCCCCGACAGATGCCCCAATATCCGCGCAAACTTTTCCATTTATATTGATTTTAAATGTGGCTAAAGCCTTTTCTAATTTTATTCCGCCTCTGCTCACATAGGGAAATTGTTTGGTCAATTCGATTTCTAACTCGTTGTCAATTTGTTTGCCCGGTTTAGCTATCTTTTCTCCATTTACTAGCACATATCCATTATTGATTAACCATTGAGCTTTTCGTCTGCTGTCCACTAATCTTCTTTCTACCAAAATTAAATCTAACGATTCTTTCATTTTTCTCCAAATTTTTAAGATTCTAAAGTTAAAAAATTATTCTTCATTCATATACGAAATTCTGGTGGCAATTTGGGCTATAATGTATTTCAATGAAATCCTATGCCCAAATCTCTTATATAAAAAGCGTAGCCCAATCGCCCATACTATAAATGTCCCTATAATAAAAAACCAAACATTTATTGGGTTAAGTTGATTTAAAAATAAGAAATACATAATATTATGGGAAAGGTAAACCGTTAAGGAGAAATATGAAAAGTAAAACAAAAATCGATAACTTTTCTTGGTATCAAAAAATCCTAGTTCCTCGAGTACTATTAAAGTTGTTATTAAAACGACCTCTATCCCTAATGCATATATATACCAAGAATTAGTTCTATTAATTAAGAAGTTGGGAAAATTGTAAATGACTCCGAGGAACACAAGAAACCCACCTCCTAAATATCCTGGGATTATTAATTCTTTTTTCAATCTCCGCCGATGTTCCTTTATCTCGTCAATATGATAGATATCAAATATAATATCACCAAGTATGGTTCCTACAATAAAAAATGGAAGATTTGGTAGAATAGGGTTCTGGTCCCGAGAAAAATAGAGAAAATAATAAATCATTTCTAAGAAAACGGAGTTTTCCTTCAAATTTAGAAGAACGGATAAGAGGATCAGATGACCAATAAAAATTATTATAGCAACACAAATTCTTGAAACTCTGGATATCTTTAAGAGAGGCCAACTTAAGAATAAGCATACTGGAATTGTTATGAGAATAAACCATTTCCACGCGTATAAAATATTACCTGTAAATATTGCTATAGATATATTATAGATTAATCCGATAATAAAAAGTAAAGATGCGCGAGTATAATATTCTCTTTTAATTATTGTAGGGTGATATCTTTCCTTCTTTTCCGCTTTGGAAATCCTTTTTCGGTATGATATCATGGTACTTACACCCGCAATAAAAAGAAACGCTGTGGCTCCGATGACATCGAAAATATTCATTACAATCTGTTCAAACCATTGGTATTGTGCTTGTAGCCACCAATCAAGGATATGACCCGTGAACATCCAAAACATTGAAACTCCACGGACCAAATCAATCCCTTTAACTCTTTTCACTTCTTATCCCAGAAATTACATTCTTTTGAAATTATTTTTCAATAGATTGTCCAATATTAAAAAACTTATGAATTTTTTGCTTTGCGTTATTAAGAGAAAGGTGATTGTGGAGTATGTCACTGCTTACCTCTCTGTAAAACTTAATGCTTTCTTTACCCAAGGCAATCTTTGTCTTTTTTCTTAAAGATCTCCCCTTTTTCAATTTCTTACTTTTTAATTTTGAACATATCTCATCATAGGTTGTTTTGGTTGTCTTTATTCCGTCTCTTAAGGCTAACAACAAGGCGGAAGCTTCATCCTTGGATATCCGGTTTGATTTATTATGGATCCTTATCTTTGATGACTTAGACTCGTCAATTAAAAAAACATCTAACTTACGCTTGAAATAGAAGGAATTAAATATGAAATCTACAAATTCATAACAAATCGGTAAAATACCTCTGCCAATTTTGAAACTTAAATGAATTAAATTATAATCTGAATTATCGAAACAATTTACGAATGTTTGAACATCTTTTTTTAGGCTTTTTTGGCGGTAATATGTTTTGGACCTAAGAAAATAGTCGTCTAAAAAGACAGTCATTCCTATTCTTTTTGTCCCGGGGTCTATAGAGAAAAGTAAGTTTGAATACTGCTCTTTATAACCGATCCTATGAGCCGCGAGAACTTTAATTAAAAATATTTCAAAATCAGCGTCCTTTTCGAAAATAAGAAGGTTTAATTCATTTTTATCAGGAACTTCAATTTTATCCACTTCTTTTTTGGTGGTCAAAATAATGCCCGAGTCTTTTGGAACTTTTTTCCAATTATTCCAAATCTTGAATTTAACCTTTAGACGTGATAATCTTTTATTAATCTGATAAAAAAATCGGCTGTTGTTGGTTAAGAGATATAAATTATGCAAAGAAATTTGAATTCTCCATTTTTTGAATCAATTATAAAATCTTTAATTTAACCTTAAATGGGATAATTTTTTTATGCAATCTGATTTATAAAATTAATAATAAAATTAATAATTTGTATTTATAAAAAATATGCTTCTTCCAGTCCCTCAATTAGATTCGTACTTCAAACCAATTAAAAGAGACAAAGGCTTATATTCAGTCTGGGGACAATTTGGAGTAGGAAAAACATATTTTGCTTTACAAACCGCTCTAAGTTATGCTAAGAAGGGGGAGCATGTGCTTTATATTTATACTAAACCAAAATTGCCTTCTCATCAGCTTCAATCTTTATTAACTAGTCAAAAAAACGAAAATCAAGAAAATTGCCTTAATTATCAGACATTTTTACGGGTATATGATTTTGATGAACTTTTTTCCCTCTTATTTCAACTGGAGTTCCTATTTTTGAAGCAAAAAAAGGGAACTGGACCCACTCCCTCCCTTCTTATAGTAGATAATATCATTAATTTGTATCAACTGGAACTCAATCCTCAAAAAAAGGAAATTAATGTGGACTTAAACTATTCGTTAAATCAAATGCTTGGACTCCTTACATACCTGATAGAAGAATACGATATTGACATCTTGCTGATAAATAATATGTCTTATGCAGATAAAGGAGAAGGCACAATTGAACATCCGGCTGGAGGAAATGTAATCGACTACTGGGTTCCATACTCTATCAAAATCCAACGTACCTCTAAAATAAACCAGAGAAAATTTGTAATAAAGACTCCAGAAGATTCCGATTTAACTGACGGAGAATTTCAATTTAAGCTGACTGATGAGGGGTTTCAATAATCGCCCGACAACTCATAACCATTGGGGTAGATAAATTAAAGGTGCTATAAATTAGAAAAACTGGAATGATAAAAGATAAAAAAACTTATGCAAAAGACTATAAAACTTTTAATAAATAATTTAATTAAAAAATTATTTTCACACATAATCTGTATTTTTCTGATATGATTTAAATTACCTTGGAATGATTTTCTAGTATGACAGAAGAAACTCCAGAAGTAATCGAAGAAATTAAAGAACACGCCGTTTCGAAACCTGTTCCCTTTAAGGAAAAACTAGCGTATTCCTTTGGTCAAATGCCTGGAACTTTTTATGGAGGAGTTATGGGCGTCATTCAATCTTTTTACTATGGATGGATGGGTCTTCAAAACATTTGGATAATTATTGCACAAATCATTTATGCGATTTGGAATGTGGCAAATGACCCTCTCTTTGGCCAGTTAATCAATAATACAAGAGTCTATAACAAACGGAGGGGAGAATACCAGCGATATATCCCATATATTAAATATGGAGCTCCTTTGTTCAGTTTGGCGTTTGCAATAGTTTTCTTTCCGCCCGCTGCATGGAGAGGGAGCGAAGAATTAACGGTTCAAGTGTGGCTATTTGTTTGGTATTTAGTCAGTCAGCTTGCATATGATACGATGTTTACACTGGTTTTATGTGCCCATGTTGCATTATTACCGCAGATGACATTGGAAAAGAAAGAACGGGAACAAATTCAAATATTATGTTCCATTTTCAGCCTTCCGGCAATTCTTCTGGGATTTCTCTTGCCAGTGATTTTTCTTGCCAATCCCACCGCGCAATCGGTGAGAAATTTCCAAATTTTAGTTATCGTAATAGCCATTTTTGGAGTTGTTCCTTATTGGATTTTATCTTACGTTGTCCATGAACACTCTGAACATATTCCAGAAGAAAAGAGGCCTTTAATAGAAAGTATGAAACTAGCCTTTAAAAATAAATCCTATCTCATCTATCTTATCTATGATGCAGTTTCTGTATTTTTGCTCAACTTACTTATTGCGACTCTTCCGTTTTATTTAACTTGGGTGCTAGGAGAATTGGGGACTGACATGTTATTGTTTTGGATTGGTCCAATAATTTGTCTCTTTTTATCAATATATATTGAACTGAAACTTGCAGAAAAGTTTTCCACTAAGGCGGCCCTTAGCTATTATTTAGGAGTGACAGCGTTTGGATTTTTATTCACGTTCTTTGTTTTTTTCACATATAATTGGGTATTGATTTCGGTTGGCTTTTCCATTGTAATGCTTGCCTTTTCAGGTGATTTCATCTTCCATAACCCCATGCGGGCTGATACGATTGATTACGATTTCTGGAAAATCTCGGGCGAACGACGAGAAGGTTTATATGCGGGTATAGGTCCCCTCCTCAGTAAGCCAATGATAAGCGTAGCTCTGGCCACACCTACTACTTTGATGACTTTATTTGGTTTGAAAAACGTAGAAGGAACATTAACACCAACGCAAGGAATCGAAAATGCAATGTTGAGTTTAAATATTGCAATGGGACTCATCCCCGGATTAGTAGCATTAATTGGTTTTATTATTTGGGTTAAATTTTATCCGCTCACAGGAGAAGTTGTTGAAGAAATGAAAAATGAACTACGCACGATTCACGAAGAGAAGCGGAGGAATTACTTGGAAGAATTAAAGGAGTCAAGAGAATCTGAAGAATCAAAACCTTCGAATTAATAACTAAATCCGATCTTTTCTTTTCTCCCCCATCTTTTTTATAATTTCCGTATTCTTAATTCATCATCATATAATTTTTATGTAGGAAGATTTCTTATTCTAAAATAGAATCTAAATTAAAAATATAGAAAGGAAATAAAAAAATGCCAAAAATTAAACTCTCTCGATGGCTAGAAAAGAATGTCCCTCATCATTTCCCTCATAGAGGAGAGTTAATTGAAATTATTGATATTATTGCTGAGGCTACAGTTCCAATCCGTGGATTACTAGAGCGTGGTATAGCCTCACGAGAATTACAATCACGAATGAATTTAGAAGAACCCGAAGAAGGAAAAAAGAACATATACCAAGAGGAGCAAATTCATGAAGATATGCTTACTCATTCCATAATCTTAAAAGCCTTAAAAGACGGGAATATTGATTTCTCATTCGTAGCTTCGGAAGAGTCCAAACCCCTTCTCGGAAATGGACATTTTGGTATTACCACCGATCCCGTAGATGGATCCTCAAATGTTGCTGTAAATCGAACTGTTGGAACGATCGTTGGCATTTATAATGAAGAAGGAGAGATTATCTGTAGCTTTTATGCGTTGTATGGGATTTTTACAAACTTAATCATTGCTCTAAATGGAAAAGTGGCAGAATTCATTCTGGACACCGTTCCGTATTCGATGACCTTTTACCATTATGTCTTTAAAGACGAAATAGTTATGCCAAATAAGGATTCGGGGGGTATACGATGCCTCGGAGGAGATCCTGCTGAGTGGCCGGAAAAATGCAAAGAATATAAAAAACTATTAATTGAAAAAAGCTTTAAAGACAGATATAGCGGTAGCTTCGTGGGAGACTTTCACGCAATCACATATTATGGAGGAGTTTATTCCTATTTTCCTTCGCCGAAGGGAAAAATCCGGCTCTACTATGAATGGCTTCCGTTAGCGTTTATTGCCCGAACCTTGGGGGGAGACTTTCTTATCATCGAGGAGGAGCAAGCCGATGTGGATTTTCGCCCTATGGAGTCAATGACACCATTGACAAAGCATAACATTAAGGAAATCCATTCTAATACTTGCGGGGGGTTAATTGGAAGCAAACAAGCAGTAGATTTTTTTAAAACCCTTTAACTTTCCCTAATTTATTTTATTAGATCGTTAAATGATTATTATGGAGAAAAAAAATCTTATTACAAAACAGGAGGGATTAGTCCAGTTTTATTTATTTAAAGGGGATCAGCGTTCAATACCCTCAAAATCCATGAATGTGTTTTATAATAAAAAGATGCGCATCAACCGAGATATGACCAGTTTGGCAATTAATGCTTATAATCAATTTATAAACCCCAATGGGTTAAGAGTTATTGACGCCATGGCGGCGTCTGGTGTGGGAGCAATTAGAATGCTAAAAGAATCCCAGAATATTGAAAAGATATATATTAACGATATTAATCCAACGGCTGTAGAACTAATTCGAAAAAATCTGAAATTAAATTCCCTTTCAGAAAAAGATTCAAATATTGAGGTATCCCGAAAAGATGCCAACTTTCTCTTTAATGAACTTTCTCAGCGATATCTCATTCAAGAAAAACCCAACATCTGGAAGCCAAATGTTATTTCGATTGATCCGTTCGGGACGCCCAATTTATATTTGGATGCTGCAGTAAAACTTATTCAAAAACAAGATGGTTTATTCTGTATTACTGCCACAGATACTGCTGTTCTCTTTGGAGTTCGCTCTAAAGCATGTCAGCGAAAGTATATGGCTAAACCCCTTCACAATGATTTTTGTAAAGAAATCGGTGCCCGAATTTTGTTTTATTTTCTCTCTCGTTTGGCAAACTTTAACGGAATCGGGATAAAGCCCTTGCTTGTCTTTTATCATGCTCATTTTGTCCGAATTTTTGGACTTACGTATAAAAATAAAAATAAAATTGCTGAAAATTCTAAATTGTTTGGATATCTTATCCATTGTCGTAATTGCGATTACCGTGTTCCCATGGATTGCGATATTTTAGACATTCCTTCCCGATGTCCTAATTGTGGTAAAGCTGAAACCTTAGACTATGCGGGACCGTTATGGATTGGGAAATTGCATGATAAAAAATTCGTCAAGATTCTATTAAAATCAAACAGATCGGTGACCTTCATTCAAAAGGATAAGCTGGATAAATTGTTATCGATTATAGCAGAGGAAACAAATATGCCAATTTCCTATTATGATATTCATAAATTGAGCAAAAAATTACACTTAACCCATGTGCCGAAAATGGAAGATTTACTCCGTTTTATCAGAGAGCAAGGGTTTTCAGCTTCCCGTACCCATTTTGAGTATACAGCAATTAAAACTGATATGGATATCTCCCAGCTGAAAGAAATTTTATTAGAAATGGAAAACTCATGAGAATAAAGAGCTAATGTCAGAACGTCACAAACAAGATAAATATTATAAGAAGGCCAAGCGACAGAATTATCGAGCACGTTCAGCTTATAAATTATTAGATATTCAGAAACGTTTTTCAATTTTCGAACGGGCATTTTATATTATTGATATTGGGAGCCACCCGGGATCTTGGCTACAAGTCGCTCAAGATTATGCGGAGCAGAATATAGAGAAATACAAAAATGATAGATATTACTCATTAGATCATTACAAGATTCTGGGAGTAGATATAAAACATGTATCCCCGATTGAGGGAGTAGAAACGCTAAAAATGGACGCGACCGATCCTGAATTTAAACAAAAAATTAGAGATTTCTTTTCGGGAAAAAAGGTTGATTTACTTCTCTCGGATGCAAGTATTAAAAAAATCGGGAATCAATTTAGTGATCATGTGCGGCAGATTAATCTTTGTTCTAAGATTTTGGACTTGGCTTCAGAATTCCTAAAAAAACAAGGGAGATTCGTTGTAAAAGCATTCAGAGGACAAGATTTCTCAAAATTCCGTAATAGTGTGAAATCTGTCTTTCAAAATGTAAACGTATATAAGCCTAAAGCTTCTAAAAAACACAGTAATGAGATTTATATCGTAGCAAAAAAGAAAAGATAAATTATGATTCTTGGTCCAATCTTGCTTTTATTTCTTCGAAATTTATATTGAATTCCTTTTCGCCTTCCATGGATACTTGAATCCAACGCATTAAGAAGGGACAATGCTTAGGATTAAAGATTTCTTGGTTTGTATCATTACATCTTTCTGTGAAAGGACAAATAAAACACGGAACTCTTCGAAATAGGTTCCATACAAAATCATCTTTCTTCCTATTAACCTTTACCCCTCCTAATTCAACCTCATTTGTTAATTGTTGATTCCATCGGATAATTTTAGTCCACGAACCTTCCATGAGATCACGCTTTACCTTAACAGTATCTCGTAACTGGAGCACTTCCAAAATATCATCTAATTCTTCGTATGTATTTCCTACTTTGTCTTGTAGTTCTCGAAATTCAACCTTTCCTTCTTCTTTTATTATCTCTAATACTTCTTTCTCTTTTTTATTTAACTTTCGATTCAATAACTTTTTACGTGCTTCCATTCGTTCCTTTCTACGTTCAGCATCTGACTTTTGATCTACTTCTGCCTCAAGACGTGCCTTTACTTTGCATTTATGACGTGAAAGATACACGTACCATTTCCCACAGTATGGGCACTGTTCTTTCTTTTTTTTACGAGCCAATTTTTAATCATTCCGCAATAGATTTTTATTAAAATAATTCTCTACAAATTCTTCTTTTATAAAAAGAATTGATCAAAATTAATCTTTTGGTTTTGAATGAGCTAACTTTTAAGAAATATTATAATTATAATCATGTTAGACATTTTTCAACTTTGAGTAGAATGACATGAAGCTTAAAAATATTTTAAATATTAAGGAACGAAATCTGATAAAAAAAGATAAATTGATGCAAAAGATCCAAACTTCTCAAAAATTTCACAACTTGTTCATTCCAACGAATTCTCAAAATTTTGATGGGATATTAGGAAATGGCTTTTTAGTAGGTGCGAAATATTTGATGTTTGGGGCGAACCGAACGGGTAAAACCCAATTTGCTCATCATATATGTGTCCAGTTTTATAAGGTATTGCAAAACTCGTCCTTTAAAAAACAGATTTCCAAAAAATATAATCTTCAGGAGGAATTCATTTTTGATGAGGGGCGAATCTATTTTTTGGATTGTGAGAACACATTTCGACCAGAGCGGATTGAAGGTATTGCAACAGCCCAAAACCTTCCTTATATGGAAATCTTGAATATGATTCAAGTATCAAAGATTTATAACCTTAATGCACTTCTAAAAAAAATCAAAGAAATTCGAAAGATACCATCTGATCGGAAACCTCTTCTTTTGATAATTGATTCAATTAACAAATATTATCGGGGAGGGATTACAGATGAGATGTTAACTTTTCATAAGACTCAAGAACTTATGAAAGAACTCCTAACAGAAATTCATATGCTCCACGAAACTACGCGGGTTTCCATCCTTGCAACGGCGCAAGTATCCGCTGTATTTGCGGAAGAGGCCTTGATAAAGGAACTTCCCACGGGCAATAGATTCCTAAACCAAATCTTTTCCGAATATGTGTATTTACAAGTAGATGACCGAGACCTGCGGTACGCGCAGTTAGTAAATTCCTCCCGCTTTCCAGAAAAACGACTCAGATTTCAGCTTACCGAAAAAGGCATAGAGGATTATAACATTTAGAATACCCTTGAGGTTAATCTTGATTTAAGGTATATTCTTTAGATTTTTTCACTAATTTTATAAAATCTTCTATGGTTATTGCGGAGAATTCTTCTAATCTTTTCTTAGGCTCCACAAAATAGCACTGATTCGGTATTTCATCAATGACCCTTTTGATTAGAAGACGAGCATAGTGCAATTTTTTCTTTTTTATTTTGTTTGCTTTTTTATCTGTGTGGAATTCCGATTTTGAATATTTTCCCACAGATGATCCAAAATCCATCCCGAAAAAGCAAATTTTTTGTGAAGGCAAGAGGAGATTTTTTAGGAAGAATATGATCCGATCGCCGTCTGTAAATCCCCCGGGATTAATGATTAAGTGTTCTGCTTTTACTTGTCCAGTACCTATTATCTTATGTTTTTTCCTAATTTCCTCCTTAAACATTCTTAATTTCTCTGTATTGTCTCCGTGTGCATGAACAATGAGGTACGTTCCATAGCGAAATTCCTTTGAGGTTATTCCATCTAAGTCGGTGAATATCCCATCAAGGAATATTTTTTTTTTTCTTAGAAACACAGATCCGCCATCTGCGGCTAAATTTATCGTGTATTTGAATATATTTTTATGAGAGGTTTGAATCAATTTGTTGATACAAGATTCCAATGAAGGACCCGCACCGAAGATACATATCACTGGTTTCTTTTGTATTTGGTGGTGAAATGCGTGAATTATCTTTTCTCTATCCCAATCTTTTCCCTTTTTTTCTAACAACCGATTCAGATATTTTTGAGCTTCTTTATCCTTTTGTTGGTCGAAATTGAAGTCTTGCACTATCTGATAGTATGTTTCCTTAAAAGCGCTAAAATTATTTAGTAGATCTGCATACTCTCTGCTTTTTGCGGGTCTTTTTTTCATCTTTTTGGATGTATATTTTTTATCTATATTGCTCAATTTTTCTTATCAATCTTTTTTTTCAAGACTATTTAATATTCAAGTGAATTTAAAATTTGGAAAAATATATTTAAATTTTATTTTATTATTGTAAAACATACCAATTAATTAATTGAAAAAAATTAACTTATAAAAAACGAGATGTATTAAGAAATGAGCGAAATTAAAGACGGATTGCACTATACTAAGACGCACCAATGGTATAATCCCGATACGAACAAAGTTGGACTCACAGCATACGCAGCAGATTCTTTAGGAGAGATTTCATTTGTTGATTTGGATGCCATTAGGGGAGAAGATCTTTCTCAAGTTGAGATGGATGGGGATGAACCTTCCAGTGCTCCTATCGATGCAATGGTAGAAAGTAACAAAGCCGTTGGCGATATCTTCAGCCCCCTTTCAGGAAATGTAACAGCAATTAATGATGAATTATTAGACTTTCCTGAAAAAGTAAATGATGATCCTTATGGAGAGGGTTGGCTTTTTGAACTCGATCCTTCGGACTTTGATGGCGAGAAAGGGGAACTCCTTTCAGCCGACGAATATGCTGAATTTGTCGAAGGGTTAGATTAAACAAAAGCAATTTTAAGTATTAATTAATTTTCAATTCTCTCTTTTTTTCTTTTTTTTTACTATTAGAAGTCTTAAATCCTATTAGCCATATTTAACTAGTGAATGTAATGAATTCTCAAGATTTTCAAATTGGATTAATTATTAATCCTATATCTGGGATGGGGGGTTCCGTTGGATTAAAGGGAACCGACGGCCGAAACATTCTTAAAAAAGCGGTAAAGATGGGCGCAAAACCCAATGCTACCAATCGCATGGAACATGTACTCCAAGAATTGGAGATAATTAAATCCAAGTTAAGGTTTATCACATGTCCAAATGGAATGGGAGAAAGCGTGTTAAAAAAGGCAGGATTTAATTATACCTTAGTAGATTCGGTTCCTGTACCCGACCTAGAGCAAATAAAAGTAAAAGCGGAAATATCCGAGGATTCAAAACAAAAAACAATTTCAGCATTTAGTGAAATAAAGGATATTTACGATACTCGGGCCTACCATACGAAACTTGCTGCAAAGATTATGAAGCAGATGGAACACATTAGACTAATAATCTTTGTTGGTGGGGATGGCACAGCCAGAGATGTGTATGAAGAAGTCGATCAAGAGCTCCCGTGCTTGGGTATTCCCGCTGGAGTGAAGATCTATTCCAGTGTCTTTTCTTTAAACCCCGAGAAAGCGGCCTCGTTAATCATGCGATATTTATGGGATGAAGCCGGGTTGAAAGAAGCAGAAGTATTGGATATCGATGAAGAAGAATTTCGAGAGGGGCATCTTGTGTCAAAATTATACGGATATCTCCTCACCCCCTTTGATCCCGGTTATAGACAACGTTCGAAATTAGGGACTCCGACTTCAGATTTGGATAACCAAGAACGTATTGCAAAGCGTGTTATTGAACTCCTTGAAGACGATACATACTATTTTATCGGACCCGGAACGACCACAAAAGCGATCACCGATCGGCTTGACCAAGAAAAAACTGTGTTGGGGGTTGATTTATTACATAATCAGGAGATTATTGCAAAAGATCTAAATGAAACTCAAATTTTGAATTATATCAATGAAGGTAGTCCGGTAAAAATCATTATATCTCCGATCGGTCGTCAAGGGTTCATATTTGGCCGTGGAAATCTGCAATTTTCCCCTGAAGTGTTGCAAAAAGTGGGGTCGAAAAATATTATTATTCTCTCTACGCAATTCAAACTCCAAAAAATACCCAATCAGATTCTTCGATTAGATACCCGAGATCCTCAAGTTGATAAAGAATTTGAGGGATTATACAAAGTAATCACGGATTATGACCAAATAAAGATATGCCGTGTTAAAAAATAAATTTTTGAGAGGATTCTACGGGGAAAAAGCATATAACGTAAATTTTGCTCAAGCGTCAATATTGCCAGTCTTCACGCCAATCATATATTGAAGTAATACGAATGTGACAATAATAAACAGAAACCCAATGACTAAAATACGTAAAGCAATCTTTCTATCATATAGATGTTTACTGGCTTGATATAGCAAGATGAACCCTGTGGAATTAAGAAAGAGTAAGATGGAGGCAACAATTGATTCGATGATAAAGGCATCACTCGTTGATGTGTATAAAAATATAGCATCACCGCTCCTATCTGCTCCAAGTGCGGGTACGTCCTTGTATACCAAATATACCACGCCCGTCTGCAAGATAAAAAGGATAGTATAAATTACGATAAGGGCCAAAGTTTTTGAAGGCATCGGAATAGAAATGCGCCGAGTTTTTAATTTCGGGAATTTTATTTTAGGTTTTCGCAGCGCCTTTCCGAATATCCATGGAGTTTTTTCTTTTAATTTCTCTCCAATGGTTTCTGAACCGATACTATAATCATTAACTTTTTTACTTCGATTCTTAATCTGCCTTCTCTTTGACGACATTTCAATCTCATATACAAATTATAATTGATATCTAGATAGAGTAATATGTTTCTATTTAAAATATTTTATTGAAATAATGTGAAAATGTTTGGATATTAATTGGAGAGGGAAGATTTAAGATTTTTAAGAAATCCGATAATGAATTTCCACATCTTTTCCACGCTTTTGACTTGTAATTTTTCATCGGGAGAGTGCGGATTTTCTATCTGTGGGCCGATAGATATTAATTCGGTTTCGGGGAAGCGGTCCTTCAATATTCCACACTCTAAGCCGGCATGGATCGCTCGCACTTGTACTTTTTTACCGAATAATACTTTATAGGTCTCTTTTGCAACATTTAAAAGGGTGGAATCGAAATTAGGAGTCCATCCAGGATAATCACCGATATGGCTTACTTTTATTCCAAGATCGGCTAACTGAAATAACGCTTCTATTTTTTCATAAATAATACGCTTAGAGAGAGGGTCCATGCTTCTCTGACTCGTCGTAACTTTAAAGGATGTATCGGTCGTTTTCAAGGCCGCTAAATTTGTAGATGTATATACTAACTTCTTAATCTCCGGATGCATATCAATTACTCCGTTTGGGCACACATATAGCATATGTAATAGCTGATTTTGAACTCGTGTTGGAAAAATCAAATTTTCTTTACTTTCTTTACTAATTTCGTAAGAGAGGGTCATATTGGATTCTCTTGTTCCTATTTCCAACTCAATTTCCTCAAAAATATCTTCTAAAAGTTCTTGTATCTCTTCCTTTTCTTTCATTTTAAAGAAGAAAAAAGCTTTTGCTTCCCTGGGAATTGCATTCGGACGATTCCCTCCATTCACGGAACTTAAATAAATGGTATATTTATTATTGACTTTCCAGAGTATTTTGGCGATAAGTTTTATGGCGTTTTCATGTCCTTTGTTGATATCAACTCCCGAATGCCCTCCCCGTAATCCCGAAATCGATAAATTGATGGCCCCCATTTTTTCTTTCGTCTTATTTTCTATTTTCTCCAAATCTATATCTAATTCACCAATCGTACTTATCCCCCCGGCACACCCTATAGTGAACGTATCATCATCTTCTGAGTCTAAGTTTATTAAGAAGGCGAGATTTGAAATAAGAGTGGGATCGATATCAAATGCACCCTGTAATCCTGATTCTTCATCGACCGTGCAGAGGCATATTATTTTACTACCCCCGAGATCTATTTGCGCATTTGCAATACGATCCATTAAGACTAAAATATAAGCAAGCCCCACACCGTTATCTGCCCCCAATGTGGTACCCTTTGCGGTTATCCACTTCTCACTTTCCAACTCAATAACTTTCAAATCAAGGCCGTCTTTTTTAAAGTCAAATTCCACATTTTCGTTTTTCTCACAGACCATATCTAAATGGGCTTGAAGAACAACGGAATTTGCATCCTGCTCTCGTGAATAATCATACAAATAAATAAAAAGGTTTCCAGCTTTATCGATTCTATGCTCGAATCCAAAATTCTCAGCTTTTTTTACCATATACTCCCGAATTTTCTCTTCATATTTCGAACATCGGGGGATCTCACTTATTTGCTGAAAATAGCCCCAAAATTCTTGGGGTTTACTTAAATCATTCATTTCCAATTTCATATTAAATTTAACTCCATTGATAATTTTGGGAATAACATCTGAGCTATATTATCAAATTATTTATATTGATACTCTTTTATTAATTACTAGAGTAGAAAATAAAAACAAGTCCTCAAGAGAGATAAGAACGTGAGTTTTAAAGATCTTTATTCCGAAGTCAAAAAACGGAAAATGCAAGCTCTAAATAAGAAAGATGTGGTGAAAGCCGTTGAAAAACATGGAAAAATTCTTGCTGTTGACGGAAAATTCGAAAAAGTGAAAAAAGTCATTAAACACATATATGCCTCTGAAAAGGAGATTATTAAAACCAGAAACTTAAAAGATATTCTTAAAACAGATCTCAACCGCTTTGACGTGGTGTTATTAGGATGTCCTGGAAATAATATCCCGCGGGCTGCACATCCCAAAATTAAAAGGTATGTGGAACAAGGGGGATGGCTTATTACCACCGATTGGGTAATAAAAAGTATTATTGAACCAGTCTTTCCGGGATATATTCGTTGGAACGGCAACAGATCTGATGATACGGTCGTGTCTTGTCAAATACTGGAACCAAATCATCCGTTTCTTGACGGAGTGATCAGTGAAATCAGCAAAAGCAAGTGGCAGGAGTCTGCGAAAGACGTAAAAAAAAAAGAATTTAAATGGTGGCTTGAAAACAGAAGTTTCCCCATCCAAGTTGTGAATCATCAAGCGGTGCGGGTATTAATTGCCTCTTGGGAGCTAAAAAATAAATACGGCGAGGCTCCGGTTTTAGTCTATTTTGATTATGGAAAACAAGGGGGGAGAATTATTCATATGATAAGTCATACGCATTTACAAAAAGGAGGAGAAAAAGGAAAGTATGCCTCTGCACTTATATTGACTAATATCTTAGATGAGAAAGTTGCCAGGAAAATGGGCATATCAAAAGGTCAACCTGCTAAACCAGCTCAACGTTATCAAGATCCTTCTTCTCCCAACCAAAATCAAAATTATGTGACACCGCAAATGCCCCCAGCTCAATCAAATCCCCCATCAAATCAATCTGCTTTTGAAGAAAATTGGGTTTTCTCTTCGCAGAACCAATCGGACCAAAATGATTATGTAACTCCCGATAACATCGGCTCTGAAGGAGGGAAAGGGGCTGAAGGCGTGGACTTGACAGGCACCTCAAAAATTGTGGAAACCGATGTAAATGATCCTAGTTTTTCCTTTGCTGATGAATGTGCTTATTGTGGATATGATTTTGGGGAATATCAAGGAAAGGTGTTCACTTGTAATGAATGCGGAACGCACTATCATGAAAATTGCATTAACCAACAAGTGCAAGAGGGGGTATGTAAAAAATGTGGTAGGATCCTCCTTTGGTAAATCACACCACTCATTTATTTATTATTCTATAGTTTTTCAAATTAAAATATGAAAGTTACCTTTTTGGGAACTGCGGGAAGTACTATTTCAGCACATAGAACCTATCCTTCTATCTTGATTAATGATGATTTTTTATTGGATTGTGGAGAAGGGACCACTCAAAAATTAGTTAGCTTGGGATATATTGACGATATTTCGATAATTTGCATTACTCATCTTCACAATGACCATTTTCTAGGAATATTTTCGCTGCTTTGGTATTGGTATATTAATCAACGAGAAAAACCGTTGCATCTGATTTCCCCTCCCAATATTCAGAAGACGATAGAACAGATTTTAGATTTAACCAACACTCCGGAGAGTATGCGAAAATCATTTGAAATTCACTATAGCCCATTAAAAAATATAGAGGGAATGCAAAAATTGGATACTAAATACAAGATTAACGCCCTTAAGATGGAACATCTGGATCCGACCTTTGGATTCAGAATTAGCCACCGGGGTCGCATTGTTGCTTATTCTGGAGATAGTAGACCCAATGAAAATTTGGTAAAATTGGCTAAGAATTGTAACCTTCTAATTGGAGAAGCAACCTATTCTGATTCTCTTAAGGATCTTGCAGAAGAGCACTTTCATTCGACGCCATCACAGATGGCACGTGTTGCACAACGAGGGGGTTGTAAAAAATTAGCATTAGTTCATATATCTCCCTTCTTTCATGGAAAATTACAGGATTTTCAAGAAAACGCGGCCCAAATATTTAAGGGTGATATAATTATCCCCCAAGATCTCGATGTACTTGAATTATAGATATTAAGCATTCTGTGTTGTCTAAGGTGTGTATAGCACATTAGGGAGCACGAATCCATCGCCCGTTAGGGCGTGGTAGTTCAAATTAGAAGGCTGAAAGACATTAAAATCAATTTTAAGGAATTAGTTCATCTTTTGTGGAGATTTGTAAAAAGTAACTTCCCTAACTGAATGTAGAGAAAAATTGAAAAAGAAAAAAAAGAAAAAAGAATTAAAATGGGGATATACAATTTTGTAAACGATTTTTATACTTCTGTAATAATGATGGCTTCTTCAGGGCATTGTGTTTCGCAAGCTCTGCAACCAACACATTCATCTCTCCTTTCTTCAATAACCGTTACCTTTCCGCCCTCTGGTTCTCCAAAATTCTCGGAGGGACAAACTTCATAACAAGTACCGCATCCTGTGCAAGCATCCATATCAATCTCTATATCAAAGCTCATAAAATGTCACTTCTTCTAATTAATATTTTAAAATTACTTAATTATTAAAATAATATAAATAATATAAATTTCGTTCTAGGTCTAATATAAGAGAATTGAAATTTTTCTTCTAAAAATAAAACTCCACTTTTAAATAAGTTTCCGGGATTATTTCTTTTATAAACCTAATTTAAAATAAAATAATTAACTACGCATATATAAGTAGTGTAAACGGAGTAAATCAATTTGCTTGGAGAACAACTTTGGAATTATAAAACACAAGGAGCAATTCTCGGTATTAAGGCGATTAAAATATCAAATAGTGGGGATAAGAGATTAATTGCCCATTCGAAATCGGGAGATCTTTTCATTTTTTCATCGGATGGGACTTTATTATTTCAAGATACTATTACAGAAGATACTTCTATATGGTGTTCCGAGTTTTACGATCTCACAGGAAATGGGAAGAAAGAAATTATTTTAGGAAGTTATGATGGACTTCTTAGGACATTTCAATTTTCTGACGGAAATAAATTAGATCCGCTCTGGGCTCATCGATTTGGAGGCTCAATCAGCGGAATTCTCATAGAAGATATTAATAATGACGGTAAAAAGGAATTAATTGTTTATTCTCTAGATCAGTCACTCCGAGTCTTAAAGGCTACCGATGGCTCCTTAATCTGGGGGCAAATGTTTGAAGAAGGAATCGGAGATATTGTTGTCTGGGAGGGAAAAACGAAAACTACTCAAAAAGAGATATATGCGGCCGGAAATGATCATACCATTCGAGCTTTCAAGGGGAACGATGGTGCACTATTATGGTTTAAACGGTTTACCAATAAAGTCCGGTGCGTTGATTATCTTCGTCACAAAGGGAGCGATTATATCTTTTGTGGAGGGGATGATAAAACATTACATATTCTTAGGCGAGACACACAAGAGGAAATAAAAACTATGTCCTTTGACGACTATGTGTGGAAAGTGTTGAGTTACCCCCCGCAAGAGCATGAGCATATGATAATCTCTTCATATTCTTTTGCCTATTTTGATGACTCAGTTTCCATCGATGAGATTTCTTTTACCTCAAAAATGATTGAAATGAATCGTGCGCTTGAGATCGAGTGGGAGGTTGCTTCTAAAAACGTTGAGTGTATTGATTATTTGGAGTTGAATTCATCATCTTTCCTTGGAGCAGGGACCACAAAAGGGAAATTTCTCTTGATAGCTCCTAGAACGGGGAATATTGAATTAAGTATGCGAAAGGAAAGCTGTCTTAACTCCTTTACGCTTTTTCCTTCCGATAAAACCATTTTTACTGCCCATGACGATGGGAATATATATGCATACAATCTTGAGATTTAGCGTAAGTGCCGGATGCTTTTTCACTGTTCACGGAAACCATTTCAGATTCAAGAAGAAATCTTAGAAAGATTACAGGAAAAGCGAGAATTGTCTCCAATTTTCATCATTTTAATCTTGAATTAGCCGACAATCAGATAAATAACCTTATGTGATGCGGTTATTTTAAAGAAATTAGGCATTGACCTCCTAAAATGAAGTGGCTGGAGATATCCCAATTTCAGAAGAAATAAAAAGTAAAAGAAAAAAATAGAAAAAAGATTGTGGTAGCTTTAATTTTTGGTAAGTACACTATATTAGACCTTTACGGACTTGGTTGTGGATTCGATTCGCTGGCTTTTTCTTCTGGTTCTCCTTCCTCTTCAACTTCTACTTCTTCTTCCATTTCTAACTCTGCTTCAAGTTCTTCAAGTGGAACTGGTGCAGGAGTAGTAAGCATACTATATCCAATCCAAACTGCAATAACGCAGACAAGGATTACTAAGATCCAAAGCGGGAGAACAGTAAATAGACGCCAGTCTAATAGGTCCACTCCAAAAATCCTAAATACAATTCCATGAGGCTCTCCACCTATTGTAGCTAGGTAGAGGTCTACGATGGAACCGAGAGTATAAACAATAGCGACAACTACGCCGAGTATCGCCACGATAAGGCCGATTATTTTATCCTTCGACATTTTTTTGTTTGTTTTTTTTTTAATAATTTTATTTATATTAGTAATTTATTTATAATCAAATAAAAACCATATTATCCTTAATTGTTAAAATCTAAAATTATATCTAAAAATTCCTCTATTTCGTCTTCATCACACTCTCCAACTAGGAATTGGAAAACGATTAAAGGAAAACCATACTTGCCTATACGATCTTTACGGGAGGCAATTACGGTTCTGCTTGGACATCTGGTAAAGATTAGAAAAAATAAACCAAAATCCTCAGAAAGCTATGGGAATAGACGTGCTAAAATCCAAAATAATTTATATAGGATCCTTGCTAATCTTACAAATTTATTTTATTCTTTATAAATGTTAAATTTCAGAAAAAGTATTTTAAAAAAAGATTTGAAAATTATTTGGATTTAATCATTATCAGCATCATTTTGTACTTTTCGATAGCTTTTAGGGCATGGGGTTCATTGGCAGGCATAATAATGGTCTCCCCTTTTTTTACATTAAAAGGCTCCCCATCAATAGTTATTTCCACTTCTCCATCAAACACATATACAAGAGCATCATAGGGGGTTGTATGCTCCCTTAATCCTTCTCCCTTGTCGAATGCAAATAAGGTAATTGTTCCAACCTCTTTATCAATGATAGTCTGACTAACTACTGAATTTTCTTGATACTCGACTAAACTTTCTAATTCTTTAATTTGTGCTGGTTCCATATTTTTTCCTCCTTGATTAGTTTATAATTTTTTTATATCCCTAATTTATCCCGATTAGTTTCTATATGGTCCATCATTGCGTCTACAGCATCTTCGGTATCCGTTTCCACATGTAGAATGCCGCCGGTAATATCTTTGCAACCTTCCGTTAGCAATTTAACCAAGTCCGGACCGCCAGTTACCGTTGGAATGGGATTTACATAGGTGTATAAGCCAAAAGCAAGCGCAAAAATGGCATCGATCGTCGCCTTTTGTTCCATATATTCGGGAGCAACTGCAACAATAGGTAAATCAGGTATAGAGACTCCCCCCAAGGCATCAGAGACAGCACCTATAAGATCGGCAATCCTCCCAGTATCTGTACACGTGCCATAACTCAACACGGGCGGTATACCCAGTTTTTCGCAAAGCGCCTCAAGCCCCGGTCCAGCTAATTCCTTTGCTTCTGGAGAACATAATCCAGCAACTTGTAAGGCAGCATTTCCACACCCCATAGAAAGGACTAATATATCCCTTTTGATAAGTTCTTTTGTAATATCAACGGTATGCACATCTTGTCCCTTATCTCTTAGACTTGTACAAGAAACTAATCCCGCAATACCTTTTATTGTTCCTTCTTTAAGAGCATCTAGTAATGGCTCCAAAGATCCTCCAAGGGCTTCAAGGATGCTTTCTGTAGAGAATCCCACCATTGCTTCATTAGTTTCTAATCCAGATACTGGTTCAACTGTATTGTGTCGTTCCTCAAAGTTATCTAATGCCATTTGTAAAATTTTTCTTGCTTGATCTTCGGCCTTTTCTGGAATATAGTCAACCCTCTCATCAATGCCCTCAAAAGAGACAACTTCACTTGCGGGAAGTAATTTAAACTTATATTTTTCTGCATAGATCGGATCAATTGGTAATGAGCAGTTCATATCTGCGACAAATACGTCAACACACCCACTTGCTAGAATTGCTTCTTGCATTATCCAATTTCCTGTAAATCCATAAAATACATCATCCATTTCCCACCTTTGGATCATCTCTTGACCTGTTTCTATGTTTGCGATTATTCTCAATCCCTTCGCTCCAACTTCTTCCGCTTTTTCTTGCCATTTTGATTTTCTCGCTTCTTGTACCAATGCAAACCCTAAGAAAGGCTCATGACCGTTGGGAAGCACATTTACATAATCAGGATCCAGGACTCCCAAATTAACCCTCATATTATGGGGTTTGGGTATGTTAAACAAAATATCTTGGCAAAATTCATTAACAATTTGACTCTGATATGCCATTGTAATCCCCAATCTCATGGCCTTTAATGCTAAACTTGCGTAATATCCATCAACATTCGTCAAACAAGAACTTGTCGAGAGCATCATTTCTCCATAAATTCCTCCTGGAAAAATATCTAACTTTTTCCATGCTTCTTGCCTTTCCTTTGGTGCTAATATTTCTACGATTTTACTATGTTCATGATAGGGACGATTGAAATCTTTCTCAACAAAGTCACACAATCTTAAGGCAACATCTACATCGGAACCAGATGTTTCTACCCCTAATCTTTCTGCAAAATCTTGTAATTTCTCCGGCTCGCTTATTTTATAAGGAGTGTTTCCTTTAGCTGTTGCCCTCAATGTCCTAATCGTCGTAGCTGTATGATATTGATACGTAGATGCCCCCATAATATTCCTTAAAAGCATCTTCCTCATTGCCATCCCATCTGCGGTGATTCCACATACCCCTCGTTTATCTAATGACGCATCTGCTCGGCAAGGGCCGTTAGAACATAGATCACACCGAGCCCCCTTCATACAGTAAGAACATCGCTTATCGGGATCATCACCGAATCCTTGGGCTACATATCGATCCCAGACATTTATCATGCCATCATTTTTAATTCGATCATAGACTTTCTGAACCGACTTATGGTAAGATATTCTTTCCTTTTCCATATTTTATACACTTAGACAATTTCTAAACACTATTGAATTTACGATTTATTTTAAGTATGTTTTATTTTTACTAAATCATAAAATATTTTCTTATAATTTAAAAAATAACTCGAACATGTTCGGTTAAAAGGGAAGATTGGAATTCTAATTAATTTATTACAAGGATTTATTGATGAATTTAGTGAACGTAAAATTAATTACCAGGATCCTCCCAAGCTTTATATCGCTCTTACAACCAATAATTTCTTCGGTTCAGAATACTTATACGATTTGTTATCCCCAAGGAATACCTGAACCTTGCGAATAGAGAAATTTGAAGACACACTAAGAAATTTAGGAAATAACAACTAATGAAGTGTTAGTAAAAAATTTAAATGAAAAGATAGAAGGTCTGATGAAAAGATGGGCGGTGTAATGGACACTAATCCTACTATTAAAAGAACGGTTGGAGAGATTCTGCAAAAAAAGCCGATAAGAGAAGATGTGAAGCCGGATATAAAATTATGGCTACCCATGTCATTATCGGAAAATGCACCTTCAAAAGCCAAAACCGTGGAGGATAATTATTCGAGAGGATTTCGGATTCGATCAACGCATTCATTTTGATATCCGAATAAAATGATACAAGCAAACTTAAGACTACAAAAACCCTTATATGGGAATAGAATTTAATTATTTTTAGCGATATAATATTAAATGTTATGACTCAAAAAAATTATGTCTTAATTATTGGATCCAGTAATATGGACCTCAACATCTATTCCGAGCGCTTTCCAAAACCTGGAGAGACCGTGACAGGTGGTACTTTTAAACAATTTTTAGGAGGAAAGGGAGCGAATCAGGCGGTGGCTGCCGCTCGCTCTGGGGCAGATACCGTATTTATCGGAAAGATCGGCCAAGATAAGTTTGGCGACCAAATGATGGACCAACTGCAGAGCGAAGAAATTAATATTGACCATATTATACGAGATCCCGAAGAAGCAAGCGGGGTTGCCTTTATTTTGATAAATAACAAAGGGGAAAATATGATAAGTGTTGCACCTGGAGCAAACGCCAAATTATCTCCCGAAGATCTTAATGACCAAAAGGATATCATTAAAAATGCGTCGGCAATTGTAACCCAGATGGAAATTCCCCTTAAAACCATCGAAAGAATCTATGAATTTGCCGCGGAGGGAGATACAATAAAGATTTTGAACCCTGCCCCCTTAAAACCGATCCCCAAAACCATTTTACAGAATGTTGATGTCATCATTCCTAATGAGGGCGAGCTGTATCGTCTCTATAAACTTCTGGGTTTAGGCGATATCTCAGAGAGCTCAAAGGAAGCAATGATAAAAGCTTCGAAAGATATCTCCACGCTTGGGGTGCAAACCATAATTACTACATTAGGAAAAAGGGGCTCCTTACATTTTGACGCAAGAAAAGAAATTGCTAAAATATTTCCGGCGATAAAGGTCCAAGCAAAAGATACTGTGGGTGCGGGAGACTGTTTTAATGGAGTCTTAGCCAGCATGCTGACGCAAGGAAAATCCTTTCCAGAGGCAATTAAACATGCAACTGCAGCGGCAGCTGTCGCCGTGACGCGTGAAGGTGCCCAAAATTCGATGCCAACTCTCAATGAAATTAAGGAGATGGTAAAGAATTTTAATTTTTAAGCATTTTTATATCATAGTTTAATTTCAACACTTGAAAATACCTATTGGTGTCTGGAAATGAAAAAAGAACTACTTCAGCCGGAACGAGGGACCAAGCTTCGGAGAAATAAGGAGGATTCATTAACCATTACCATCGATAATAAGTTCCTCCCAAATATATTTATAATCAATGAAACTCGGTTTATCACCGACAACGTTTCTCCGGCAGATCTGATTATCAAGCCGAATCATCATTACATGTTGATTAACAAAAACGATGAGCCACTCCCGATACACTACAGTGAAGATATTGGAACCCATCCTATTATATATGATCCCTATAAATATGAACAAGCCGAACATAAAAAGCTCTCTGCTGACACATTCCTTGAGAAATATGATATCCCCGAAGGGTACATCGATGTCCTTCCTAAATGGTATAGTTTCAAATTTACATATCCCGAGTATAATTTGATTTTTATTCGACCTGAATTGGGCATTTCCTTCCAAATTCATCAAGAGCGTTCAGAGCAATGGGAAATTTTGAAGGGGAGTCCAATTATTCTTAATGGAAATAGGGTATACTATAATGTGGCGAATGGAAGCATATTTGTGATTTCTCAGCAAGAATATCACACCGTGATAAATCCCCATTCTGATAATTTTGTATTACTCAAAGAACAGTGGAAGGGAAATTTTGCTGAAGAAGATATTACGCGGGTCTTTAATCCAAATCACTATTAATAAGAAGAGATATTAGTCAAAGCCATCGATAAAAAAAGATTTTGGATTGAAATCCAAACGAAACCTTATAAGTTTTATGCTTTTTGCTTGTTTTTTTCCATATCTTTGAGAGAGTAATAATAAAATTAATAAAATTTCTTCTACTATTTCATTACAAGTTTACAAATTTTATAAAAAAAAATAATAGTTGTATTATATTTTAAATTGATGTGTTATGGCTCCAGAAAAAGAACCTGAACAAGAAAAGAAGGATTCTTCAGCAGATGGAGAAAGTGCTGAGGAAGAAGGAGAAGCGGAAGAGGCTGATAAACGTATTGATGCAAAACAAGAATTAAACAAGCTAAAATTCAAATATCGCGGTTATACTATTGAAGAATTGAAAAAAATGAGTATGGATCAATTTATCCAACTTTTACCCGCACGAGCACGACGTTCCCTAAAACGTGGATTACCTCCCCGTCAAAAGAAATTACTCCAAAGATTAAGACGGGCATATAGAGCAAAAAAGCGAGGGAAGGATTTAATCATCCGTACTCATGTTCGCGACATGCTTATCTTTCCAGAAATGATCGGATTATCTATTGGCGTATTTAACGGACAACGGTATAAAGTCGTGGATATCAAGCCAAATATGATCGGTCATTATTTAGGGGAATTTGCCCTAACTCGGCAGCGTGTGGAGCATGGAACGCCAGGAATTGGAGCAACACGAAGTTCAAAATATGTGCCACTAAAATAATTCAATATATATAATTTAAGTGTGATTAAGCAGAATGCCGTCATGGAAATATTCCTTTGAGGAGGCTCGTTATGACAGTGAAAGGTTAGCGAAAGCAGCCGGAAGAGATTTGCGAATTAAACCCAAACACTCGCGGGAAATTTGTAATGTAATTAAAGGAATGAAAGTGTATGAAGCCAAATCATTTCTCGAGCAAGTCATAATGAAAGAGCAATCCGTGCCCTTCCGACGTCATAAAAAGAAAGTACCACATAGAAAGGACTTAAAACGCTTCAAATGGTATGCCGGAAAATATCCAGTAAAAGCTGCAGCGCGGATTTATGAAGTTTTAACCGCAGTTGAGTCTAATGCAGAATACAAAGGTTTAGATGTAGATTTATGCAGAATTATTCATGCTGCCGCCCAACAAGGAAGAAAAATAAAGCGATATATTGAGCGAGCGCATGGTCGTTCGACAGCCCGATTTAAGCGCTTAACACATATTGAATTAGTGATTTATGAAATTCCAGCTTAAATTAAATGTGAAAAATGATTGTATTAGTAGAAAAAAATATGGAGAAACGACTTAAATAATGCCCTTAGCAAAAAAATTTATTGAAAACGGAATAAAATTGATGCAAATTAACGAATACCTGAGGTCCGAGTTAGATAGAGCGGGTTTTGCAGGTATTGATTTTAACAAGACTCCATTAGGAGTACGCATTACTCTCAGAACTTCTCGGCCAGGACTTGTAATCGGTAAGGGAGGAAGTCGTATTCGTGAAATTACAGAGGAACTAAAGAATAATTTCGGTTTAGAAATGCCTCAAATTGAGGTTGAAGAGGTCAAAAGACCAGATCTTAATGCCCAAATTATGGCGGAACGTTTAGCATATTCTCTCGACAGAGGGAGACACTATCGGAGAGCGGGCTATTATATCTTACGTAAAATAATGGATGCGGGCGCATTGGGAGCTGAAATAACAATATCTGGAAAGGTGACTTCTCAAAGATCGAGGACGCAAATCTTTAGATCAGGAATAATGACGAAGAGTGGTCATCCCGCCCAAGAGGCAGTAGATAAAGGTTTATCAACATGTATACAAAAATCTGGCGTATTAGGTATTATTGTAAAAATTTTACATTCAGATTATGTAGCTGGTGACGAAGTAAAAATCAAACATAATTTACTGGAAAAAGCGCAGAAGGAGAAAAAGAACGAAAAAGCCAAGAAGGCGGCTAAGGCTGAGGCAGAAGCAAAAGCTGAAGATGAAGAATATGAGATCGAAGAGGAAGAGCGAGAACTAACCGCCGCAGAGCGGGAATTATTTGATGATATTGATGAGGAAGAGGAAGATATCAAAGAAATTTCATTAAAACCTTCAGAAAATGAAGATGAAGAAGAAAAGAATGAAGAAGAATCAGAATAAAAAGGTGAGATAATAAATGGGAATAATTAAAGCTTCAGATGTACGAGAAATGTCAGTAGAAGAGCGTCAGAGGGCGCTTAAAGAATTGCGAGAAGAATTAATGATGTTACGCTCTATGCAAACGGGAGGAGGTCTCCAAGATAACCCCGCAAAAAGTAAGATCTTAAAAAAGCAAATCGCTAGAATCTTGACAGTAATGAATGAGAGTAAGGAACAATGAAGTATAATCCTAATTATTTAATTTATCATGATCTCATTGGAATTCATAGTTATGCACGAAATAAATTCCATTCACATCAGTCACAATTCGCAGATATTGGTGTCGTGATTGATGACACGGAACAATTATTATTTACCAAAATAAATGAAACAACTAAAAAATATATTAAAAAAGATTATTTATTTCGGTTTTCCCTGCCCGAAACTACGTGGGGAGAATCAGTTTTATTAGAAGTGGACGGGACAAGGATAGTTGGACGTCCCGAAAACCGATTAAGATCATTAAGAAAAAAGAGATGGTATAAAATATGAGTAGAAATATAGGAGTACCGAATGTAAGTCCTCCACCAAAAATATGCTCGGACAAATATTGTCCGTTTCATGGAACAACCCGTATTCGGGGGAAGATCACCACTGGGGAAGTGGTGAGTAAAAAATCCAATAATACGGTTATCATTCGACAAGATTATGTACATTTCGTCCCCAAATATCAACGATATGAGCGCAGAAATACTCGAATTACGTGTCATTTACCCGGGTGTTTAAATGATAAAGTAACAGTGGGCGATGATGTAATTATAGGTGAATCACGGAAGATTTCAAAAACCAAGGCTTTTATTGTATTAGATAAAGTTTCAAAGGAGGAAGTGATTTAAAATGGGTACACGTAGAAAAACGGGTCGAAAACGATTAGTAAAGCCCCGTACTTCCTATGGAGTTCAAAATGGCTCAAAAATCTTCATTACCGATAATTCTGGTGCCAAAATTGGTGAAATTTTAAATGTGGACCATTCTAAAACCCGTTTACGAAGGCTTCCCAAAGCGACTGTCGGGGACGTAGTTACTGTATCAATTAAGAAAGGAAAAAGTGAGCTTCGGGGTCAGATTATGAAAGCGGTGATTGTCAGACAAAGAAGAATCTACCGGAGACCCGATGGAACTCGCTTAAGCTTTGAGGATAACGCGGGAGTCATTATTATGGGGGATGGATTGGGTTCACCAAAAGGTACTGAAATTCGAGGACCTATTGCTCGGGAAGCCGCAGAATTATTTCCACGCATAGCATCCATCTCATCATTAATTATTTAATTATGTAACTAAATTATATATGAAAAGTGAATAAGATATATGAAAATTCCCAGCAAAAAACCTAAAAAACAAAGGAAGTCCCTCAAAACTGCAAAAAATCATCAGAGATCGAAATTGTTATCCACTCGATTAGCCGATTTTCTGCAGGAAGAGTATGGAGTTAAACAATTACCGCTTCGAGTTGGCGACTCAATTCGCATCGTCAAGGGAGAGTTTAAGGATTTCGAAGGTGAGGTGGTTGAGATTGATTCCAAGAAACAGAGAGCTAAAATCAAAGAAGCGGTCTTTGAAAAAACAGACGGAACTGAATTTCATCCGTCTATCCATATTTCCAACCTAATTATTACCAGTTTCAAAGAAGAAGGAAAAAAGATGGATCCTTGGAGAGCGCACATGATTGAACGGAAAGAGGCGTTTCTCTATGATGAAGAAATCTTAGCACCAAAAAAAGAAAAAGCAAAAATGGAAAAAGGAAAAAAAGAGGTTAGAGAATAATGACGAGACATTCAGGTCAAAAAAGATTAAAACGATTTAATACTCCAAAGTATTTCCAAATTAAGCGAAAACATGGAAAATTTACGGTGAAACCATCTTCAGGACCTCACCCCAGTAAGTTTTGTTTGCCCCTTTCACATATCCTCCGAGATATTTTGAAGATCTGTGATAGTTTTAGAGAAGCGAAAAAGCTTCTTCAATTGGGGGTAGCCAAAGTGGATGGTCGTGTGGTACGTGATGTGGCTTTTCCATTAGGGTTAATGGATGTATTAACACTTAAAGATAAATTATATTATCGTGTTCTTCCGCATTCACATTATGGATTAATTTTACAAGAAATTGACGAAGCCGCCAGCCAGTTTAAAATCTGTCGAATAAACGAGAAAACGACCGTCAAGGGCGGAAATATTCAATTAAATCTCCATGATGGAAGAAACATTTTGATTGAAGTGAAGGATCCGGAAGAACCAAAAGAAGATGTCTATCAACGAATGGATGTTCTAAAAATATCCGTTCCGGAACAAGAAATTTTACAAACAATCAAATTACAAACAGGCGCAATTGGGCTGATCATCGATGGATTGAACATCGGGAACTTCGGCAAGATTGTGGAAATTTCCAAGCGATTTGGACCTAATGCAAGTACTGTAACTATTGAAGATGAGGAAGGAAATTTGATTCAAACTTCTTACGATTATATCTTTCCCTTAGGAACCGAAGCGCCTGAAATTGAAATAGAAAAGGAATCTGAATAGATAAATATAAATGGTGAAATAAAGTATGGCAAAAACGACTCAACAATTAAGTCCCACGGACTATGATGAAAAGTGGAAAAATCCCATGAAACGTCCGTTTCTTGAGAAATTAGTGCTTAGTATCGGTGTCGGAGGTGGAGGGGAAGAATTAGAAAGAGCGGTTGCTGTCTTGCGTACGATCACAGGAAAAGAACCGAAGCGTACACTTTCTAAAAAGAATGTTAAAGAATGGGATGTGAGGAAAGGTCGTCCCGTTGGCTGTAAGGTTACAGTTAGGAACGAGGAAGCGGAGAAATTACTTAAACGCTTATTAATCGTTAATAACAATAAAATGCTCAGAGAAAGTTTTGATGACCGGGGCAACTTTGGCTTCGGGATCAAGGAACACATTTCCATCCCGGGCATAGAATATGATAATGCAATCGGGATATATGGATTAAATGTAACAGGGCGAATTGTTCGTCCAGGGATGCGTGTACAGACTCGGCGAATACGCAGAGCAAAAATCCCAAAAGATCATTATGTGTCAAGAGATGAGGCACAATACTATTTAAAGAAAAAGTTTGATATAGAAATTGTCGAAGAACTAGAATTAGATTATATTTAAATTTATTATATTAAAAAGAGGAAGATTATTATTCCACAAAATAAAAAATATGGAAAAGGAACTCGAACTTGTCGGCGCTGTGGCACAAATCGCGCCATTATTCGGCGTTATGGGTTAAATATCTGCCGCAGATGTTTTAATGAGGTTGCCGAAAAAATAGGGTTCGAAAGTTTCCATTAACAAAAAGGAGGTTTATTAAGAATGGTTAATCCACTAGCAGACGCAATGAATATGCTTAAGAATGCCGAAGCGGCACGTAAAAAAGAAGTAATTATTAGTCCTGCGTCCAAATTAATTCAAAGGGTCCTTAGAATTTTCCAAAAATATGCTTATATCGGGGAATTCGAAAGATATGATGATGGACGACAAGGAAAGTTTAAAGTATCCCTTTTAGGAAAAATTAATGAGTGCAAAAAGCTCCTTCGGCTAAATTATAAAGTTGATCAATTATCAAAATTAGAAAGAAAAAATTTACCTGCCCCAGGCTTCGGCTTGGTTATAATCAGTACCAATCAAGGATTAATGACAAGCAGAGAAGCGGGAAAAAAAAATATTGGGGGAGTAGCAATAGCATTTGTATATTAATGTAGCGAGGATGATTAAAAATGGTAAAAGTAGCATTTTTTAGAGAAACAATCGACATCCCTGAGGATGTAGATGTGCAAGTTGAAGAAAATAGTAAAGTTACGATTAAAGGCCCAGAAGGAGGACCGTTGGAAAAGGATTTTTCTCATGCTCGAGGCATTAAAATTTCTAAAGAGAATGATCAATTAGTATTTTCAGCCAATTTCCCGAAGGGATCTACCGTTAGCTTGGCTAATACTATCATTAATATAGTCCAAAACATCATTAAAGGGGTACAAAAATCCTACAAATATGTATGCAAGATATGTAGCTCTCACTTTCCTTTCACCGTTGAGGTTAAAGAGCGGAAAAAGGAATTACATGTTGTTAATTTTCTCGGCGAGAAAGCTCCACGTGTGATAAAATATAAACCATCGTTAATGGATGTCGAAGTAAAAGATGATGATGTTTATTTAATTGGACCCGACAAGGAACTTTTAGGCCAAGTTGCTGCAAATCTCAAGAAAATATGTCATATTAAACTAAAAGATCCCAGAATCTATCAAGATGGAGTTTATTTATTCCAAAAGAAGTTAGGAAACAAAATTTTATGGGAAATACGTTAATAAAATTAAATAATACAAAATATTTTTAATCAGCAAACTCATCAATATTGAATTATGTTTATGAAAGAGTGTCTAAAATGAGTAATGAAAAAGAAAGATTAATGAAACTTCGGAAGAAATTAAAGAAAAAGAAACCGTCGTTTAACCGGGTGGAATCGTGGCGCCATAAACGCGTTAAGGATTCCTGGAGGAAAGCGCGTGGTATCGATTCCAAAACAAGGAAAAAAACAAAATCCGGTGTCAAATCGCCTAATGTAGGCTATAGAAGCCCGAAAGCTGTGCGTGGCTTACATCCCTCTGGCTATGAAGAAGTACATGTGATTACCAAGAAAGATATTGAAGGATTGGATCCTAACAAACAAGCATTGACTCTTTCTGGGAGATTAGGCGCCCGAAAACGTATGGATTTGATCGATTATGCCCAAAAAAGAGGCTTTAAAATTTTGAATTTGGGTGTTTCAGAAGCAGAGTTAGAAAGTATTGAGGAAATGTTGGAGACCTCTATTGAGGATATTGAAGGCTTTGAAGATTTTGATGAGGAAGAATTGGGAGGATTTGAGGAAGAAGATTTTGAAGATTTTGATTTTGAAGATTTTGATGAGGAAATATAAATACCGAAAGGAGGAATGAGAAGAAATGAATTTAAAGGCTCAAAAGCGAATGGCTGCGGATATTCTCAAATGTGGGGAATCTCAAGTATACTTTGACCCGTATTTAATCGAGGATATCAAATTGGCCATCACTCGAGATGATATTCGGAGTTTAATTAAAGAGGGGGCAATTCGCAAAAGATATGAAAAGGGAATTTCAAAAAGCAGAAAGAAAAGACAACATCAACGGAAAAAAAAGGGAAGAGCTCGCGGTTTGGGAAAAAGAAAAGGCACGAAAAAAGCCCGGACCCCGAAAAAAAAATCGTGGATTCAAAGAATTCGCCCACAAAGAAAAGAGTTAAAAAAATTACGTGATCGAAAATCCATAACACGTTCGACATATCGGGATTTATATAAGAAAGCAAAAGGTGGGATGTTTGATAGCGTCCGGCAACTTCACAAGTATATAGAGGAAAATGACTTAATGCGGAGGGGAAGATAAAAATGGCAAAAGGACCGAGATATAGACGACCATTCCGAAGAAGGGTAGAAGGAAAAACGAACTATCATAGAAGATTAAAATTAATCAAGTCCCGAAAGCTTCGGTTAGTAATTCGGGTTTCTTCTAACCATGCAAGAGTGCAAGTAGTTAAATCAAAAATCGGAGGCGATGAGGTGCTAGTTTCAGCCTTTTCAAAAGAGCTTGTGAATGATTATGGATGGGATGCAAATACTGGAAATATTCCTGCTGCCTATTTAACGGGTTATTTGGCTGGAAAACGAGCACAAGAAGAGGGCATTGAAGAGGCAATTCTTGATTTAGGTCTTTTTTATCATCGAAATCGGGTATTAAGTGCGTTTAAAGGATTTTTAGAATCTAAAATTTTAGTTCCTTATAGAGAGGACTTTTTTCCGGATGGATTAAAAGACCAGATTGATGGCGCTCATATTCAAAATTATGCGAAAACTCTTAAAAATTCAGATAAAGAAGAATATGAAGAAGTATTTTCAGGGTATTTACAAGAAAAAAAAATGGATCCTACTAAATTTACGAAACATTTTCAAAAAATTTTAAAAAAAATAGATAAAAACTTTTAAATGTGAAATAATATGGCTAGAAAAAAGGAAAATCTTAAAAAATGGGTTCCGAAAACGAAACTCGGAGATCAAGTCAAAAATGGATTAATCACATTAGATAAAATTTACCAGAAAAATCTAATTGTGAAAGAGAAAGAAATCATTTCTATGCTTTTACCCGAACTCACAGAAGATGTCATTACAATTTCAATGGTTCAGCAAATGACTACTTCTGGCCAGAAAAGAAGATTTAAAGCAGTAGTAATTGTGGGAACTGAAGGATATTTGGGAATCGCGACTTCAAAATCTCCTGAAGTGGGACCCGCAATTCGTTCGGCGATTGATAAAGCAAAATTAAATTTAATACCAGTTAGGCGGGGCTGCGGTAGTAAAGAATGTGGGTGCGGCGGAAATCATAGTATACCCTTCCGTATAGAAGGTAAATGCGGTTCAGTCCGTATCCATTTAATACCTGCGCCAGCTGGTGTTGGCTTAGCATGTGCTGATAAAGTTAAGCAAGTATTAAGCTTATGTGGTATCCAAGATATTTGGAGCAAGACATTCGGAGATACTCGTACGAGTGAAAATCTGGTAAAAGCCACGTTTAATGCACTTCGTAATGCACATAAATATTCCTATAATTTATGAGGTAAGTGATTGTAATGGCTAAAGTTAAAAAGAAAAAAAAGTCGAAAAATTTACAAGATAATGCTCAACTCTACTTTGTTGTGCGCATTAGAGGTGCTCCTGGTATGAGAAGGACAATCCTGGACACGCTCCAAATGTTGCGAATGCATAAGGTAAATCATGGTGTGCTTATTTGGGGCGAAAAAAGTTTTAAAGGAATGCTCCAGAAATGCAATAATTATATTACTTACGGGGAAATTGATGAAGAAACGCTTATTTCCCTCCTTAGAGAACGAGGTCGAATAATCGGAGATCGACGGTTAACTGATTCTGCCGTCGAAGATCTTATGGGATATGAAAGTATTGAAGATTTTGCAAGAGCATTATTGGATGGGGAAATTCAATATAAAGCTAATGATTTAAACAAAATCAAACCTGTATTTCGATTACATCCTCCCCGAAAAGGTTTCAAAGGTACTATAAAACGCCATAGGAAAGAAGGTGGAGCTTTAGGATATATTGGAAAGGATATTAATCAACTTATACAACGTATGATATAATGAGGTGGAAAAATTGAGAAAGCATAAGAAAAAAACAAAAAAGAAGCGAGGCTCTCGAGTTATGGGCTACGGAAGAGTTGGTCAGCATCGAAAGACTGGACAACGAGCCGGAAGAGGTAAGACGACCCAATGGAAGAAGAGTAAAAAATCATATTATTTGAAACAGAAGGAGTTAGGTTTTCCAGATGAGGATTGGAAGGTAGGAAAGCGTGGATTTAAGCGCCCGCAAAAAGTAGTAAGGAGAAATATTACGAATATAATGAACGTCAAGGATTTAGATTTAAATCTTGAGGATTATATTGAAGAGGATGTTGCGGAGAAGTCTGGAAAAACCTATTCAATTGATTTAACTGATTTAGATATCCAAAAATTACTCGGACGGGGGAAAATTACCAAGCCCGTTAACATTAAGGTTCAAAAAGCTTCCAAAGGAGCCATTAAAAAAGTGGAGGAAGCTGGTGGTAAAGTGACCTTGCTTTCGGAATCTGAAGAATAATTCCTATTTTTATTTAATTTTCTACTTTTATTACTATAGTCTTTTGCATAAGTTTTTTACATTTTATAATTCCAGTTTTTCTAATTTATAGTAACTTTAAATATCTACCCTTAATTCTGAAAAGAAGCGTGATATCTGGATATATATGATTAAAAATTATTATAGCAAAAGACTATAATACCTTTTACCCTTTTAAATCATCCATTATTATAGATCAAGCATTTTATAGATAGTTTGTATTAATACGGGTAAAACAAAGATGAAGAGTAAAATATTTGCAATTAAATGAACTGTGGTAAATGAAATTCCAATTAGATATGTGGGCCAAAAGGCTTCTAATGTGCCAAAAAAGAAAAGTGCATGGATCATTGTGGTTGATATATCAAATATAAATGTTAATAATCCGCCTGTGGAGCCAAAAAGGAGTATAACCTTTAATTTATATAGATCCTTCTGGGGCTGAAAATATGGTTTATCTTTAATGAAATCCTTCATAAATCCCCCTATTAGAGCAATAGAAGCGTAATAGACAATCTGAAATACAAGAAGCGGTAAAGGTGATGCTCCCATCGGGTTAAAAAAACAAAACAAAAAAGAACTCATCAATCCTATTACGGCTCCATCTTTTTTTCCCATAATAAATCCCGATAGAAAGAGCATTATAAAAACTAATTGAATATTGGGAATATAGATTAGTAAAAATCCCAAGACAATAATTAAAGCGGTAAAAATCGCCATTATGGTAAATCGAAAGGATTTTTTGTCTAACCACTTCGGATCACTCATTGTTTCCTTTTCTGTCTTTTTACGCGGGTATCTGACTTCCCTCTCTTCAAGGTTATAACTTGAAGTGGGGCAACCCTTCCCTTTTATCTTTTGATCCAAGGTTACACTTATTTCATTTTTATTGTTCTCTACTGTCATGAGTCATCCGAGTCTAATTTTTCCTGACTATTTTAATAAATACACTTTCGTTTTTATAATATAGGATAAATTTCCTATTTGTAATGGATACAGAGATTATGTTTCCTAAAATCGATGAAAGTGATTATAATAAGATCACCCGAAATATGTTACTCAATAACAGTATATCTTTTATTATGAAGTGACATCAGTAGGGAATGAGGTGTACAATAAGTCTCTTGAAAATGCCGGGATTCCCGTTTTTTAACATTTTATTTTTCACATTTATTTTTACACTAAATTTTTTTTATCAGCCAAAACCTAAATTTTTTATTTATTGGAAACTTTTTTCAAATAGGAAAGCTAACCTAGGATACCTTATCCTAAAAAATATTAGAAATTTGAATTAAAAATGAAAAAGAAGAAATACTGCATAATCTTAGCAATTTCGGTCTCGCTTTTATTAGGAATTAGTTTTTTCTTAGTTCCACAAGCACACGCAGAAAGCCAGGTTCCATCGGATTACTCTGAGGATTTGAGTCTAAATAAAACCTACATTTATAATGTTACTGGATTTGATTCGGTCCTTTATTTTTACGATTATCATTATAATAGTATCGCCAATGTAAGCTCAAATGATGGAGGGCAGATTTGGATCAATTTCACTGGGTTCTATGACAAAGACTCGGCAGATATGAATACATTTTCAGAGCCCGTTCCTTATCTCAATATATCGTTTTGGAAAAAAGAATCTAATTCTATGGTATTAAATGATACCATTTCAAATGTTTCTAGCAGCCTTGCAGGGTATGATTTAGCAATGGCGTTTAACGATTTCAGGCCAGGTTTTCTCATTCCCACAGAGGATACCGACTCCGTAATTCAAAAAGCTGAAGATGAAGAATTGGGTTATATTAATGGAACGGTTGAGACTCAAGAATTTAAGTATTTATCCATGCTTGATATCACATTTAAAGCCAATAATACATCTCAAAATACAACTCTAATTTACGATACGGAAACAGGAATTTTAGAATATTGTGAGGTTGAGAGCACATTGGGGCCTAATTTTGGACTAGAACTGCATGAAATAAAAGATCTTGGCTACGAAGAACCCGCAATTTCCGGATTTTCGGTAATATTCCTTCTGTTATCAATAGCAGTATGCTCTGGAATTATTTTGCTAAGATTGAGAAAGAGAAGAAAAAAATATCAATCTTAAAATTTTTACATAACAAATAAACATCTATTATTTTTTTATTATTTTTTGGTTTAAAACCTATGGAAAAAAGGAAAAAATATATTATAATAGCTTTTATTGGTTCTTTATTGTTTTTGGGATTGATCCTCTATAATTTTAATGTTATTCAGATCAATCAAGATGAAAATGAAATAGAGGAAGGAGACAATGAGGATACCTCTGAAATTTATGAACCTGAAGAGGGAAATTTCTCCGGTATAGCTTTAATCGTAGATTACAATAACGGTTCAAAAAAAGTCGAGGATGAAATCAATGTAGATTCGGGAAATGATACTGTTTTTGATATTCTATTAGCCTATTGCGATGTCGAATACACCGAATATTCTAATGGAGAGGTCTTTATTGAGGGAATAGACGGAGTACGGAATAAAAATTCGAACAATTGGCTATATTGGGTTAACGGAGAATATGCTGAAGTTGGCGCTGCTTCATATCATGTTGAAGACGGTGATGAAATTAAATGGATTTATGGAGATCAAAGCGATGAAAATGGCACCAGTGATAGTAATAATACAGAGATTTCGATATCTGGGTATTCAATTACGATAATTATTTCTGTGCTGTCTTTCGGTATGATTATCGGAATGTACCATTATAGAAGTGGCATGGTGGAAAATAAGAGTTTTTGAATTTTTAAGAATTTAAAATAAGAAATTAGTAGTTTCCATTACATATCTTCTGCTTCTACTTTTTCCAAGAGCGGCTCCATTCTTTTAAATGCTTTTCTAATTTTATGGAAATAATACCCCAATTTATACCCTTTTTGACAATTGGTAAAGAGCATGAAGTTGTTATCCTTTGCGCCTACTAAGATGATGGTATATCCTTCATTTCCTCGTATGACGATATCACGAAGTTCTCCTTGCTCGAGCCCTTCACTTATTTTTTGTCCTAAAGAAATAAGCGTTGCTGGACTTGCGCTATAGACATCAGCAACTACATCGGACGTTTCTGAACTTGCAATGCGGAGTCCTTGCTTCGACACCACTGCAGTTCCCTCTAAATCGGTACTGCTTTCTAAATCTTCGAGAGATTTCATAATCTCGATGAGGGTCTCTTTTCCTACATCAGGTTGAGAGAAATCGATTCTCTTTTTTTCTTCCATTTTTACGTCTCCTCGTACTATTATAAATATAGTTTTTAAAATTTTAAATGTTTTTTCTTGTATTTTTATTTGATATGAAAACTCCGTAATTCTTTCAAAATGACGGGCTCTGATTTGTCTATCTCCGAGATATCTTCTTCTGTTCCCACGATGACCGCGCCCTTTGTCCCAAAACTACCGAGAATTTTCGTAAAGGGAGCTTCCAGTTCTCTCCCGGTAATTTCTTTCGCTCCCTTGACACTTTGAGCTAATCCTTCACAAACTATCCCTTCAGAATGCTCTAAATATTTGATTCGCCCTTTCTTATACTTGTATTTGTAGAATAATGGCGCTTGTTCGTGGGTTTTCAAAAGATTTGCTGATCCGATTATCCGCAAGGTGGTTGGGGGGAGGTCCAATCGGCTTAATAAGAATATGACTTTATTTTTTGGAATTAATATCCGCTTGTTAAACCGAAGAATAGCCCGAAATTTAGATTGGGTCTGAGAAATGGACTTTTTCAACCGTTTCCCCTCAATCTCTTTATAAGGATAAATATTAGCCACATCTGTTTCCATTCCAATAGTGACGTGCACTTGCGTTCCAAATTCTGTTTTTGGTTTGAAATGCTCCGTTTTATTCACAATAACTTCCGCAATAGTGCAGAATTCAAACGCGTTTTTATTATCAGTTACATATGTTCCTCGGTAGACCTTATCAATGTCAATATTTTTGATATTAACCCCTACTCGATTACCTGCCTCGGCAAAATCAACATCCTCGTGAAAGATTTGGATGTTTTTAACTTTTCCGGTTTCATTTATAGGGAGTATGTAGACCTGTTGATCTTTTTTCAGCGTTCCCGTAATTAGCGTTCCCGTAATGATCGGTCCTAAACCTTTTGCGGTAAAGTGGTGATCAATCGGAATGATCACATCTCCGTCTGTATCTCTGTCGATTTCTAACGATTTAATCAGATCGAAGATTCCTTCTTTTAACTCTGTGAATCCTTTTTTTTCTTTTGCTGAAACAGCAAAAATGGGAACATTCTTGCCAAATGAAGTAGTTTTAAAGAATTCTTGAATGTTTTCGATTTCTTTTTCAATATTGCCCTTGAATAGATCTATCTTATTTAAGACCACGATGATGTTTTCAATTCCTAAGGATTCGATCATGACTAAGTGCTCTCCAGTCTGAATCTGCGGCCCTTTGTTGATATCTATTACTAATAGTGCACAGTCAATTATTTCCACCGATGATGCGCTAATTTTAATTAAATCTGCATGCCCAGGTCCGTCTACAAGCGTAATTAAATACTCATCCATAAGAAAACTGGTGAATCCGATATCAATAGTTATTCCCCGTTCCTTACTCTGTGGATGAGCATCGATTCCTGCCGTAGAGATAATCTCGGACAATACTGAGGCAACTGCTGTTTTGCCGGAGTCAATATGACCAAATAACCCAAAGTTGATAGGAATTTTTTCTTCGATATTCATCTTAACTACTAATTATAATTAACCAATAAATAAAATCTTACAAAATTGGACTCACAAAATTTAATTAATTTAAATTTGATTTTAATAATAACAACAAGATTAATAATGTTTTGAGGATTAAAAAATATGACTCGACATTGCCCGTATTGCGGGGAGCCAGTCAAAGATGATGATAAATTTTGTATATCGTGCGGAAAACCTCTTATTTCCAACATTCCTTCCGAAGATAAGATAAACGAGAAGGAAAAGAAGAAGCAAAAAGAAGAAGAAACAAAAAGGGATAAAGAGGAGAAAGAAGAGGAGAAAAAAGAAAAAAAGAAAAATGAGAAAAAAGCAGACGAAGAGAAGAAAGAGGAAGAAGAGGATTTACCCGAATTACCAGAAGAGATTAAACAACAAGTAGAATATCGCCTTGATTTAAACAGGCTAAAGATCACTAAACAAAAACTGGGTAGAAAATTAGAGAAAATTGAAAAAGCAATGGAGGGAAATAAATACGATGTAGACGATGAATATGCTCAAAAAATAAACTCGCAGTTACAAGCTATAAAAGAGATCTCCAACGATCTAAAAGAAAAAGAACGGTCAATCGAAAGTAAGATTGATAAACCCTTTATTACGGAACAATTGAATTTTGAAATTGACACCAAAAAAGACCAATTAAAAAGCATTGTGAGGGATTATAAACTCAAAAAATTAAAAAAATTCGCAATGAAGGACTTGAAGAAGCAATACAAAAAGGAGCTTAAAGATCTCAGAAAAAAGAAGGAAAATATCATTACCAATATAGAAAAATGGCTGGCAGAAATTTCAATGAAAAAGACCAAATTGAAGAAAGAACTTGAATATGAAAAGGCAAAATTTTCCGCGAAAGAGATTTCGGAGGAAGAGTACGAAAGAAGCAAAAAGGACTTCAAAAAAGATATGAAACTCGTTGAGTTGAATATTGAGACGCTCAAAGACTTAACATCTAAATAATCCAAGCACAAATAATTAAAATAATAATTAATTTCAATATCTATATATAAATAAAGAGCTGTTTATATGAGAAAAAGAATAACCACATTTATCCTATTTTTACTCTCATTATCTTTATTAACTTTGGGCATAATTGAAGTGCAGTATAATTTGATAAACAAATTTTATCAAAAAATGGCGGCTTTTTAATTAAGTTTTACACCTATTTTTAAAATAAGAAATGAATAAATGAATTATTCGCCTAACCAGCGTCCCGTTTCTCGAGAAGATTCATCATTTAGAAAACCCTTTTTCTGATATAATTTTTCGTCAGATTTTTTAATCTTTTTGGCTTGCTTATAGTGTTTTTTGCAGAGATATATCTTATGGTGTCGATTCTCGGCATAATCCAATTTCGCCTTTTTTGCATAGGGACCCCATTTATTTTCGGATAATGACCGAATTGCTTTTTTGGAACACCCTTTTATAGAACATCGCTTTGTTTTACCAGATGCTCTTTTCAATTCTCGCTTTTCTCGTAATTCTTTAGGCAGTTTCAATTGACTCAGACCTCGAATAAAAACTTTAAGATTTATTATAAATTACTAAATACAATAAAGCTTAAAATTTTTTTGAAAATTGTATGCCCCCTGACTCATTAATCTTTGATAAATCAGAAATTCAAAGGAAACTATTTGCCCTTGATTCCCCCAAACGGATCAAATTAAAGGGTGATGAGTTTTTTACAAAATCAGCGATATTATTTACCATTATTCGGAATGATACTCATCCTTACAAACTCCTTTTGATTCATAGGACGGATAGAGGGACAAAACATCGTAATGAGATTTCATTTCCCGGGGGAAGACATGAACCTGAGACGGACGTCTCTCTCATTGATACCGCAATTCGAGAAGCCATGGAGGAAATTGGAGTCTCAAGGACGGATGTTGAAATATTAGGATGTATGCACGATTTTCCCACATTAACTCGATATATCATCACCCCAATAATTGGCGTAATCAATAAAAATCAGAGATTTTGCAAGCAAGAGACCGAAGTAAGGAGGATTCTTAAAATTCCAATCGATTACTTTGCAGATAAGCACAATTTTAATGAACGACTTTTCATAATCAATCATAAAAAGTTTCCCGTATATTATTACAATTATTTTGATGAGGTTCAAAAGAGAATATATACTATTTGGGGGGCGACAGCTCATATGATCCAAGAATTTCTCCATCATATTTATTCTGTTCAGTTATCTGAATCGGGTATTAAAAGATTCACCATTGAAAAAATAAAAAACTTGAAGAATAATCTCAAATTCAAGAGAAAACTATCAAACGGATTTAACCCTCAAAAAGATAAACAAAAATGAAAGAAGCGTTAATCCTTGATGAGGAGAAAATAAAAAACCGGTTGTATAATTTTGAGGATTCAAAACGTCCTTGTTTTGATGATGCTCGATTTATTAAATCTGCGGTTATAATTCCCGTAATCTCTTATCCCGATAAACCCTTTGAAATCCTATTTATAAAAAGAACTATTCATAAGGAGGATAAACACTCGGGGGAAATGGCATTTCCAGGAGGTAAATACGATCCTCAAGTGGATAAAAATCTTAAAGAAACTGCATTAAGAGAAACAGAGGAAGAAATAGGTATTTTTGAATCGAATATTTCCGTATTGGGATGCTTGAAGGACCAGATTACCCCCAAAAAGTTCATTATTACCCCTTTTATTGCAATTATAGAGAACAATGTTCAATTCTTGAGCGACAATGCTGAGGTGGCTGAAATTATAAAAATTCCGATTAATTATTTTCTGAATGGAAAAAATTATTTAGAAAGGACGTATACTTTAAAGAATACGCTTATAGCGGTCGGTAAGTATAAATATTGGCATACTAACGGAAAAAAATACGTCATTTTTGGAGCTTCTTGTCATATTCTCGTTGATTTTATTGAAACCATCTACCAGATTAACTTAATGAACAAAAAAGCTCGAAGATTGCAATGTGCTGATTTTTCTAAATAAATACGTAATATTTTAAACTGAGAAGGAAATTAAACAATTTATAAAGCTAATTTACATATATATCCTTTTTTGACTTTTATTAAAAATTAATAAAAAACAATTACTATCCAAATCACTATTTAATAAAATAAAAAATTATAAGATGGTAAAAATAAAATGACTGCTGATAGCGAACTTGCAAACCCTGCCCCTCTAGGGCTGATGGGATTTGGTATGACCACAGTGCTTTTAAATCTGCATAATGCAGGGTTATTCCAATTAGACACGATGATTCTAGCGATGGGAATATTTTATGGTGGTTTAGCCCAAGTAATAGCTGGTATATTAGAATATAAAAAAGGGAATACATTTGGAGTGACTGCCTTTACATCATATGGCTTCTTTTGGTTATCTTTCGTTTTTCTAAATGTTCTACCAAACCTTGGATATTGGTCTGTAGAAGTTTCTTCAGTTTCGGATGGTTGGTATTTGTTCATGTGGGGTATTTTCTCATGCTTTATGTTTATAGGGACTTTAAAAAGCAATAGAGCATTACAGTTTGTTTTTCTTTCTGTATCTTTATTGTTTTTAATTCTCGCAGCCTCGAAGTTTTTGAATTCCTCTCTCATTGGCACCATCGGGGGAATCGAAGGTATAATCTCTGGCTCCAGCGCAATTTATTTAGCGATGGCAGAAGTTATAAATGAATCGCATGATAAAACAATATTACCAATCGGCGAACCTTCAGAAAGAGATTAAATATTAAAACGACCACGAAGAAATAAAAAAAGAATACAATTATTTTTCTCATTTTTTTCTCATTTCTTTTATTTTTCAAGACTAAAGAGATTTCCCGCCATCCTTGATCTTACATCTTATGCATGCGTTTCTTTTTCCTCTCGATATATTTTAACGATCTGCGAAAGAAGTCCCCATTTTCATTTAATTTGAAATTATGAATTAAAATCGAAAATTTCTTTTACAATTTTTGATTATTAAGGATGAGAATTTTTGATAGTATATCAGTTCAAAAATTCAATTAATAAGGCCCTTGACGGTCGGAGTGGTCTCTGACGCCAGACTTCAAATCTGGTTATCCTGCGGAGGGATAGGGGTTCGATTCCCCTCGAGGGCCGCCATTTTACCTTGATATGAATAAATAACTATGTGTTGTCCTAATTATGGTTGATTTAAGTAAGATAAATAAATATTTCGAAAACTCGAAAATCCCCAAAAATATGCTCAAACGGGGTCAGCTTGTTTTGAATGAATTCTTGAAACCCATTAAAATCCTTTTCGAACAAAAGGCACTTCCTGATGAGCCATGGAGTCAAGAGCAAATCAAATATTTGTTAGATACGCTTTCCCATATGGATACGGATAAGGACAGAAAGGCCGCCCGGGTGGGCGAACGGGAAGCACGAATTGCCTCGAAACTTAATCTAGAGATCTCAGCTGGCTTCTGTCATGGAATAGGTCGAAGTGGATTTTTAACTGATCCCCAACCGAAAGCTCCTGGGGGGTCCATCATGTATGATATTGCAAACTACGTTGCGCGTGACTTTTTACGAAAATTTGGATTGCCCAATATCAAAAAAGCAATTGTTGTGCCTATTGCAACTGGTATGTCTTTAGCTCTTTGTTTAGCCGCATTGCGTCCCGATTGGGATAATGGTTCTCTGCTTCATAAGAGAAAGATTTTGGTCCCCCGAATTGACCATAAATCCCTCATCAAGGGGATCAAATTGGTTGGAGTTACTCCAAAAATAATCGATGGGAGGATTTTCGGAGATAGTGTCCGTGTTCCTATAGAAGATATTAAGGAGGCATTTGACGAGGACTGTTTTGGTATTATATCTGTTACCAGCTTTTTTCCCCCGAGAGAGCATGACGCCCTCAAGAAAATAAGTAAATTCGCCAAAAAGAAAGATTTATGTCACATTGTTATTAATGCCTACGGAGTACAGAGTCCAGAGTGGATGAAATTGATTCGCTCCGCTATCGATGCGGGACGAGTGGATGCCATTATTCAATCTACGGACAAAAATGTATTGACTCCCGTAGGCGGAGCAGTTATTGCCTCTCCCTCGAAAAAAGTTATTGACACTATAAGTCAAACATATGCCGGACGTGCTTCTGCCACTCCCGTGGTAAATTTTCTCGTTTCTATTCTTTCTTTAGGAAAGCAAGGATATGAAGAACTAATAGACAAACAGCAACGACATCATAATTTACTCAGGAAAAAACTACAAAAATTCGCCGAAGAAATCGATGAACGGATCTTGGATACATTTAATCCTGTAGCTATCGCTATGACTTTAAATCATCTGCCAGAGGAAAAGTTAACTCAATTAGGTGGAGCGCTCTATAATTTGAGGGTAACGGGACCGAGGGTCTATAATCCAGATGAAAAAATGTTCGGATTTTGTTGTGAAGATTATCCGTATCCCTATATCGTTATGAATGCGGCAATAGGCTCCCGCAAATCGGACATTTTAACCGCAATAGAGCGACTTAAAAAAGCCTATGCTCAAGTTAAAAAAACCTCCTAAATGGAAGATTGACAACATCAAAATTTTTAAAAAATATAAATATTATCTAAGAATTTAAAATAATAATTCTTTGAAATGAAATTATAAAAATTATCAATACTTCTTAGAATTTAGTTCGCTTTCGATAATCAATGGTTATAAAAATATGAAAGAAAATAGATTACTTAACGAATTTCAAGGCACTATAAAATCTGAATGGAACAGTGCTGTGATTAACGAAGAATATTCTCCAATAAACCCCCGGGAATTGTTCGAATTAGCATATGATACCGCCAATAGCGTTCCGAACCGTAATATTTCGATGAGAATCTCCCAAGATGAAGATAAAGGAGGTCATTTTGTCATCTTATATCATTCAAAAAAGAAAATGTTTATCCATATCCAAGCTTTGGATGATCATCTGCGAGTGGCAATTTATACTAAAGATGACAAATGTAAAGAGAAGAAAGCAGAGATTCAGAGAAAGATCTCCGAACGAAAGGAAAAATTTGCAAAGAAGGATAAAAAAATCAAATCGCAACTCCTCAAAATTATTCTGGTGGAAAGAAAAATTGACGAAGCGGTGAATTTAGTGATGCTTCGTGATATTAGTCGGAAAGTCTATTTTGCAATTGGTGATGCTCGCGAATCCGCCGCAGTTGTCCCTCTTTTTATGGAAGCAGATGGTGCCTCCTTGGTTCAACTGGCATTGAATAAGTGGATGACTGCAGCTCAAAGATTACCGCCAGAAAAAGATTTCCCCGATGACCACGTAAAAGGCCTCATCAAAAATATGATGCAGATCAAAAGATGGGTTTTGAAATTAATAGATAGATTGATCTTGGAAGAAAATCTTACCAGCGAAGGCGGTAATAAGGATTAAAGAGTTAAACCCATATTTTTTTAATGAATTAGCCCTTCACGTATTTCAATAATCGCGTAAGTCGTTCAACTAAGCTGTTAAAAATAATGGGGACATATTTCAGCCAATTTTTCCTTAAGGTTCATAAAATATTTATTTTTTCTTATTTTCTTCTTCATTCTACGGGATCTAAATATTATTTCTAATTTCCTAAGAGGTCCTTGAACTACCACCCCCTAAAGGCCTTGAATTCATACTCCCTAATAGACAATATAAGTTGGTTAAAACGTAAAATTAATCTCCTCTCTAAAGAATGGAGTTTTCTTTTGCTTTTTTGATAAAAAAATTTTTATTCTTTTGTGTGTTTTGATTGAATATAGAAGATTTTAATACAAAATTGGTATAATGTCATATAGGGGATTTTTCCCTTAAAATAATGGATTATATCAATGCAGTGGTCCCGTTGCTTAGCTTGGTTAACATGCCCAGGTTTTTGAGCTTGGTCAACAAGCGCAGGTCTTATAAATGGCCCGCGGACATACAAAGAAACCAAATAAGTGTCCGTGTTCAGTAAAAACCTGAGATCCCGGGTTCAAATCCCGGCGGGACCATGTTCTTTCTTTTCTTTTGGTAACAAAGCATTTCGATGTAATTTTTTACCAATGATTAGAAATTTTAAGGAATAAAATCAACTAAATAATAATAACTAAAAAAATTTAATAGTACTGGGTTGTATAAAGTTAGTATAAATACTATTAAAAAACATACTTAAATTTACTAACATTTAATAAGTGACTATTTATGGCAGAGGATGAGATGATATTAACACTTTTGAAGAATATCTATAGTCGCATTGCTCAACTTGGTAAGGCAATTCAAGGGCTAAAGACCACGTTGGATGAATTAAATCAAACCATTGAAGATAAAACAGGTCAATTATCGAATAAATTAACTGAGTTTTCTGAAGAAATCGAAATCACACAGACCAAGCATCAGAAAACCATCTCAAAAATTGGTGAAGGAGCCACGAGAGAAATGGAAAAATTACAATCAAGCTTGGGATTAGATGCATTTGAAGGATTAGTGGAAAATCTGGAAAACTTTACGGAAATTGCGGGAGATGTCTTAAACCAAGATACGGTGAATCTCCTATTATCTGAAACCATTGACTCTGTCAAGACTTTAAAGGAGTCTGTTATGCAACCGGAAGAAGAACAAATAGAATAAATGTTTTTTAAAAAAATAATACATAATATATGAGGTTTTTTCATGTCAAATATCGATGATTCAGCACGAGAAATGATTCAAAATATCTCAAATTCATTAGAAGGAACGATTGCACAAATTAATAAAATGAATGAATCAATTAAACAATTAAATCAAAATTTTTCTGAGGAGATTGTAAAACTAGAGGAAAATGTTCGATTAATCGTTGAGGTCTTGAAACAATTTAGAGTAAATTCAAGCCGTAGTATCCAAGAACTTGTTGATGATATAAATGATAAAATAAATGAATTACATGAGAAAAAGGCGGTGGAAGCCATCTTAGAGGAGGAAAAAGAGGCAATCTCCAAAATCAAGGAAGCAGAACGAGCAGTTGGTAATAATTTGTATTACGCTCAGCTACTCACCATTATTCAGTCAATTAGAGAGGAAACCAATAGAATAAGAAGAAATTTGTAAAATATTTAACATTTTTAATCATTTAATAAATTTAAATAAAATTACTAAAATACAATAAATAATTAAGGAGAAAAATCTATGCCAGCGGGTACTTTTGTCATTTTATTACCAAAAGATAGGGATTATGAAGTATTGGGAACGTATTATAAAGAGAAATTAGAAGAGCAAGATTTCCAAATTTCAAGCAACCTTTTTTTACGTTTGAATTTGAATCACGATAAAAACGAATTTAGTCTTATAAAATTAAAAGATCTAAATCTTGTTTCATACCTTCATCACTTTGAGGGAAAATTAACGAGGAAATATAACGGTTTTATCCTGGGGCTATTAATTGAAGAAGAGAACCCAGAAAAATATCGAACGGGTTTAAAGAATACTGCAAAGGCATTAGCAAGTAAAGATATTTTGGACTATTCTGAACAAGAGTTTAATGTTTTATTAAAAAAAACATACCAACAAAATCTTGAAAAAAGTTCCGATCGGTTGGAAGCAGACCAGATTAAGGAAAGTGTCATTAATAAAACTAAGGATATGTTAGGGGGCGGCAAAAAAGAAAGAAAAATCGCCCAAGAGTTATTGGAAAAAATAGAAGATGATCTACATTTAAGAGTTTCAAAATATTATAATTCTGCTGAACAATCAGTAAAAAAGAAAGATTATGGTAAAGCGGCAAAATTATACAAAAAAGCTGCAGAAGGGGCAGAAGAACTACGTGAAGAAGATTTAAAAAAAACATTCTTTGAAAAGGCAGAAAATGCAAAAAGAGTACCGGAAATGATAGAAGAGAGAGACGATGCGATTGAGGAAGCAAGGGATAATTTGAGGGATGAGGATTTTAATGCAGCATCTCAGTGGTATAAGAAAGCAAGTAAAATTTCTAAGGAATTAATGCAAACTGAAAAGGAAGAAGAATATAGACTTAAAGCAAAAGCTTTGCAAGATTTTTATCGCGTGGATCAACGTTTTAAGAATGAGTAGTTAATGAGGCTACATTATGTCAAACCAAGACCCAATTGTTGGGATAATTACGGACTTTGGCGAAAAGGGGGCTCATTACGTTGCCAGTATGAAGGGTGTTATGCTTAGTTTATCAAAAGAAATTAAAATAATCGATATTTCTCACGATATTACCCCATTTTCCATTCTTGAAACATCTTATTTTATTTTTACCACATATAAATATTTTCCACCTAAATCTGCGTTTTTAATTGTTGTAGACCCTGGGGTGGGAAGTTCAAGGAAGATTTTAGCGCTTGAAACTGACTCAATGCATTATTTTGTGGGACCAGATAATGGAATATTTACCCATTTACTATCTTCAAATGTCATTCGAACAGCTGTTTCGGTTGAGAATAAGGAATATTTTCGAGATAAGGTTTCCCAGACATTTCATGGCAGAGATATTATGGCGCCTGTTTCAGCATATCTTGCATCAGGAATTGAACTGGATCAGCTAGGTCCCGAAATACCGCTTAAAGATCTCCATCAACTTTCAATTATATCTCATTATCGCCAAAAATCAAGGCAAATCGAGGGGATGATCCAACATATTGATTCTTTTGGGACTGCTACGACTAATATTAAGATGGATGATGAATTTAAAATTGAGAATACTTCAATCCAAATAAAACCATCCTCGGAGATTACTCTTATTTACGAGAACAAGGAATATTCAGCTAACTTTAGCTCTCATTTTTCAGAGGTTGACCTTGGCGAATTACTGTTCTTACAAGGATCATATGGATATTTGGAGATTGCAAAAAATCAAGGAAACGCTGCTGCTGAGATCGGACTTAGCGTAGGAGACCACATTATCTTGGATTTAAAATGAGGAGAGTTACTTATGAAGGAAGAAATATTAGCATGTATAAAGAAGGGGGATGTGAAATACTTAGAATCGGGGCAAGTGAGCAAATACATTTTTCCCATGGAACGGAAAAAAGCGCATGAAAACTCTGTGAGTCATTTAATTGTAAGAATCTTCATAGTGACCTACCAAAATGATGATATCTTGTATTTAGTTCAAAAGCGTGGGGACCAAAAGAAAAGTTACCCAGGATATTATACCGATTCTGCTTCGGGTCATGTAGAATATCAAGAAGGGCTTGATATGCATGCTATTAAAAATAATGCTCTCAGGGAATTAAAAGAAGAATTTGGGATAACTAAAGAGAATCTGACTGCATTGAAGTTTTACGATTTACAATATGAGAAAGATCCGTTTTCCCAAGAAATTGCCTATATTTTCTTCGGATTGGTGAATCCGGACGTTAAGCCAAAACCAGATCCCTCAGAATTAAACCCAGAGAAGAGCATATTCTATACAGAATCCCAGTTAAGAGAAATTTTGCAAAAAAAGCACCTAGTAGATTATTCAGAAGAAATTTGGAACGATCTCTTGGAAATGGATATTAAATCTTTTTTTGAAGAAGAAGAACTTGTAAATACAGAGAACCGCCAAGCAACCGCTTTATTTTTGGGGAGATTCCAGCCGCTGCATAAAGGACATCTTTTTGTTATTAAAACACTTGCCGAAAAGTACCATTCGCTCAAAATTGGAATAGGAAGTTCCCAGTTCTCTCATACACAACATAATCCGTTCACTAAATATGAACGCAAACAATTTCTTAAAGAGTGTCTGGAGAAGCTAGGCATTTCTGAAGAGAGATATCACATCTATTTTATTCCAGATCTTTTTAACGCGAAAAAATGGGTGGATAAGGTCATAAATATTGTAGGAAATTTTGATATCGTGGTTTCGAATAGCGATTGGGTGAGATCGCTCTTTGAACAAAAAGAATACTCGCTTGCGGATAAGATTTTATTTAAAAAAGAAATCTACAATGGCACGAGAATCCGTAAACTTATTATTAATAAAGAAAAACAATGGAAAGAACTTGTTCCTCAATGTGTTCTGGATTTAATTAAAAAATACCAAGGAGTAGAACGAATTCGGTCCGATTATCGGGTAGAAAAAATTTGAACCACCACGCATTCACCGTAGTCCCTACGGCAGATTCATTATGAGTAAGGAACTTGATAGTATTTTCTCCTAATTGCTTTTTGATATTTTTGGACGCATTTCCATCTCTATTATGATGCGCATTACAAGTAGGAAAACCCTTTTTCTATACTAAATCATTTTAAATAGTTGTCTTAATGCCAGTGACATAATGTACTGTTGGATTTGCCTGGTCCCACCACCAATTTCTTGTATTCTTGAAATCCCTAATAGGTCTTCCATTAATGTATTATCGCAAACTCCTGCTCCCCCCATGAGATTTGCACATTCATAACATGTCCGTTCGGTCAGCTTTGAACTTTGATACTTTAACTGAGATGCCGTCACTCCTAATGCAAGATTCACTTTTTTTGGCGGTGCGCCATCAAACTTCTCGAGCTTTTTATCAACAATTTCACATAAATGTAAGGTAGCCAGAGTTACAGTCATTACCCTTGACCACATCTCGGCGAGAGTGAAACCGACCCCTTGAAATTTTAATATTTCTTGATCAAATTGCTTTCGCATATTGACGTATATATTTGCATGGGTAAGCGCATTCCATGCTTCCGCCAAATTTAAAATGACGATTCCCAACCGCTCTAAATTTAACCCTTCAAATAATAGTTCTTTCCCTTCTCCTGGCTCCCCTAATATATATTCTTCTGGGATCCTTAAATCATTAAATGTTTCTTTTCCGATATATATCCGTGGAGTCCAGGGGATATTAACTCTTTGTATGTTCCATCCATCCCATTCGGTATTAACTAAAAATTGCGCCATTTGATTTGAAGAATCTCTTTCTGTAGTTGCATATACAATAGCCCAATCCGATTTTGGACCATTGGTCTGATAAATTTTTGTCCCATTCAGAGTAAAACTCCCATCCTTATCTTGTTCGCATAAAGTAGTCATGTGAACGGCATCAGAGCCCCGATCTGGCTCCGTTATACAGACGCATCCAACTTTCTTACCTGTGACTAAGTCTTTAAGTGCTTCCAATCGCACGGGAACATTTTCATGATGGAGAGTTAGTGGATTTATCGCTAATACAGTTGCTCCCATTCCCATTGCTAATTGAGGATCAAAGAAATCGGTGGCCATTACCCGTGCAAACTCTGCCATCATCCCGTAATGCTCATAATTGATATCTATCACCTCAAACCTATTTATATGCGTAATTAGCCCTTCTTTTCCAAAGTCTGGAATCCATTCGTAAAAATCTTCAGAATGATCAATATTATTCTTTTTTTCATAGTTTGTATAGAATTTCTGAATTGATTTTAAAAAGTTCATATCCTTTGGCTTCAAGATCTTCATTAAATTATTGTTAAGAAACTTATAACGGTTCTTTAAACTCATCTTTTGTAAAATTTCACTATTAATGCATTGTACATCTCCTTCTTTTCCGGTCATGAAATTCCCTCTGTAGATTGAATTCTTTTATTTAGGTTGGAATACTAATTATTATTACGATCATATATAAAATATTTAGCAATTAGATTTTTTTTCATGGATTCATTTTAAGGATTGGTATGGATTTTTTAGAGATTGACGGCTCATTCGGGGAAGGAGGGGGCTCTATTTTACGATTAAGCTCAGCATTTTCATTATTATTTGAAATTCCTGTTCATATTACCAATATCCGTGCAAACCGTTCAAAACCTGGACTCAGATTACAACATTTACTTGGTCTGAAAACATTGGCTGAATTGACTCATAGTGAACTCAGTGAGTGTCAAGTTGGTACTCAAGAGATCACGTTAATACCCCATAAAAAGGAGATCAAGAATAACATTAAAGTGGATATCCGAACTGCAGCTTCCATAGGTCTACTTCTTCAACCACTCCAAATCATGACTTTAGGATTAAATTCGGATGAAATAACGATAAAATTGAACGGTGGAGGGACTTACGGAAAATGGGCACCGAGCGTCAATTATTTAAATAAAGTAACTTATAGAATTTTTAAATATAGCGGCCTTGATATTAACATAGATATAAAAAAGCATGGATTTTACCCAAAAGGGGGTGCGCGTTCCCTTTGTACTATAAATCCGCCAAACCAGAAGAAGTTAAACCCGATTGACATTACGGAATTAGGAAATCTCTCCCAACTTCAAGGAAAAATTATTGTCACCAAACACCTTCAAGGCAGAAAAATTCCAGAGAGGATAAAACGCTCATTTCACAAAGAAATCAATAAAAATCTTTCAATAGATACTAATATCTCCCATAAATATGTGGATTCGCTGAGTCCGGGGGTAGGATTAGAAATCTGGTCAAAATCCGATACAGGAGCTATTATCTCATCGGGCACTATCATCGGTGAAAAACATATTTCTTCCGAACAGCTGGGAAAAATGGCTGCAGGAAAGATTTTGCAGTATATCGAGCATAATATCCCAGTGGATAATTATTTGTCAGATCAGTTAATTCCGTTAATGGCATACATTGATGGCACATCGAAGATTAAGGTTCAGGAACTAAACAGTCATACCAAGACGAACTTAAAATTATTAGAGAAATTTGTCGAGAGAGAATACCATGTCCAAGAACTTGACACGGGTTTTATCATCGAGTATGTATAATAACTTAAAGTGAGGATCAAAAGTGTCTGTCCCCAAATATATTCATGAGGTTTCCACTTGGCAAAAGGTTATCAAAATAATCTCTCTCATAGTAGCGATTTTATCCCTTGGCTATTGGATTGTTCACGTGTTTATCCAGTTACCCGAGAATCCTTTTGAAATTTTTATCTATCCAGAATTCTTTCTGTTTATTATAGCGATTTCCGTATATACTTTTCTTTATCTACGTGTCTGGAAAGAGAGGATCTATAACCTAGAGACGGACATATTTGAAACTATTGCATACCGAAAAAAAACATCCATAAAAAATATCGCCCGAATCAAAAATTTGAAAGAACGTTACGTGCGTGCGATCTTAGAACGATTGATCAAACAGAATAAGTTATTTGGGTCGATCAAGGATGGGCTATATATCTCTGATAGAACTATGAAACCTAGTTGCTCACTTTGTAATAAAGAAATCGAAGATCATCTCTTAATGGTTCTGTGCCCCTACTGTAAGCGACCATTCCACAAGGATCATATTATTGACTATATTAATGATGTTGAGACAAAATGCCCAGAATGCAATACTCCTTTGAACATTTCCGATATTATAAGCTAAAGAAAATCATTTTCCACCACATACCAATAAAAATATATAAAATTTAATGAATAATAATATATAATAAAAAATAGCTCTTTGAAAAAAAATGTCAACTACATCCGACGCACTGCAACGATGTCCTCGGTGCGGAAATAAGAATAGAGCAAACTCTTATGCGTGCACTTTTTGCGGAAAACGGTTAAGAACAGAAAGTATTGAAAAGCTTCCAATCTTTAAACGATTTGAAGCCAAAGAATGGACCCATCCGCTTCCGTGGTATCGTAAGATTTATAACTTATTCGTTAATCCTTCAAAGGCTTTTTGGGATATAAACCATAAGCGTTCTAAGGCCCCAGGAATGTTAATTCTGCTTTTTAATGCACTCTTATATGGTCTATTCGGACTTGCAATCTTTTCGCATTTTAAGATAGTTGCTATTGGAGATAACCCAATAAACCCTTTCTCTCTCTATTTATTCTCGTATAATTTGAGCTTTTTCCTTTCATTCTTTCTGTTTGGATTGGTATATTATGCGGTATTTTTTACTCTCCTGACATGGCTATTCACCAAAGGAGCAAATTACGCTGTTGATTTCTCTGGACGCTTAGAGTCTCGTTTTGGGAGTTCAAAAGAAGGACCAAAATACTCCCAAGAACAAGTATCAGTATTTAGTATATACAAAGGCGGGACCTTATTACAAAAGCAAGAATCTCACAAATATAAAATGCTGTTTTCCGCATTTGCCCCATTCTTGCTTATCAATGCAATTAAGGTTATTATTACCCTATTTGCCTTTCCGAATGTCGAATTGACCGTTAATTGGCAGGAGTTTAATCTGGAAACGTACCAACTCTTTTTTAATTCCCCCATATGGATTGTGTTTGATGTATTAGATGCTTTAATAATTGCGCTTTGGATCCCTATTCTTATCTCTATTGGGATTCGAGAATTGTCAAATTCCAGCACTTATCGGGTATTCATCTCATCATTAATCATAGGGATAGCAGTGGCGTTCATCTATTATCTTTTTAGACCTCATTTATTAGGAAGCGCACTACTTTAGCATAATTAAATATGCTACAATTCCCACGGGAGAACCTAGGATCTTCATACAATTAATGAGATTAATAAGAATTCAAATGACAAAATTAATTAATTGTCATCCTTTATATATACTATCTGTATTAAATTAAATTAAATTCATAAAAAAAGAGATTTTACATAGGTTATTATAATGCCCCGACCTGGTCTACGCTCAAAAACCCAGAAGCGTAAAGAAGTAAAAACACCTGGCAAAAAAAATAACACTCATTATTGGAGAAAAAAACCAAGTAAAGCGCATTGCTTAATGTGCAAAGAACCCTTAAAATCTGTCCCTCGTAAAAGACCCTCAGAGATGAAAAAAACCAACAAAAGCTCACGTAGAGCAAGCCGATATCTATCTGGTCGTTATTGCCATAACTGCTTACAAAAACTTATACGGGAAGCTGTAAGGAAAGAGGCTCTCCAAGAACAGTAGATTTTTAAAACACTCATTTTTATACGACGTATTATTACTTATAGTTTACCGAATCTTCTATTCTTTCTAATAAATTTTTTCATCTTTAGAATTTTTTAAAGACAAATCATTATAAATCTTAAAAACGATGATTATTACTATCTCTGGTCTCCATGGAACGGGAAAGTCCTCTGTCGGAAAAGCGATTGCGAACCAATTAAACTATGATTATTATTCCACGGGTCAAGCATTTCGGGATCTTGCCGAAGAAAAAGGTCTTACCTTGGAAGAGTTTAGTGAATATGTTGAAAATAATCCAGAAATCGATGAACAGTTAGATAAAAAAGTACTTCGTATAGCAAAAGAGGGAGATATTGTAATTGATAGTCAACTGGGAGGTCATTTACTTCAAGATATTGCGGATTTTAAAGTCTTACTGACTGCTCCCTTAGAAATTCGCGTCAAACGGATGTCTGATCGGGATGGGACACCCTATGAAGCAAAATTGAAGGAAACGAAGATCAGAGAACGATCAGAATATGAACGTTTTAAAGAGTTATATGGGTATGATCTCCGAGATAAAGAGCAGCTCAAAAAAATATATGATTTAATTGTTTCTACGGAAGGAGTCTCTAAAAAAAAAGTGATAGAAAAGATTATGGCTGCTCTAAAGGATTTTAATAAGAAATGACTTTACAAGAAACCAAAATCACAAAGATTTTATTCTAATCTACCTTTTTAATCATATTGAATTTTAATATTACTGGTCTGTTTCCAGCATCAGTAGTATTAAACAATAAAAATAATTTGGTGACGAATTATTTCCGTATATGATATTGGTAGAGTTTGTGTCAAAACTATGGGTAGAGAAGCCGGTCAATATTGTGTTATCGTAGATATTATAGATAAAAGCTATTTATTAATTGATGGTATTAATGTGCGCAGAAGACGTGTAAATTATAAGCATATTGAACCGACTCCTGATATTGTTGAGATTTCTAAGGGGGCTGATCATGAAGAGGTTATTGATGCGATTGAGGATGCCGACTTGGATGACAAGATGAGCGAACGAATAGAAATACCCTTAGATTAAGACTGTAAGGTATACAATCTTTTGTTTTTCTTTTTTTTATTTTATGCATCAGTCGCCTAGTGGTATGGCGCTAGCTTGGAGAGCTAGTGCGCGTATAGCGCTCGTGGGTTCGAATCCCATCTGATGCGTTCAATTCATCTATACACTCGCTTAAAGTTATGGAAGAAGTTTTAATTAAAAATCCCCCATGCCATCCTCATCAAACTCCGCCTCTTCCACGTGCGTTCCAACTGTACGGTCTCTGGGGGGAATCAGATTTCTTATTATATATATCTTGATTTCAATTTTTATTAGCAAACCTTGTCTGGAGCTGGTTTTTTTGAAAATTGAAAAGTAGAAAAAATTAAAAAATCCTAATTCTCTAGCTATACTTCAGGGAATTCCATCGCGGAAGCCTTTTGTCCGCCCATCATTTGTTCCATTCCGCCAGATGCTTGATTTTGAATTCCGGCAATCCGCTGCAACAGTGTATTGATTCCTAAACTGCATAAGAAATACCAGCTGGTGAAATTAATCCAACCATTTCTTTCCGAAATAGCTCTTACAGTTCCATAGACCGCCTTAGTCCATTCATAGGTTTCTCCACCGGTGGACGCCATGAGAAAGTCGCTTATGAAGGGCACATCCCAAGGATTCATCGGCGGCATCGCAACCGGTAATTGATATGTTGTTCCGCCTACTTGAATAGAAAAGATTCCACGCAGTATTGCAAAGATGATAATCATAGGTAAGAAAGTAATACATGTCGGTTTTAATCTACTGAATGCCATTCCTCGTTGGCTTTCTTGAATAAATTTATCCTTTCGTTCCCATTGTTTTCGCTCTTTTTGATATCGTGCCGGGTTGATATCTGCCAAATTGATGATTTCTTCTTTTCGTTTTTTGTGCTTTTTGATGAGTTTTTGCTTCCTTTGGATCTCCTCCGTGTCTGTTAAGAGTTTCGTGAGCCCAGTACTAATTACGGCGACCGTTGAGGATAAAAGCATAATAAAAATCATTGAGCCGGGAGGATATTTTATTAACTCTATAAATATATTCTCCTCTGCAAACATGAAAATAAGCATCTTTTTCAACTATGTCAATTTTTTTTTAAAACGAATTAAATAAATATAGTATTAAAAAAACTCGTAATCCTAAAAATTTTCGGAATATTTTTGGATGAAAAAGCATAAGATCAGCCTAATCCAAGAAAACCGCGCATTCCGGGATACTGCTCAGCAGCTGCTTCCTTGCTGATCGTTTCGGCATATTGGTGCATAATCTCTACACCTAAAAGCAAACCTGTTCCTGAAGAGAGTGCGCCTAATCCGTCTGCGAAGAAACTTAATATAGCGAGTACTATACCATTCAAAATCACAAGCATCGGAATATAACGCTTTAAAATCCGTTCGATAATCTTCTCAGATTGCCGAAAACCTGGTACTTGCATCCCACTATCGAGAATTTGTCCTGCAATATCACGAGGGGCTAGTCCGCTTACTTCTACCCATATCTGACCTAATTTCACACAGAGGACGACAAGTATTACAAAGTAAATGCCGGCACGTATCGGATCTCCAGTGAGTTGATCCAATCCCTGGGGCGCAGTAAGGAGATAGATTAATCCCGATTTCGGCGTAAGCTGGCTCCCAAGCCCAGTTCCTGCACTACTTGCCTCAAATGTCCCTATAAGATCTATCCAGAAATCGTACCCCTGACCCCGCAACGCTGATCTGGGTCCTGCTAGTAATTGCCCGAAGAATAAGATGTTTGCATATAATGCGTGCACTAATATAACTGGAATTACGGACACATAAAAAAATTTGATGGGGTATTTCCCCTTAAAACCCCGATATCCAGCATATTGCAGTGGTAGTTCGATTCTCATACTTATAAACCATATAACACCAAGAAAAATGATAATTGTTGTAATTACTCCTAAAAGAGAGGGCAATCCGGCTTCTCTGATAAAGAGATCTCCTATCCTAGTGTTTGAGTCCCCATCAAATAAAGCTGTGAAAAACGCAATGAAAATTCCCCTTTGTAATCCCCTTTCTCCTGCTTCAATAAAACTAAAAGAATTCCAGAAAATTTGACCGGCAACTCCTGCCGCAATGAAGAGGGACACACCGCTCCCTAATCCCCACCCTTTCTGTAAGGTTTCATCAAGCAATATAATAATAATACCTGCAAATAGGAGCTGCAGAAAGATGAGCACAACGTTTTGTAATCCTAATTGTGTTACGTTCCCGAAGGCTCCCCCCAGAATATACGCAAGTGAATTGAAAATAGTGAGAAAGATTGCCAATACTTTTTGGGAACCACTAAACATGGAACGATCGTAAGGGTCATTCATGTCGACATCTATCATTTTACTCCCGTTCAGAAGTTGCATGATAAGTCCCGCAGTTACAATTGGTCCAATACCAAGCTCAGTAAGTGTTCCGCGCTCGCTTGCCAAAATGACCCGAAGCGAATAAAAATAATCTGTTGATTCCTCAAGTTGGATTCCGTATAAAGGAATGTTTGACATAATTAAATATATAACTAAGACAACCGCAGTCCAGATAAACTTTTCTTTAAATGCTACTTCCCGTTGCGGTTGCTTAACTTCTGGCATTACCCGTACAAAGGGGGATAATGCCTTTAGGAACTTCCCAGCCATCTCTCTCTTTACACCACTACAAAATCGTAATCTTTTTTTTGAAAAATTTTTAAGAATTATGTTCTAAAGCTAAAAATAGTAAAAAAAATTTATGATTTCCAAAAAGAGTCATAAAGTCTCTTGGGTTTAATCTGAAATTAGGTCTGGAAATGCTGAATGTAAGTAAAAAATTAAAAAAATGGAAAAATAAATGTTCTGTTTATTTATGAAAGTTGCTCATCTTTAAAAGGAAAAATTGTGAGTTTAGAATAACGAGCCAATACCAGCTACTTCTTCATCCTCTTCTTCTTCCTCTTCTTCTTCATCCTCTTCTGCTTCTTCCTCTTCCCCTTCTTCAGGTGCAGCTCCTCCAACAGGTGCAGCAGCCGCTGTAACGGGTCCTGCAGCTGCATTTTTAATGATCTCTTCGATATCGGTCTGCTTAAGTCCGGCAACTAATTTGGCAATCTGTTCCTCATCACCATCGATACCTGCAGCTTTAAGGACTTTTTTAATATTATCTTCCGTAATGCTCTTTTCCGCTTTGTGCAGGAGAAGTGCAGAATAAATTGATTCCATAAGCTTTTTTACCTCTTTTATTTTTTTATTTATAATTTTGTTTTATTTTTGCATTTAATCAAAATAATCCTCCAATATTAGGAGAATCTTCGTCTTCATCCTCATCTTCGTCACCATTACCGTCATCGCCACCAAATAGATCACCCATCCCAGCTTCTTCGTCCTCCTTTTCTTCCTCAGTTTTTTTCTCTTCTCTTTCAATAGACGATTCTTTCTCTTGAACACCAAAAACGAGGGAATTAATTGTGGCCGCAGTCGATTCAGCCTTTTTAATATATTCATCGATCATATCCCCTACAATGATTGGCATTTCAAACATAAGACCTAATCCTTGTCTATAGGCTTTCTGTAACAATGGTTCAATGGTTTCTTCATCGACTATCTCCAGTTCAAGCGCAATAGTTAATGCCGTCTGGAAATGGGATGCAATATCTTGTTTGAACTTTCCCGTATCCATATAAATTACGCTTTTTGGAAGAATTTCTTCGTCACACCATGCATAATGAATCTTGATAACAGATTCCACGGGTCTTATTCCCAATTTTTTTAACACTGCTGCTTCCTTAACCGATACTTTTTCTCCTTCTTCGTGGGTGACAGTATCTTCTCTAATCCATATAGTATCGTTTTCAATTCTCGTAGGGAGTTTTAATGTGACATTTAATTCACTGATAACTTGTCCCGTAGGCAATCCTGTATCTCCCTTCTTAACGATAATATCTGAAGGGGCAGGTTCATTGGGGCTTGCTGCGATCATCCATTTATTCTCTTCAAATAACTTCTTTAACTCGAAGATGTCCATATTGGTGAATAAAAGACTTGATTGTCCGGGGATATTTTTTTCTAATTTGTCTAAATTCTCCTTCCCCGATTCCTTTTGATATTTCTCGATTGCCCGCGTTTGGAGAGATCGTTTACTCATTCGAAGAATTGCATCTCCTCTCAATGTCTTTCGCATGGACTGTACTTGTCTATCTGGGATTTTTGATAATGGAATGACTGCAACATTATCATATTTTTTAAATAACTCTGTCAATTGGTTAACTTCTTTTAATTTCCATTCTGGTATGTTCTGGTTTTTAATCATTTCATTACACCCCCAAATCATCCAAGAATTCATCATCAATTTTAACTGGTTTTCCCATTGTGCTTTTCACATACATAGATTGGATGTTATTATATCGATGCGGCATTTGACTCACAACATAATCCACAATTGTTTCCATATTCTCGAAGAGTTTTTCTTCATCCATAGATTTCTTTCCAATTATTGTTTGAACGATTGGCTGTTGGCGGACTCTTATCTTAATTATTCGCTTATATCGATCCACCGCCGTTTTTAGATCTTCGGGTGTGGAGATAATTCCATATCCATCTGGAAAAGGTTTTGGCATTTTTCCAGCAGGCCCAAGAAAACGGGCAAGATAACGAGCAACATTTCTCATCTGTTTGTCCTCGACAATGAAAAATTCATAATTTTTTACGAACTTTTTTTTATCCCGTTTTTCCTCATGGCTGAGTGCTTCTAATTCGTCCTCATCTAACACTTTCACATCTAAATCTTTGGCTTCTAAATAAACTTCTCCGGATCCGATAACACAGATGCTTGGGTCTGACCTAATCTCATGCGGGAGTATCAGTTCTTTATCGATTCTTTGTTTTGGGTCATTTAAATCAAGATCTTTTAGGTTCATAATAAAATCGATTGTTTCATCGAAATTCCGTTTTTTGGGTTCATGTCCCTCCTTTCTAATTATTGCTAATTCCAGCGCCGCGTCAATCGAACGCTTTAGTAATTTTTCATCTACCTTCATTTTTTATTTCTCGACCTCCTCGATTTTATCATCATATTCTCCCGATTCGATTCTTTTTTGAATAACTCTGGGATCTTCCCCCTCCACTGTTAATCCTATGGAAAGTGCTGTACCCAATACCGTTTTTAATGCTCCTTTAAAGGTTTTATCAAAAAACTTTTCTCTTTTTGCTTTTGCTACATTCATTGCCTGATCAATTGAAATATCTCCAGCTTTTTCCTCTGCGACATTTTCAGACCCCATACTTAATCCCGCCTCTTTAAGTAAAAGAGAGGAGGTTGACGGAGTTTCTACGAATATTTCGAATTGTTTTGTACTTGGGTCACATTCAATGCGTACTGGTACAGTTAATCCTTGAAAAACCTCAGTCTTTTCATTTACTGCATCAACCACATCTTTGATATTAATCCCTGTGGGACCTATAGCGGGACCGATAGGTGGTCCTCCCGAGGCCTTCCCTCCTGTGACGAGTGCGTTAACGGTAACTTTCCCTTCTTCACTCATGATAACTCTTTTTTTTATTTAATTTAGAATTCAAAATTAATTATAAAAAGCAAAGGACCTATCAGATGGTACTATGTTTCATTCCAATATCTTTTTCTTGCTATATCGGAACCGTACAAATACGTCCTAAGTTTTTAAGAATTAATTTGAACTTAGTAATTTTTAAAATGAATTTAAATTAAAAAATTTTCTCTTTCCAACGAGCGGTAAAATTATATTTCCTTTAAAAACCTAAATTCTTTGAAAATCAATACAATTCTTATATCATCAAACATTTTTTAAAAAGAAAAAAAGTTTTAAAATTAATAAATAAATAAAACAAATTAAATAATAAAGTATGGGATATCATTTAGGTATACTTTTAAATGAGTATCTGGACATTTTTTAAAAAAACTAATTGATTATTATGGTTTTTCATCGTATAAGAATTACAATTGATAATAAACCATCGCGGAGGTTTTCTTAAATGCCACGAGGTATGCTCATGGCACGATGGGATGACAGACTTGGAGTTGTATTGGAGGCAAAACATCCCGAAGATATAACTCGGGGCTTGAGTGATGATGATCTACTCACAATCTTCTCAACTCACGCTATGTCCGAATCTGCAGGGATTTTATCGATGAGAATTAAGCGGTTCTCAATTGTTTCATATTACACTGGAATTCCCGAGGATGAAATGGAAGATCAATATTTTGTGGCGCTTATTCTAAATGATCAAGAAAATCCAAACACCTTTGAGGAATCACTTACAGAAATTGGAAAAATGGTAATTGATGCCTTTGGGCAACCGGGTTTTGAAGATTTTTATCGAGAAGCCTTTGACAGAGTCTCTAAGATGAAGGAAATCTCAGAAGAACAAAGATATGCCTTTATTTTCCGGGATAAAGTTCGAAATCTATGCCTTTCCAAGTTGACAGATGGTCCAATGACCAAGGAAGGCCTGGCAAAATGGTTATCAAAGGAAGTAGAATCAGAAGTTACAGATATTGATGGTCTCTTAGCGCCCCTCTTAAAAACCGATTTGGTAACGGAACTAAACATCTCAAAAGGAAAAAAAGTCTCTCTTGAGTACATTTTTTTGCTCCGGGATGTTGCGCTAATTCGAACTCCCCATGTGGATCTCTTTAAAGCCGCTAAATCTGAACAAATGAGTCCGGAATTGGCAGAAACTTATGTAAAAGAAGTTGAAGATTTCTTTAAAAACTACCGAATTACCGCAGAAGATTCCCGCCTAATCTCTGAATTCATAAGTAACCCGGATACCTATGATATTATTAAAGTCTTACGGGAAGGATATATGACTCGGGAGGAAATACCTACAAAGATCGAACGAGATATGCCTAATATCGACCGACATCTGAAGCGATTAGCCGAGGATAATGTAATTCTACCAATAAAGGATAAAAAACAGAGAGTATGGGTCTTTCTTTTAAGTGACATTCAAGCAATTACTTTCTTCCCTGAATATATGGTGGATATCATCCGTCGTCGATGGAAAGAAGGGACTATTGCGAAAGAAATAGCATTAAAGCATTTAGAACTTCTCAGAGCAGAATATATCTCAACTCAAGCACCTAAATTCAGAGAAAAGATATTTGATGCAATTACTGATAACTACAATGAAGCAGAATCAAACATTCGAAAGAATAATCTCGATAAAGCTGCAAGTAACTTGGATGTATGCTCCTCACAAGCATATGATATGGGTGAACGGAAGTTAGGTGCCGAGTTACTTAACGCAGCAAAGCTTTTACGGGAAGATAAACAAAAATATATTGAGGAGCAATGGCAAGAAGATAAAGAAACAATTTTAACACACTTCGAACGGATTAAACAAAATTTAGAGGAAGCAAAAGGGAAAAAGCCAAAAAAGCAGAAGAAAATCGCGGTAAAAGATAAGGAAAAGGGCCCGAGCGAAAAAGGGGAAGAACTTGACAAGGGTAAAGGAAAAGAAATGAAAGAAGAGGAAGTTAAGGCAAAAGGGAAATTTTCTTTATCAGATTCAATGGAGGAAGTTAAAGAGGCAACCACAGAAGGCCAATCCCAAGAAATTGAAGAGGCAACCACAGAAGGCCAACCCCAAGAAATTGAAGAGGCTGCCACAGAAGGCCAACCTCAAGAAATTGAAGAGGCTCCAAAAAAAACAGAAGAAGAACTGGAAGAAGAAAAAAGCCTAAAAACGGTAATCTCTGATTTAAAGAAAGAATATAAGAAGGCTCAGAAAGCTAAAGATTATACTGCGGCAGCAGAAATTGTCCAAAAATTAGCAGATGCATATAAAGAAGCGGGAGATATAAAACGAAGCCAAAAGTTAATCGAAAAGAAAAATGAGTTGACTATAAAGGCTTTAGCGAATATGCAAGAAAAGTTGCTTGATAAAGCAGAAGAAGCAAAAAAGCAAGGAGATATGGAAAAAGCAGCGAAATTTTATGCAGAATGTAGTTCTATCGCAAGCGATCTTTTCAAAGCGGGGAAAACGGAGCAAGCTGATGCAGTCAAAAAGTTCAAATCATTAGAAAAACAATGTCGTGAAAAAATGTAATTTTTTTCTTTATTATTTCATTCCTATTTATTATTTTTTCTTATGAAAACCTGCAACATAACCTTCGTCCGAAACCAAGATTATGTTTCATATATTCATCTTCTAAGAATTTCATTAATCTCTCATATCCTATATCCATTTGTTCAGCAACATTTTTTATCTTTACACCGGGAGTTGCCATTAATTTAAATATTTGCTTTTTTTTATCATCATCAATTGGTTTTTTTTCTTTCTCCATATGTTCCAAATGCACTTTAACCTAAAAAAACTTAGCTTTTAGATCGATAAACATACTTTAACGATCCTTTCTAAAGCAATGGAACGGATTTTCTACGACACACAGCCCTAAGATATGCCCACCAGCTAACGCTTAGTGGACTCGTAGGAATCCCCGACCTTTAGGGCGGGGAGACTTCAATTATTGGGGTTCGATTTCTGTCTAACTTCTCTATTTACTTTCAATTCTAATTTTAATTTGTGTGGATCGCTTATCAATTTAACGATCTGCGAAAGAAGTCCCCATCCCTTTAGGATTAGAAATTTATTCATTTCTAAAGCCAAACATATCAGTGCCGAGTAATTTTGCAACGAAGGGAATTAACCAAAAGAGAAGTTTGTAAGATGTCTTTCCAATTGTTGAGGTTATGGATGTTTCTATAAAGTTCCTCAAACCAAATGAGAAACTAATCTTGCTTTTCCATCCCTTTTCCCACACGGGCCGAGTAATAGGTCCTTGCCATGCACCTGGTGGGCTTCCGAACGATCGTACAGATTTCCAATTTTCGTTTTCTTTTTCCCATATCTTTTGAAGCGGCCAATTCTCAGGTTTCTTCTTGGAATACAGCCAAGTGGGATCCGAAATGAAGTCTTCAGATGTTCCGTCAGTGTATTCTATATGTAAGATAAAATTCAGACCGCCTATTCCCCTCGTCCAATTTTTTCCCTCTATACAAATTATATTTTCATTATTTTCCTTCATAAAATCGCTTACATCGAATAGCTGCACAGACTTTACCACCGGAAGGTGCGATAATGAAAATCGTGAAATCACTTCCCCAACATTTTTTCCATTCACAAAGATTCTCATATGATTTGCTGCAATTCCTTGACAAGTTGCTTGTTCGATTTCTTTCGATGGCAATACGAAAGTTTTATAAAAGTAAAACCATTTTTGATTACCCCAAGAGGAGTGAAATCTCCTACCCGAACGCCAAATCCAATGCGCCTTTAATTGATGCATGCTCGGCGCTTTTTGACTCTCTAATGATGACAATGATTGTTGATAATGCCATTGTAACACGTCAAATCGGTGCAGAGGATATTGTAACCCTTCTGGGACAGCTTGTAGAAGCCATAATTTCTCATATTTTGATTGAAGATCTTTAATATTTTTTTTTAGCCATTCAAAAAGGGATGTTAATATATTATAGAAGGTGAAAGTATCTTTTGTTTCTCCATAATATCTTTTTATGTCCATTAACTGGTTAGCGTTTAAAACTTCTGTGAATTTATCCAATAGGGATCTGTCAGTCTGATATGCAATTTTACTGCTTATCAACTTTACACCGTAATGTAAGGCTAATTGGGCTGCAAATCTGATAAAATCGAGGTTATCTTGATTTTTTTGTATAATTTCTTTATTTTTTACTTTTTTAATTTTTTCTAATACATGGAGACTCTCGTTTATAAAACGAAAAGCATAATTGATCTCTTCCTCGTCAATCTCTCGACAATGCGGATCCATCCAAAATCTGTTCATCATCCCGTTCGGAAATGATGGAAGGACTTCATTCTGTTTATTTAAAATCTCCATGCATTCCATAATTCGATTATCCTCTGTTCCAAAGAATAACCAATTAAATGCAGTTTTAATATGAGAAACTTCCGCGTCTTTTGCGTTCCATGCTGCCTGTCCTTCTATTCCCAATCCGTAGTAGAGATTTTCTCTGAAATTTTCGTTGAAAAAATCTCCCCAACTGGTTGTGATATGTCCGATCATTCCCCGCTGTAATCCATCTTGTGCCATACATATCATATTTTTAGCAGCATAATCATAGTAGGGATAATGCCGGGACCAATCGAATGTTCCGGGGAGTCCAGCAATTGTGAATCCTTTCTCTTTTAGTTTTGATATGGTAGGATATTTTTCTTTATCCGAATACTCCCAGTATACTATTAATGGAATTTCTCCTTTTACTAACTCGAGCGTTTTGGGATATTTGTAAATTACATCGTGGGCAATCGTAGGATAGGTTTTTCCATATTTTTTGGCGGTTCGAACAAGAAACAAATACCATTCCGCCAGCACTTCGGCTTCACCTTTTTCTTCAATATATTCTCTACTCTTCCCAAGCCCAAAATCATGTGATTCATCGCAAATAAGATGAAATGCTTCAGACTTGAAGGCTGGACAGATCTCAGAGAGTAAATCATCAACGAATTCTTTTGTATCGGGATTCGAAACATCAAAACATTGAGCGCCGGGAAACTCGCCGTATTTTCGGAATTTGCGAATGGTCAACAAGTTATCTTGGTGGCCGAATGACTCAAATGCGGGTTGTATTTCAATAAAATGATCCAGGGCATATTCTTCTAATTCAGAGATCATTTTTCTGGTCAACGGGGCCCTATTTTTTCCGATTCGAGGGTATTTTTCAAATTTAAACATATCTTCAATGTACAGAACTAATACATTTAGTTTTAAGGAACTCATAAACTGAATAAATTTTTTAAAGTTCTCCATGGTAGGTCTTTGACCGCGTGAGATATCATCTACAAGCCCTCTTATCTCAAAGTCAGGATAATCGATTATTTCACAAGTAGGGTAATATATTTGAGAATTTTTTACTCTTAATAATTGACTTAAGGAGAGAAAAGCATAATAGGCTCCTCTCTTGGTCCAAGATTCAATTATTATCTCTCCAGATTTTGCAGATAAATAATATGCTTCACTTCGAGCATTATCTGAAAGGAGATCTTGAAATTGCTCATTTTTTTTTATTTTCTCCTCCTTCTTTTGGGAATATTTCAGTTCAAAGGAGATTGGATCTGCACTTATGATATGTGTATTGAGCCATTGAGGGATATTTGCACAAAACTCCTCTCTCGTAAATTCGGGTTCTGGAATTGGAGGAAGATCACCTCTCCGGGCCATCTCCTCTTGGGAGATAAAAGCCCCTTTGATTTGAACATTTAAACTAATCGAGAATGGATGCCATTTTCTGTTTGTAGAAAACTCCTTGGGAAGGGGCAGCATACTCTTCCGAATATCTCTCGGAGTAGAAAAAAGCCGTAGTTCTCCTTCTTTTTCTTTTATTTTCTCCCATGTAAGTTTAATCCGGACCATAAATTAGTTGACCTTAAGTTCAATAATAATCCAATTTTACTAAATTATATTACATAAAAAAATAATTAGTAAAGATTTTAAGGATTTTTATGGAAACGGAAGACTCTGGAGAAGAGAAATCATTAGAAAATCAAGATTTAACGTCTGTAAATGTAAGTAAAAAAGTCGCATCAGCGGGAATCTTTATCGTTGTAGGGTTAATCTTAAGTTATCTGAATCCATTTGCTTATTTCACTCTATTTGGCACGAAAATTAATCCCTTTGCCCACATCATTAATGCTATTACTGGTGTATTGCTGGGCTTATCCTTTTCTCTGATTACCGCATTTGGAATTGCAATCTTACGGTTTAGTCTGGGGATCGGGTCTATTCATGCTTTTCATGGGGGGATGGCGGGAGCGTTAGTAGTGGGATCGATTGCTCGTTTAATCTGGAAGAGAAAACCAGAATTCGTGAAAAATGCGGCCTTTGCAGAACCTATTGGAACTATCTTTATTGGCGGTACAATTGCGCAGCTTATTGCCCCTATTGGTGGTATTGAAGGGTTTTTTGTTTACTGGGGTTTATTTGCTGCGAGTTGCATTCCGGGAGCAATTATTGGATTTATTGTCTTAAAAATTCTTGAACATTCAAATATCTCTCGAAAAGATTATAATTAAAATGAAATTTTCTCCAACTTTTTTTAAAGGTTGTCTGGGAAAAAGCACTATTTTATATGGAGAAAGCAACACCGGAAAGACTTACTATACTGCGGAGTTTATTAAATTCCTTCTGGAAACAAAAAAAACTTCTCAAGACTCGATAACTATTCTTGATTTTGCTCCGAAAAAGGAGATAATTGCGGATAAGAAAATTGGCGGTAAAATCCGATCCTTTTATAATAAAAGTAAAACCTGTAAATATTATTCTGTAAAAGGTGAAATAATCCCAGCGCGCTTAATGGCTGAGAACAAGGAAGAACTTTATAAGTACAAGTGCCACAATCTGAAACTATGTCATACACTACTAGAGCAATATACGAATAATCCTACACCCTTTTTGGTCATAAATGATATTTCCATTTATCTACATTTAAATAAAGTTAAGACCTTATTGAAGTATATAAGGCTGGCTGATACATTTTTCGGTAATAGTTATTATGGGACAGGTATAAAGTCGGATTTTTCACGGATATTAAGCATTTTAGAAAAGAAACGAGTAGAAAAATTGATTAGTTATATGGATACTAGTCGTCATTTAACAGAAAAGTTGGAAAATACATAAGATCTTATTTTTTAGGAGGAAAAATTACATTTTCTGCCCCAGCATATTGATCTAAAAAATTCTGGACCAAATTTTGAAACTCCTTACCGAGAGTAATGAATTTCTGAAACTCTTCAACCTCAGAACCAAATTCTTGCGCTAAAATTCTATTTACAAGGCTAGTATTTTTATTAAATCCGTCTAGCTTTTTTGAATGATAATCGTCCACAGCAATAGTCCTGAAAGAATGTAAGGAAGCTAAAATCAAATTGGAAATGGTATTGTAATCGTTGGAGTTTTTTTTCGAAAATAGCTCTTGTACAAGCGTTAAAAGAATGTTAAACTTTTTCTTTTGGAGTTCTTTTTTTTGCTGTTTTTCATAGGAAGAATCAGAAATCTTATCCCCTTTTTGCTCCATTTTTATGTGTGTATAAAATTTCTTCAGTATTGATTCTGGCATAATTATTGCTCCGTTTTATTCAATCTTAAAATTCTTTTTCAAATCTAACTTTCTTACACAATAAAGTGTGATGTTCTTATTTATTTATTATTTATTTAAAAAATAAATTTTTTCCGCTTTCAAATTAAATTATAAAATTTTTAAGTACAAGAGGCTTAGAAATCCAATTTTACTTTTTCAAGTTTATAAAATTTGTTAATTTAAAGGTGTCAATAAAGGAACTTACATCCATTTGAGTTTTGACTCCATCTATTGTCTTAATATTATTATTGATAAATCTCCATAACTTTTTCTCATTTTCCGCGATCAATTGTACGACCACATCATGGTCCCCTGTGGATGTGGCTACAATCTGTACTTCGTCATATTTCGCAAGTATCTTCGCGATTTCTCGCATTTTTAAAGCATCTACGGATAACCCTAACCATGCAATTGTATGATATCCCACCTTTTTGGGATCAACTATAGCACTAAAACTCTTAATAATTCCTTCTTTTTCCAATTTCTTCACTCTTGAATGAACCGTGCTCGCTGCTAAATCAAGCTTGTCAGCAATTGATTTATAGGATATTTTATCATCTTTTTGCAGTAGATTGAGTATTTCTCTGTCTTTATTGTCCATTATTCTTTTCTTATCCGCTGTTCACTAATTAATATTTTTAAAATTTACTCATTTATGAATGATGATAGAAAAAATAAAAATATATCGAATATCATTCGATGGTTAAATATTTTCATTTCATATCATAGTTTTACACCGACAAATTTCATCAACGATTTAAAATTAAAGGAAAGAATTATTGGATGTCATAAATTATCTGTTATGTATATATCTCCAAGGAAGTAGTGTCTTTAAAAGTGTCTTTAATAAATTGGTCAAAAAAATCTTTTCAAAAGAAATTAACTATGATCAAGAGATCTATAGTGTTTATTTCGTGGTGGCATTATTGTTTGATAAATTTATTTCCTTAGATGTGGCAGAAATCACTTTAAAAAAAAGAATAAAAGAATTAAAAACTAACATCTAAAATCTATTTCGTATAACGGGATTTCATTATCAAAATATTAGGTTTTTTATCTTTTTTATCGAATAGTAATTCATAAAAAGGATTTTCTTAAAATTTTATCCGATATTTATAAAAAATATGGAATAATAATTTTATTGGAAACTTTATTAAAAATTATATTCAAATTATATATAAGGAATTCAAAATGAAAAAAACGCATTTGGTCATTTTTGGCCCTCCTGGTGCGGGAAAGGGAACATTTAGTCAAAGAATAAAGAAAATTCTACATAATCTTGTTCATATTAGCACAGGAGACATTTTCCGGGAAAATATTAAAGATGGAACAGAATTGGGAAAAAAAATTAAACATTATATGGATGAAGGGAAATTAGTTCCTGATAAAATTACAAATGCTGTGTTGAAAAATAAACTCGAAGACGTATCCGATAAATCATGGATTTTGGATGGATATCCGAGGAACTTAGAACAATGTAAATATTTAGATTCAATTACTGAAGTTGATAAAGCATTATATTTGGAATTATCCCAAGAGAGAATAAAAAAGCGTGTATTGGGACGATTTAAATGTCCTCAGTGTGGAAATATCTATAATAAATGGACACTCCCTCCCAAAGAAAAGATCGGAGAAAATAAATGGATTTGCGATAAATGTGGAGCAAAAATGGAGTTTAACCAGAGAAATGATGATACCGAAGAGACTTTGGAAAAGCGCCTTGATATTTACGAAAAAAATATTACACCCATTATCAATTATTATAATAATAAGGATAAACTGAAAAAGATTGATGCAAGGAAAACCTTAAAGTTTTCCGATGAGAAAGTCATTGATATTGTAACTTAAAATTCACTAAGCTAACGCTTAGTGAACTCGTAGGAATCCCCATCCTTTAGGGCGGGGAGACTTCAATGTTTAATTTGTTTCTCGTAATTTTTTTTTAATTTGATTTATTTTCAAACTTAAACAACTATTAGTACTTAATAAGGATGTAAAAACAATGATGGAAAGATCGCTCGTATTAATAAAGCCCGACGCCACTCGAAGGAAATTAATTGGAAAGATTTTATCTCGCTTTGAAGAGAATAATCTCACCATAAAAGCCCTTAAAATGCTTAAAATCTCTAAAGAGTTGGCAGAAAAACACTATGCAGAACATAAAGGAAAGGATTTTTATGACGATTTAATTAAGTTTATAACTTCAGGTCCTGCAATAGCATTAATTTTGGAAGGAAAAAATGCAATTTCTTACATTCGAGAATTGGTCGGAGCCACAAATCCAGCTGAAGCAAAGAAGGGAACAATTCGGGGAGATTTAAAAAAAGAGCCAGTTACATCTGTCACAGAAAATATGGTTCATGCCTCTGATTCTCTGGAATCTGCCAAACGAGAAATCACCTTATTCTTCGGGGAGAGATATCTTTAGTCAATAATTTAAGCACGATATTGATTTCGAAGTATCCCATACACCTTTCAGTTTAAACTTATGAGTTTAAATTATTTCATTTCTTATTTTTGAATAATGTCATTTAGTTCAGAAAAAATTTGTATTGCAATTCCGCTTTTCACAAGTAATAGAGAGCAGATTGCTCCTCTAATTGAGGAAGCGTGTAATAAAGAGCCTGATTTTCTTGAAATCCGGTTTGATTATATGGATGATATAAGCGAGATTTCAGAAAATTTTCTTCAATTTTTAATGTCAGAAAATCAAGACATACCTTATATATTCACCTTCCGTCATCCCTCTGAAGGAGGGCAAAGCGAAGTAAGCACTAAAAAACAAGTGGAAATAGTTCATACATTAATCAATAGTAAACCCCAATTCATTGATATTGAATTAAATAAAGAATATAAATATTTAAGCGAACTTATTGCCCCAGCTATTGATTTGGGAGTCAACCTTATCTTTTCTTATCACAATTTCCATAAAACCCCTAACCTTGATGAGCTGGAAAAATTAATAAAGCAGTTTGAAAAAAAATTGATTACTGAAATCGAACAAGATTACGGAAACTGGAAGCATATCTATAAGGTAATCCCCACGGCTCAGCGTTTTACCGATAATTTAATTTCTTTAGAACTATGTAAATCTCTTTCCCAGCATGGTATGATGGTCGTCAGTTTTTGTATGGGGGAAAAGGGAATTTTTTCTCGCGTCTTATCTCTAAAAGCGGGCTCATTTTTCACTTATGCCTCATCGGGCGAAAAAACAGCACCGGGACAAGTGAATATAGATGTCGTTCGGAAAATATTAAGTTTAATTGAATGAAAAGGCGTACATCTCTATTATTTGATGGATCGGATTTTTTGGATAGTAACAATAAAATCAGATAGTAACATTTATAAGAAATTGAAGTCCTCTATATCTTATTATGTCACCAAAAAAGAGAGTGAATGATGATAAAATTCTTAGATACTTAGAAGATCATACCTATGATGAGACCCAAGAGAAGTTTGGAATTTCTCGTATGACAATTTCACGAGTAAAAAAGCGAAATAAGGTTGTTATAGTCCCAGACAAAATAAATCTAGCTATTGCTGGAATTGGTAATGCTGCATCAGCTTTAATCCAAGGAATTGAATATTATAAATCGCGCACTGATAATACGGGACTTTTACATCCGATGTTTGCAGGATATCATATTTCAGATATTAAAATTAGTGCAGCCTTCGATATCTCTGATAAAAAAGTAAAGAAATCGCTGAATAGCGCGTTAAAAGCAAATGAATTGGAGATAATTAGTAATATCGATAATCAAAATACAAAAGTATCAATGGGTGAAATTAAGGATGGAATGATTAAAGAAACTGAAAAACTGATTAACCCCTCTTCTGAGGAACCTGCTGATGTTGCACAAATACTTGAGAATACAGATACAGAGATCTTGTTATGTTTATTACCTTCAGGAGCCGAAGAGGCTGTGTCTTATTATGCTGAAGAAGCTTTGGAAGCAGGGTGCGCGTTCATTAACGCAACTCCGAGTATTCTTGCAGGAGATAAAAAGATGAGCCAAAAATATCAAGATAAAGGATTACCACTAATAGGAGATGACTTACAGGATCAATTTGGTGCAACTATACTGCATAAATTAATTCTCCAACAAATGGTTGATCAAGGTGTAGAAGTTAAAGAAAGCTATGCTTTAGACGTCGGGGGAGGATTAGAATCCCTTAACACGATACATCGTACACGCCATATCAAGAGGAAGATAAAAAGTAATTCTGTGGCGGGCTCTCTGAATATTGATGCTCCAATCGTTGCCGGCACGTCCGATTATGTACCCCACATGGGAAATAATCGAAATTCAATGTTATGGCTTGTAGGGAAAGGATTTTTGGGCAGTGAAATTGTAATGGATATTAAGATACAGACCACTGACGGACCCAATGGAGGGGCAATATTGGCCGATGTTATCAGAGCAACAAAAATCGCCCTACAGCAAGGAGCTAGTGGCGTTGTTAATGAAATTTCTTGTTATGGGTTCAAAAATCCTCCAACTGGGGTGGAGTCCCCCCAAAAAGCATTAGAACATTTAGCTCAATTTGTCTTAGGAGGAGGTATGGAAAAATGTTGAATGAAGAATCGTCTAATAGAGAAATTAAAGTGGCGATTGCGGGCTTAGGAAACGTTGCCGCAGCCCTTGTTATGGGAATTGAATTTTATAGCAATATAAAGGAAGAGGATATGTATGAAGCGGGCTTGATGAATGCCTCAATTGGAGGATATTTACCCTCTGACATTAAAATTGTTGTTGCGTTTGATGTAGCCACTACCAAGATAAATAAGGATATATCCGAGGCGATCTATGCCGAACCGAATATGTGTCAAGAAATTATTCCTCCAGAGGAGATGCCGAAACTCGATGCCCTATGCTATCCGGGACCCATTTCAGACGGTTGTTATCGAACCTATGACAAGGATGAGGATATAGTTTTTGATACCTATCAATATTTTAGAGCGTATAACAAAGAGGAAGTAGAACCAATTGATATTGTTGAGGTTTTAAATGAAAATGAAGCCGAAATCCTTATCAATTTGTTGCCCGTGGGGAGTTATGAAGCATCACGTATTTACGCACAAGCCGCTTTGGACGCGAACTGCGCATTTATAAATGGTATTCCGGAATTTATTGTCTCAGAACAAGTGGAGGGAGACAAAAATTGGGTACAGGAATTCAAACAAAAAGGCTTACCATGCGCTGGAGATGATATAAAATCTCAAGTCGGGGCGACCATTCTTCATAGACTACTAGCGAAAGTTTTCTTGGACAGAGGGGTTATTGTTGATGACACCTATCAACTTAACATCGGTGGAAACGGAGACTTTTATAATATGAAATCGGAATCGAGATTACAAACTAAAAGAAAGTCCAAAACCTCTGCAGTTACCAGCGTCCTTCCTTACGGTGAGAAAGTTGGCTGTAGAATCGGTCCAAGTGATTATGTCCCCTTTTTAGAAGACAAGAAGATTTGCTATATCAGGGTCAATGGTACGACATTTGGGGGATTACCGTTAGTGTGTGATTTAAAACTCCGGGTGGAAGATTCCCCTAACTCTGCGGGATTAATGATGGATCTCATTAGAGAAACTAAACTCGCATTGGATAGAGGCATCTCGGGACGCTTGGAGAGTATTTGTTCATTCAGCTTTAAACATCCGCACATTCAACCGCCTTCTGACTTTGAGGCCAAAAAATGGGTAAAAGAATTTATTGAGGGAAAACGAGAGCGGTAAATATAATCTGCTTAAATTTTTTTATTTTTTTCCTATAATATAAATTATTTTCGTAAGATATTTATAGAAACCCCGAATTGAACGTCCCCGAAGGAACGATGAACTTGATTATACTTTTTAAGGATATTTATACTTCCCACTAAATTTCTTAATGTACGGAATATATTTGATCTCATTCTCGCCCTAAAGGACGGGTATTCTTTTGCCTTTAAAATAAAAAAAAGAAATTGTATTTAATTAGAATTAGTTTAACTTACTTTCCATTGATATTCCTTAGGACCGAAAAAGAGTAAGACAATTGCCGGGAATAGAATTGGGATCCCTCCCCACCATTGTCCGAAGATTTCAAAAAGTATCCCGAAGATTAACATCCATGGAATCCTAAAATCACCGAGCGTAAGTACATCATTATAGAGATAGTCCCAGTCTTCATCGGCACACTTATCGGAAAAGCGTTTCTTAACATAGAAATACGAGAATATAATCGTAATGATTCCGCCGATAACATACCATATATATTGTGCCGTCAGATAATTTATATCTGCTTGAGCAGAAGTAAGTGCATACTCACCATATTCAGAAGCTGCTGCTTCACCTTGTAATACTCCAAGCCAAGATAATCCCCAAATTCCACCAATAATATAAATTATCCCGTTAATAAGACAAATAACCCACGCCCATTTTCCGACCAGGATAACGTAGTCCTTTAACATATCCCACATAGAATGGGCTTTTTCCTCCTTTTTCTTTTTAGGTTTCTTTTTAGGTTTGCTTTCTTTCTTCTTTTTTTCTTCCTCTAATTTTCTTAACGCTGCTTGATGAAACTCGCTATTAATATGACTCTTACTCTTCGGATTCTTCAGATCTTTTCCACAGATCTCACATTTTGGCATTATTATTTTTTTCCTTCCATCTAATTTTTTAAAATATATATAGTAATAATCTTTCCTAAATTTAATCTTTTCCAAAAATCTAGAGAAATGATGATCTGCCGGGTATTTGCCCTTTCCCTTCTCCAGATTAGAAATAATATATAAGGCTTTAAAACTAATCTTTAATTTCTATATTTAAATAAGAATTTGTTATATTGAACAAAATTATGATATATTTTTCATTCCTATTCCATATCTATCAACCCCCGACTCAGATTGCTCCGGTAATAAAACAGGTTGTAAAAGAATCTTACCAACCAATATTAGAAGCATTAAGAAACCATCCGAAGGCAAAAATCACCCTAAATATTAACGGGACATTAACGGAACAATTGCATGATTTCGGATATGATGACATCATCCATAAAATCGCAACGTTGGCATCCCGTGGACAAATAGAGTTTACTGGATCAGCCAAGTTCCATCCTTTACTCCCACTTATTCCTAAACCCGAGGTGAAACGCCAGATTGAATTGAATAATGAGACTAATAAACAATTTTTTGGAGAAGTGTATCAACCGCGAGGGTTTTTCCCTCCTGAAATGGCTATTTCGGAAGAAGTCCTTACCTGCGTGAAAGAAGAGGGGTTTGATTGGATTATCATGAGTGGGATAGCTAATACTTTATCCGATTTTCCTACAACCTTCATATCCCAAAACGAAGATGGACTCAAGTTGGTATTTCGGGATGATTATATCAGTATTGATTGCGCCTTTGATAAAATCAATAACGTGGAGGCATTTAAAAATCGCCTTTATTATCGCAATACCTCCGAGGATTATTATGTCATCTTGGCTATGGACGGCGAAACATTTGGCCATCATGTAAAACATGCCATTACCGATTTCCTTATACCTCTTTTTGAGTCCTTGCCTCATCGAGATGATATTAAACTCTGTAGCATCTCCGAAATTGTGGATAAATTTCCCGTGGGAGAGAAACAAACACCCCGGGACTCAAGTTGGTCTACCATGCCATGTGATATTGCACATGATGTACCTTTCCCACTTTGGTTCGATCCCGATAATGAGATTCACAGAGAACAACACCGTTTTTTTATGTACGCGTTAACATTAGTTCATCTCTCATATAAATTCCGAGAGCAAATGGACGAGGAAAAAAAGCGTATTTTTGATAATGCCCGTAATTTATTGGATAGAGGGATCCACAGTTGTCAACAATGGTGGGCATCGAAAAGACCCTGGTATGAACCCGATATGATTATGAGAGGTTTAAATGAGGTCTTAATGGCCAGCGTGGATGCGAAGCGGAGCGTCCCAAAGGATAATCATGATATTAAGGACGCGATGAAACTTATCATGACGGATATGTTGAAAGCCCAAAATAAGATAATCCTCTCTCTCTAAGTATTCGTTTTCTGATTGGAAATTATATTTTTGAAAAAAAGAAGAAAAGAAATAGAAGGATTTGTTATTCTGTTAGTGAATTATTTTGGTTTGTCAAAAACATGTCCGCATTGACCGCATTTTACTTGCTTTTTATAGACAGGAGAACCTTGCATAGAATAATAAAGGACATTGTTTTTATCCGGTTGTTCGTGTAATTTACGCCTATTTGTATTTCCACATTTGGGACATTTAATTCTGGCCATTTAATTCAAATCCCGATTCTTAATTACCTTATATGTATAAAAAATTAGATTCATTTAAATTTAGTTTTTTCAAAAGGAATGGAGATCAACTATAAAGAAAAAATTAAAGTTTTTTTCGTTCTACAATAATTTTTCCAAGGATTTAAAAGCCTCTTCAGCGCTCTTATAGGGATCATTTTTCCAAACCACCCCATTAAATAGTTCCAGAGCCCCAATTCTTATAGCCAGTATGTCTGAGCTTTGCAAAAACATTTTTTAAATTGAAAAAAACCCTTACCACCCAAAACTCGGTCATAATCTCTCAGTAAATTGAAATGCTTCTTAATTTTATGGCTTTTACTTTGATTAAAACGTCATTGTTTACGGAGTTTGAATATTTACTAAGTGGTTGGGATGTCTGTTTTTTGGAGAATACTGGATACGATCTCATCAATTGATTTCCCAGTGGTATCACAAGTAATTTCTGCGGCAGCCTCGTAAAATGGTTTTCTAAAGTTTAAGAGCTCCCTAATCCTAGTTTTTGGATTCTTTTTGTCTATCACTGGTCTTTTTTCGGTTCCATCTTTAAACGCCCGTGCATATATTTCTTTTATAGACGCGGTTAACAAAACAATATGACAATTTTTTTTAAGATAATCTATATTAATTTTATTCAATACCACTCCCCCACCGCAAGAGATTATCACTTTCTGCAATTTAGACGCCCTTTTACACGCATTAATTTCATACTCTCGAAATTTAATCTCTCCATCTTCTTCGAATATTTCTGGGATTGATTTCCCTGCCTCTTCAATGATAATTTGATCCGTTTCAATAAAGCGATATGCATCTCCTAATTCACCTGCTAATCTTTTTCCAACTGTTGTTTTTCCTGTGGCCATGAAACCAATTAATGCGATAGAATCTTTAACCATTCTAATTACTCTTTTTTTATTTTATTTCATTTCTATGTTGATTCTTAAGCTCAATAATTTTCTCTCCAATAATAATATAAAGAAGGAAGGAATTAATATAATCCTTTGATTTTTTCCGCTAAGGGGTATTCAAAAATGGCAATTATATTATAGCAATAGGATCGCCCGTAATATTGTTTTAGCACTATGGCAATAGAGAATTGTTGAATACAATTCTTTTAATATCAGACTTCTTATTATTATATAATATGAATGGAAGGTTTTCAATAAAAGGGACAACACAGATTCTCTGTTTAATAGGACATCCTGTTGCACATTCTTTTTCGCCTATAATGCATAATCCTGCTTTACAAGAACTTGAATTAGATTACGTGTATACTGCTTTTGACGTCCCTCCTCGCAATTTAGAAAAAGCAGTTGAGGGATTAAAAGCCTTAAATATCAAGGGATGTAATGTCACTATCCCTCATAAAGAAGCAATAATCCCCTTTCTCGATGAGATTGATCCGCTGGCCGCTAAAATCGGGGCTATTAATACCATAAAGAATGATAATGGGACATTGATAGCTAAAAATACGGATTCTATCGGAGGAAAGAAAGCATTAAAAGAGGCTGGGTGTACAATTTCCAAGCAGAAAATAGCAGTTATCGGAGCTGGAGGAGCCTCCCGTGCACTAAACTTCACTCTTGCCGAAGAAGCACGAGAAATCGTGATCTTTAATAGAACCGTCAGCCGTGGCAAAAATTTAGCAAAAGAATTACAAAACAAAATGGAAATCAAAGCAAGGGGACTTTCGCTGGAACAAAAAATTCTTAAAAAAGAGCTGGAAGGGGCCGATATCTTGATAAACACTACGCCGGTTGGAATGTACCCAAAAGTTGATAACTCTCCAATTTCAAAGGATCTCCTTCATGAAGATTTATTTGTGTTCGATATTGTATACAATCCCAGTAAAACTAAATTGTTAAAAGATGCCAAGAGTGTAGGCTGTGACACATTAGGCGGACTTGATATGTTAGTTTATCAAGGGGCATTAGGGTTCAAATGGTGGACCGGGCACAAACCAAACACTACTCTTATGAAAAAAGCGCTGAAGAAGCATTTGGGAATCTAATACTGTTTCAAAAGATTTTTTAAATTAGTCTTCTTAGTAGTTAATTCTCGGTTATAATTTAAAGAAAGATCGGATTAATGTCCTCCTCTTTTCATCTCCAAATGCCACTTGCTTAGAAAAAAATTCTTTTAACATCATATTAATTATATATTATAATTATTGTAAAAACTGAATTTAATGAATAAACCTATTGTTTCCCTTTCAAAAAATGAAAACCTTGAGATTGCCGTCAGAGACTCCTTAGATCAGTTAAGCCTCCCAGATTTGAATAACAAAACAGTTCTGTTAAAACCAAATGTGGGAAGAGAAACGGACCCTCGCATAGCGGTTAACACGAACCCTGATGTTGTTGCTGCGATCTTTCACTACCTCACTAAAAAATTCGATGCTGAATTTCTGATTGGCGACTCTCCAATAATTAATACCGATTCGAGAGGAGCATTTGAACAATCGGGCTATGGTCCTTTGTTAAAAAAGAAAGGACTAAGATACTTGGATCTAAATGAACCAGAACCCATCGAGTTACCCATTCAAAAAGGAACAATCTTGAAAAAAATTAAAGTAACAGGATATTGGAATGAGATTGATGCAATTATCTCTATTCCCGTGTTAAAATTTCATATGCATTGCGGAGCCACTCTCAGCTTTAAAAATCTGAAAGGGTTAATATATAGGCGAGAGAAAATAAAATTACACCATTTCCATAAACCTAAGATTCTACGGCAGGTGGAAAAAGAATTTTTTCAAGACTATGAAAGCCAAGTCAAGGAATTAGATATCGCGATTTCAGACCTTGCCTATGTGTTTAAACCCGCTTTAGCGATTATTGATGCATCTTATGCGTTAGAAGGGATGGGTCCTTCAGCAGGAAATGCGGTAAAATTAGATACAATTATTGCCTCAAGGAATTATCTTGCCGCCGATATAACGGCCTTGGCAATCAACCAACCCGATTGGACTTTGACAAACGTTCCCCATTTAAAAATTATTTCGGAATCATTGCCCAATCAGCCTAAAACTATAGATGAGATAGAAACGATTCCTGAAAATATATCTCCGTATCAACGCACCTTAAAACCTCCACCAACCTCTATAACCATTAAACATGAAAATGTACACCTTATTGCAGAAAATGCGTGTTCCGCGTGCCTTTCAACAATCTTTAACCTCGTTGAGAATAATAAGGATTTTATCAACAAACACTTTACAAAAGAAAAGCCGCTTAACTTCGCCATAGGCAAGGGAATTAAAGAATTTGATTTATATGAAGATACTTATCTTGTTGGAAATTGTACTTATGAACACAGAGATCGCGGAACTTTTATAAAGGGATGTACCCCGGTGGAATCAACCATTATGAGAGTCATTAAAGAAAATTTAGGTCTTAAAAATAAGGAATAAAAAAAGATTTTATTTTGAGCTCTCTGATGCTGCTTTTTGCTCTTTTTTGGGAAACCATGGGAAAAATTGGCTGGTTTTTCGTTTATATAGTGTAAAGGCGTCATCGCCCTTGTGCATTTTGTCTTGTAGTTTAATCCCTGAAACATTAATTATTTGAAAAGTAATATATAGTGGGCTGAACAGCATAAAAAAACCAAATGGAACACCTAAAGTAATAATATATATGCCCCACCATTGAGTAATTTCGCCGAAATAATTAGGATGCTGTGTATAACGCCACAATCCTTCATCCATTACCTTTTTGGTCCGATCGGGATCATTAAGGAAACTATATAATTGGTAATCCCCTACCGTTTCAAAAAAGAATCCAAAAGCCCAGACTAAAGCACCGACCCAGAGTGTTATCCCGGAGAAGCTTAATAGATTTTGGATCCCAGGATTTTCGACCACATTTATCCATAATACAGGAAAGGCTACAAGAAAAATTACAAATCCTTGAAATAAGTAAATCTTACCTAAACTCATAAGAACAACATTTTTCCCTTCTTCTTTCCATCTTTCCCTCATATTGGTATATCTTTTATCCTCCGGCTTTCCTTTATTCCGTATATATACATAGGAAGCTAATCTTATTGACCATATGAGAACAAAAATGGTCACCACAATTTTTCGTATTGATAAGGTCCCACCTATTAAATATGAATTGATTAAACTGGTAAGAGCAACCACAAAATACCCGGGTCCATAAAAGATATCCATAATTCCATTGTTCTTCTTAACTGTCCCCACGATAAATGCAATCATTTGATATCCTAAAAGAAACAGACCAGAAATTCCAATAACCAGTAATATATTTTCCGTAGACATTTTAATTTTACCTTTGGAAATCTTATTTTATTATTATAACCTATTGAGCTTTCCTATTTAAATCTATGATTTATACCTTAATAAGGAAGGAAAATCTGAATCTACAAAATTGAGATGAAGCCAATGGGAAAAAAGGGGAAGCATAAAAATCACCTTAGCTTTTTTCTGGTTTTCCCACTCGGAGCCTTCTTTCTTCTTCTTCTTTAACCTTCTTTATATATTTATATTTTTCAAGAACTGAAAGATCTTTATCGTGTCGCTTGGTATACAAAATCTCATATTTTTTTCTCAAGTCGCCTATATCAGTTATCTTCTTTTTTAATTTTTGTCTTAGCCCGTCCTCAAAGAATTTATTCTCCTTAAACTTTTTAGCAGGAACGCCAAGATAAATCCAACCGTCTTCTAACTCTTGTCCTACGGTGGTAAGCGAATTGGCCGCTAAGATTGTATTCTCTCCGATATGAGTGCCTGGCATGACGACAGAATGCGCTCCGATATGTACATTATCCTCAATTACTGTTTTTCTGATTATAAAAAGATTTCCCATTATGATAGATGATTGGACTAAACTTGCTTGTCCGACTACTACATTATCACCGAATTCTATAAACTCGCAATCGACCCACCCTTCAAAGAGCGAATTAGAAAATTTGGTTTTCACTCCGAACAATTTAAAACATAAGTTGTCCAAAAAAGGAAAGGGAAATTTATGAGCTAACCATATAGGCCATTTTTTAATCACATTCCGAATGCACCAATATCTGTAATCTTTATCCGATTCGTCCCGTAAAAAAACCCCTTCTTTCGGTTCATGAATCGCATTAACTATTACCAATAAAATCTTGGCGCCCACTAATGAGACGAGAATGAGGGAAAAATACATCATTATTCCAACAAGGGGTAAAAAATAGAAACTATAGACGGGATCTTGGATGTAAAATTGCCAAAATACCCAAAATTCAAACTGAATTGTAAAGGCACTCAGCCATATCAAGAAAATATAGAAGAACAAATATCGTTTTTTTATTAATACATTAGAAGTGTGAGGTCCGACCTTCAAAGAACTCGGCACTGACATGTCTCTATTCTTCACCTCCCGCTTTCACTAAATGCTTCTTTTCCTCATCAATATTGACTTCCTGGGTGGTAAACGATTTGGTTCGACTATCGACGTCCCTCTTTACGATCACATCTTTTCTCTCATGAATAAATCTATTCTTCTTTAGTTGAATCCCGGGAATACCGAAATAAATCCAACCATCCTCTAATATTTGTTTGAAATTCGTACTGGAAAGAGCGCCCAAAACCGTTTCACGACCAAAAATGGTGCCCGGGGCAATAGTGGAAACTCCTCCGACTACAGCGTAATCGTCAATTAAAATCTCCTTTATTATCAAGTATTTTCCAATAACCATAGAGGACATCACCACAGCGCCTTGCCCAATTGTGACTTTTCTTCCTAATTTGATAAATTCTACGTCTACCCATGCCTCCGTTAAATGACTGGAAAAATCCATTTTGATTCCAAACCACCGAAAGGCCCAAGCGTCGGCCCATGGTAAAGGTGAATTATTTAAAAGCCATACTCCCAACTTTTTTAATTCTTTACGCAATCTCCAGAATTCAAAATCCTTTTTTCCTTCTTTCGCTAAGAATATGCCTTGTTTTGGTTGATGTATGAGATTAACTATTACTAACACCAGTTTAGTTAAGATTACACATCCTAAAATGAATATATAATATTCTCCAAGAAGGACTACAGGTAAAAAAAACATTAAGTTTATCAAATTCTGACAAAAATTGAGGCAATGAATCCAAAAGGATAAACATAAAAAACCAGAAGCCCAAAAAATGGGAATATAAAGTATCAGAAATTTGATATGGATTTTGCTGACTGCGCTGCTTGTATTAAAATCTATTGTATAGGTTTCATCATCCTCTTCTGTATCTCTCTCAGATTCCTTTGCATGTTCCCTTCCTCTCTTTTTTTTATCGTCATCTGGTGCGTTCTTTTGATTTGACATTATCCATTTTCTACTCCTTTATCAATTTTGGATGGACTTTTATGCTGTTCTTTTTTCTCACTCTTTAAAACGTCTGCTTTGTTTAGTTCTTCCTTTGTTACATCTAGATATTTTTTCGTTTTTCGATTAGTTGTTCTCCTTAGAGGTAGTCCAAAATAGTAATTATCTCCTCTGAGTTTACTATGTTTGGTGGCCGAGGCTAAAGGAAATAAATAGGAATTATCTTTGATCTCAGCGCCAGGAGCTACACAATTGATTCCCCCCGTAGTTACATTATCTCCTAACTTTATTTTGAAATACGAGAGATTTCCAAATATTCCCTCCAAAGAATGGGAACTGAATCCTGAATTAACCCCGATATAACAATCCTCTCCCATCTCTACGAATTTGTCCGCACCAAATTGTTCTTCTATGGTTGTACCTTTTCCTATTTTATTAGTTCCCACAAAATTGTAAAACCAATTCAAGAGCCATGGAAAAGGACCTTTTATAAATGCATTTTTCGGATACTTAATCATGAATGACCGGATATGATAATAATTTAAGGTTTTACTCTGAATATTCCTCGGAATTATACCCTCTTTAGAAGGTGAATTTTTCTCCGTAATTCCCCATAACCCTCTGGTAATTACTCCCACCATCAGGAGGTGGAGTACATAACACCCCATAATTACTAACGGTAAAAAGACAGAAGCTAGCAATGGTCTGGGTTTAATGAAAATAAGGATAAAAGCATTAGTAGATAATAAATACGGATAGTAGAAATATATAATATAGAGTGTGAGTAGAATGCCTGGGATTAAAAATGAACCTAAAAAAATTAAAAAGAAGGACAAGAAATACCAGTGAAATTGGAGGTTTATCTCTTGCTTCGGCGGGTCATCGGAATTATTCATATGAGAATCTTTATTATTCGTATCTTCTCTTGAGGTTTGATTCATCTAAATCATCTTACAAATGGATTTAATATAACTTTATTACGATCTAATTAAAATCTTTTGCTTTGGGCCATACATAGATTTATATATTTTTTTAAGAATTAAAAATCTAAAAAGAAAAAAAACGTATTAAAAATTGAACGAAGAAAAATGTTAGGGCTGAAGAGGAAAAATTAGATCTTAAGAATTATTCCAAATTACTGCCGCAATTTGCGCAGAATTTCTGGTCTCTATTATCCAATTTTGAACCACAAAATGGACAATGTTTTTGAGAGTTTCCAACGCTCTCAACTACTTCGGGCTGATAATTAACAGTGTTCTGAGAAGTAGCAGATGAAGGGGGTAATTGGTCTTGGGCTGGTTCTTGGTAATCCAACTCTTGCTCTTGTTCTTGATAATCAAGGGGTTTACAAATCGAATTACAGTGGACGCATCTAATCTCATCTTGCGCATAATAATAGATTAAATAGAAAATTATCCCGATCCCGGTGAATGATAAAACAATGCCTAAACAGATATCGAAATCCTTTTTTTTCATCAGAACCTTCTGTTTACAATGAGGACAATAACCAACAGGGTTTGCGGTTGTCATTATTAAACTCTCTTCTTGCTACTTTTTCATTCCTTATGATAGCTAATACAAATAACTCTATTAAATCTTTAGATCTTAATCTTATCTTGTTTCCTTTTATTATCTTTATTTATTTCCATCTATATTGATATTCGCTTATCTCAACGGGGTAAGGGGGTCACCTATTTTTTATTTAAGGATGGTTAACCTTATTAGATGAAATCTTTCAATTCTGCTTCACAATAAGGACAATATTTTTTTTTCATAAAAATAAAACGGTAAATAGCATAAATAATAACTCCCAACCCCGCTGTCATTAAGCCCACCAAAAAAAATAACGTGTTATATTGGTTTTTTACTGGCTTTCTCACGGGATATACAAATTCTTCACAGATTTGGCAATATGCTATATTTCTCTCCTTATTTTTTTTCATGGTCTTAATTAATTTTGTTAGAGATTCAATAATATTAAATTTATATAATATTTAATTTATTTTTCTTGGGATTAAAGTGACTAAAAAAGAACCCTTTTTTATTGTGATTGATGGAATTGACGGCTGTGGATCTTCTACCCATTGTAAAATCTTAGCAAGTACATTGGAAAATAAGGGATACAAAGTACATTTAACACAAGAACCCTCATTCAGTGAAGTAGGGAAACTTCTTCGCAAATTTTTGAAGAATCCCTCAATTCCGCCCACCACGGACGCCTTAATGTTTGCCGCAGATAGGGATTTACATTATCGTAACGAGATTAAGAAATTTATGGATAAGGGATATATTGTGATCTCTGATAGATATAAAGAATCATCTATCGTTTATCAATCTGCCCAATCAGAAGAGGTTACAGTTGAGTGGGTAAAGAAAATTAATAAATTTGCTGAACGTCCGGATATTACTATCATCTTGGATCTTGACACCGAGATTGCTCTTGCAAGAAAAGATAAAGACGATTTAGAAAAATTTGAGGATTCTTCCTTTCTTGAAAAGGTACGAAAGCTCTATTTAAAACGTGCTGAAGAAGAAGATTATCATGTAATCAATTCGGATAACATTTTGGAATTAGTACAAGAAAAAATCCAACAAATTGTATTTAAGAAACTTGAAACTTGAACTACTTACGTCTGAAGGCGTGAGATTCGTACTTCCTATTGTTTAATACACACACTAGACAATTCGGAGTTGTTTTCCATCCCGAAAGGATCGTCCCCGAAGGTTCGATGAACTCGATTATACTTTTTAAGGATATTTATGCTTCTCACCACATCTCGGTCACCCCCTAATTCTTTATAGAGCTTGTGTTATTGTTCTGCATAGATGGAACTTCTTTATCCTGATTGAAAAAGGATTTTCTTCTGTAATAATTAACTAAGTTCTAGAGACCACTGCTGCTGACCAATATACTCTTTAGAAACCACTATTGTTATTCATTTTGTTTCAATTCTCAAGTATTAGTCCGAAGCATACATTTTATATATGGTTTCCATTATTTGATTCTTTTGATTAATGCGGTTCTTAGGCTAAAATTGGAGTAAAATTTATACTCACCCTAAAAGACGGGGTATTTTTTTGCCTTTAATGATAAAAGAAAAACATAAAAGATTTTGAATTATATAACTAATAAAGTTCCTAATTTGGTTATTTAATGTGAATAAAGAGAAATCATCTTCTTGTGTTGAGGAACAATTATTTAACTACGTAAAGGAATTTAGTTTTCCGCGCTTAGCGGGAACAGAAGGAGAAAAAAAAGCTGTAGAAAAAGTATATAGGACTTTTAAAGAGATCGGATACGAGGAAGATCAAATTGAAAAGGAACCTTTTGAATTTTCGGATTTTTACAGCACCACACTTGTTAAATTTATCATGTTGCTCAGTTTTAATGTTATTTTAATCTTAATTTTTCTATTATATATATTCTACTTCTTTACCTTTTTTATAATTGGAGTAATGGTTATCATCATGACTTTAATACTCAGAGCTTTAAAACACCCCGAGAAAATGGGATTTTGGGGCGAATATTTTGGTGATATTTTAGAGGCTACCAATGTGTTTACGAAAATCCCAGCAAAGAAGTTAACTGAACAAGAAGCGGGAGATATTATTATTTCCGCTCATTTAGATTCAAAATCGCAAACCTTTAAAACCTCTTGGAGAATCGTATTCTATCGGATTTGGTTATTTTCGGGAATATTATTAGGAGGATTTTATATCGCCAGCCTCCTCATCAACCTCAATATATTCCCCATACCACGTATTTCTATACAATTTTGGGATATTGAAATTTTTATCTTGGACCTCGGAATTATTGGGTTAACTTTACTGATCCTCATTTCCAATGTCTTTTTGATGTTCTTGAATACTCATAATAAGTCACCCGGCGCTTGTGATAATGGTTCTGGAATGGCAATTGTATTTGCACTAAGTCAATTTTTTCTGGATCATCCGTTAGATCATTTTAATCTATGGTTTTGTCAATTCTCTGCGGAAGAATTAGGCACAATGGGCTCAAGAATTTTTGTCAATAATCACGATGACAAATTTACCAAGGGACGGATTTTTCAAATTAATTTTGATATGATTTCCGCAGCCAATCTCAGACCGAAAAAGAATCGGGTAGAGTATTTAAAGTCTTATGGTATCTTCCCTCGAAAAAAGATTGCTCCCTTACTAAGTAAATATTTGGATGAAGCTGCAAAACACGAAGGATTAGAAATACATGGATTTCACCTCACAACTGGTGCGCATACGGATTCCGTTCCGTTCCATTTACGGGGATATTCTTCAGTGGATATTGTAACCCGCCATGCTGCTCGGTATGCCCATGATGAGATAGATACGCCCGATAAGGTGGACCCTAAAGTGCTTAAAACCGCATGCTCCATTGGAAAACGAGCAGTTTTAAACCTAGATCGAGATTATCATAAGTTATGCAATAATGAATTATTAGTGTGTGTTGATAACAAAGATGGGATTAACAATAGCTGAGAAGATTCTTAAAACTCATTCCCAAGGTACTGAAATATCTCCTGGAGAGTTTCTTAAAGCAGATATTGATTTAATCATGGTCCATGAACAATTGGGAGGAAGGATCCATAAAGAGTATGAAAAATTGGGTTTAAATTCGGTTTGGGACCCCGAAAAAATCTTTTTTATCTTGGATCATTGGGTGCCCGCCCCAACTATTTCAGCTGCTGAAATGCACCAGGATTGCAGAAAATTTGCAAAGAAATATGGTTTTATCCATAATATGGGCATAGATAAGGGAATATGCCATCAAGTCTTACCAGAAATGGGATTCTCAAGACCTGGTATGCTAATCGTTGGCTCGGATAGTCATACAACCACCTATGGCGCCTTAAATTGTCTGTCCACGGGCATAGGTGCAACGGATGTGTCAGTGGTATTTGCAACGGGAAAATTATGGTTTAAAGTACCAGAAAGTTATAAGATTCATTTAACGGGTAAATTAAACCCGGGTGTTATGTCAAAAGATTTCATTTTAACGTTTATTCATGATATCTCCACTAAAGGGGCGCTCTATAAATCTCTTGAGTTTCACGGAGAGGGAAGTCGATCGCTTTCCATAGATGCCCGAATGACCGTTTCTAATATGGTTGTCGAGGCGGGGGCAAAATGCGGTATTTTTTTACCCGATCAGAAGTTAAAAAAATGGCTAACGCAGCATACGGATCGCTCTTCTTTTAACTTTGTGAGACCCGATGTGGATGCAGAGTATAAAAAAACCTATGAATACGATCTTGGAAATATCACCCCCACGGTGGCAAAACCTTTTAGCCCGGGAAACGGAGTTCCCGTAGAAGAGGTGGGAGGTCTGGCGATTGATCAAGCATTTTTAGGAAGTTGCACCAATGGACGACTGGAGGATTTATCCATCGCGGCAAAGATTTTGAAAGATCAAAAAGTTCATCCGGAAATTCGTTTAATTATTATTCCCGCCTCAAAAAAGGTTTATAGGGCTGCACTCAAGGAGGGACTTATTGAAATTTTTATAAAAGCTGGAGCAGCGGTCGGACATTCCACTTGCGGCCCGTGTATTGGGGGACATATGGGTGTATTGGGGAAAGAGGAGGTCTGTATTAGCAGTACAAATCGTAATTTTGTAGGGAGAATGGGTGCTCCATCGTCAAAAGTTTATCTTGCCTCACCAGCAACTGTTGCTGCTTCGGCTATTCAAGGAAAAATAACTGATCCGAGGGAGGTATTAAAATGATTGATAAAAAAAAAGGATATGTGTATCTTATGGGGGACAACATAAATACGGATGATATCGTTCCCAGTCATGTACTTACTATGAGATGTGCAGAGGATATGGCCGAATGTGCGTGCGAAAATATTGACCCAAATTTCTCAGAAAATGTGAAAAAAGGGTGTATCGTTGTTGCTGGAGAGAATTTTGGATGTGGGAGTTCACGTGAAGAGGCAGTTTACGTATTTAAAATCCTCGGGATTAGGGCAATTATCGCGAAATCATTTGCCAGAATTTACTTTAGAAATTTAATCAATAATGGAATTCCGGGGCTAACCCTGGATTGGGAAGATTCTGATTTTAAGCAAGACGATAAAATAGAAATAAATCTTAAAGAGGGCCTTATTTACAATACATCTCAAAATAAAGAAATTCCATTTAAGAAACTCCCGCCCTTTCTAATGGAAATTGTTGAGAAAAACGGAATTCTTAATAAAATCAAAGAAAGTCGGTCTTTTTAATTGTTTTGCTCCATTAAAGTCTCAATTTCCTCTTTAATTTGCTCTACTCGTTTTTTACTTTTTAATAATAGTTCGCTTTTACCATGTTTTGAAAACCAATATTTAAACCGCTCTTCTACACTTACTCTTTTATCTCCCATTGTCATTTTATCTGCCAGACACACAATTTTTTCTTCAATTTTTTCGGGAAAAAAATCTTTAGGGGGCAAGTTTGCTTTTTTAGCCTCCTCTTTATCTAACCCTCCCAAGATATGGGTTTCACAGATACGAGATAAGGATTCAGAGTATCCTAACTTTTTTACTATCTTTCCCCCTAAATATCCATGCTTAAGTGTATGGGTCTTTGATCGCCCTAGATCATGTAATAAAGCTCCTATGATAACAAGATCTTTATTTATCTCTAATTTTTTGGGATTTTTTATTCTTGACATTAAGTCCTTTGCTGTATTAGCTACTTTAATGGAATGTTGTCTTATTGAGATGCCAATATTATGCTTCCGCAGTAATTTGAGCGCCGTTCTTTTTGAAGGTAAAGCAATATTTCCCATACTTTAAAAAAATATTCTATGAAAAATTAAGTTTCAGTTTCTTTTGAGCTCTCGGAATCTTCCACTAAATGGGAAATGTTATCAACTTCCTGGATTCTGGCTTGAAATTGGACCAAGAGGCTATTACCCGTAATAATCATAATAATTCCGAGGATAAAGAATGGAGGAAAATTTACTTGTTGATTGAATGCAATGATCCCCCCTATAACGGCAAGCAGAAGATTTGAAGTGGCCTGCAACCCGAATGCCACCCCCACCTTACTTTTTTGGAACGCAATTTGCTGAACCCCAGTTGCTAGCACATTGCACACAAACATTATCAAGAAGAACACTAATCCAAGTACCAATAATGTGAAGTGATTTTGTAATAAAACCACGCCCACTTGGTTCAAAAGGGCTCCAATTCCGAACAAAATTCCAGAGACCAATGCCATCGATAATCCAGATATAACGATATGATCCTTCACTTTATACCCTAGGACTCCTAGAACACTTAAAAGGCTGAAGTATATGATCATAATAATTATGAAGTTAATTTGAAAATCAGATTGGGCGATATTCACGTCCGGAGGGCTTACGTTTCCTAATGCTATAAAAAGCGGTGATACAAGGATGATAATAAAGCCTATTTTCTCAATAGGTTTGAGCTTTTCATTTAACATTTTTACGCCTAATATTACAACGAATGCCAATTGCAGTCCAAGAACTAGAGGCTGAGTGAGGGCGACGCCAATAAGACCAGTAACAATTAAATACGGTAACCATCCTGAGAAGGCTAATAAGATCCCCACAACCCAGAGGTGATTCTGAAACATCTCTTTAATGGAGTTCATTTTGTTTAATTTGATCTCTTCCATGTTACTTACTGCTTTCTTCTGTAAAGCAATCCCCAAGGCAAATAGAAAACTTGCACCAGCAGAAAAAATTATCCCCCACATTAAATTAACGATGTTAATAGAAGTATTAAAAATCATTATAAATAAACCTCACTTGAGCTACTTACTGTGCCTCCCATTATTCCTCCTCCTACTCCACCCAGAAAGGCTGTGAGAATCTCTCCGAAAGTAGTAATCAGAGCTTTCCCAGTAAATAATGACATTAAATCAACAGCAGCTAAAAAGAAAGAATGATCCATAGTAATAAATTGATAACAATAATTAATAATTTTTACCACTCAAGTGCGAGAAAGCCCGACCTTCACGGCGGGGATGAATCGCACATACATTTATAAACGATTAATCCTATAAAATTATTGATGGACGATAACCAAGTTCATCGTGTAACCGCAGGGACTGCGGGGTTAGCGTTTGGAGCATCTGTAAGACCTGTGCACTTAGGCAAGATATTTCCAAGGAATTACGAATCCCTCACTCGTTAGGGTGTGGTAGTTCAAAGAAAGATAGATAAATAATAATTTTTGAGTAATTTATTAACATGTACTCGTTAAAAGAAAAAATTAAGGAACTGAAAGATACCCAGTTAATTTCCCTTGTAGAGGGAGCACTCCTCATTTCATTTCTCATCTTCTCAGTCATAACTATTTTCGAGCTTCTTTCTTTGGAAATTTATAATATTAAAACCGTATTCGGATTGTGGAGCCTCCGGCTCTCAATCATCTTTGTCATTCTTTTTTTTAGTATGCCTTACTTAGTCATCTATCTTTTAAAGTTTGGAAAAAAGATCAAAGCAAAATATGCACGTACCGAATTTAAGAAAAATTTCTTTAAAGAAATAGAGGGTAAAAGGCAGATTGATATTCTTACTCTTTCAAATAAATACAATATTAATCTCCTTTTTATAAAAAATTATCTCCGTGATTTAATTTCTCAAGGGTTGTTAAAAGGGGAGTTAAAAAATAATATCTTTGAGATTAATGAGGATTTTGAGATAAAAAGTATGAAAGAAAAGCGAATGGAATTTTTCAAGCAAAATCTTGGAAAACATTTAACCGCCCATCGCCGAGTAAGTCTGAGTACACTCTCCGATAATTTTAAAATCCCTAAAAAGATTATCAAACGTTATATGATTAATTTGATCGATAAAGGTGTTCTAAAGGGGTATTTCGA